>CAYZPF010000213.1:0-1509 GCA_964479995.1 uncultured Muribaculaceae bacterium | reverse complement strand
GAATTCATTATATCTCTTACCTTCATTATCTACGGCATAGGGGTCAAGATTGGCGTTTGCATTAAGTGCCAGAGAGCCAAAAATAGTAGTACTCATGCTCACCGATATGGTTGAAAGCTTCATTGAATCCGCCAAAAAATTATAAGAGCCGCCCAAATTAAGATTATCTATCAACTTAATCTTTTTAATGCCCCCATCTGTAGTATCTCTCTCATCTACCACTTTAGCCTCAATGTTGTTACCTACTGAAAAACTCATTGAAGCAGAGCTCCCTTTTGACGGATAACCTCCCAATAAACCTTCGTATATATTGTACTCCCTTTGATGTTGCACACCGTTAGCATCAATATAATTAAGTATTCTGTAACCATTTGCAGGCGTACCAAGCTCCGGCCTCAAGCTCATACTCAGTGATGGTTTTATCATGTGTCTGATAGCCCTGACTTTGCTTCTCGGCCCAAAGTTAAACATTCCGTAAATAGTAGTATTAGCTGAAAGAGAGGCCGAATAGTCCTGCGTAACACCAAAACTGCTGAATATCTCTCCTATATTACTCTCCACCATGCCTGTCTCACTGTTATAGCTCTTCTCGTTCTTTTGGAAATGCCAGTTCATTCCATAGTTTACTGCCGGAGAAAACTGCAGATATTTGAAGAGATTGAATGTTGGCAGTCCGATTGAAAACCGGTGCTGCATTCCACTCCTAAACTTTGAAAAGAAATCGGGTTCGCTAACCTCCCTTAGTTTAAAGTTTACCTTATTGTCCAAAGTAGTGTTATATCTAAAAGAGATCTCTTCATATATCTTTTTTTTACCTGCGCTCTCCTTTTTTCTGAATGGATAGATAGTATTCATCGAGAGAGTGATATTAGGAAGGGTAAAGGCATATGAGCTGTCCAGAGAGTTTTGACTATGGAGCATATTTGCGCTCAAAGAGAAAATTGAGAAGGTTTTACCATAAGAGATTGATGAGGATATTTGATTCTGAAGGCTTTGCTGAATATCCTGGGAATTGAACCTATCGTTCATAGGGGTTGAGAAGTTTACAGAAGCTCTGAACGTAGTCCCCGGCCTCGC
This sequence comes from uncultured Muribaculaceae bacterium, assembly GCA_964479995.1. GTDB lineage: Bacteria > Bacteroidota > Bacteroidia > Bacteroidales > UBA932 > Bact-08. Next base: position 432 of record CAYZPF010000213.1, on the reverse strand, counting down.
CTTAGAATCCATCGAGTGGCTTAGCCTTACAGAAAAATCTTTTGATTGGTTAAAATCGGGAGCCCCCTTCTCTCCTACCTGATTTACAGAATAATTAACACTAAAGTTGCCATCATATTTATACCTTTTCTTATAGCGGGAGGTCATTAGCATGTTCCATGAACCTAAGGAGTAGAGATCTGTGGTTAGAGTAAGGTCCAGATGGTCTCCGAAAACAAAATAATAACCCAGCCCTTTAAGGGCAAAACCCCGTGCAGCCTCCTCTGTAAAAGAGGGGACCAAAAGGCCGCTGGAACGGTTTGCTCTGTTAGGCACAAAGCCAAAAGGAAGGGCAAACGGAGTAGGTACATCCTCAACAACCAAATAGGCCGGACCAAAAACTGTAACTCTGTTGGGTTTGGTAATAACTTTTGCATTTGTAAGTTGCAGATA
>CAYZPF010000212.1:0-1525 GCA_964479995.1 uncultured Muribaculaceae bacterium | reverse complement strand
GACGTAAAGGGATGCTCCTCCATATGGAGAGTAGGGGAGATAGAGTTCATCTTGACTTTGATATTCCATCGAGGGGATTGATAGGATTAAGAAGTAATTTAATGACTGCAACACAGGGTGAGGCAGTAGTTGCACATAGGTTCAAAGAATATGAACCTTATAAGGGTGAAATTGAGAAAAGGACAAATGGTTCGTTAATTGCGATAGAAACAGGTATTGCAATAGCCTACTCTATGGATAAATTGCAAGACAGAGGTCGTTTTTTTATTCATCCGGGTGAAGAGATCTATGCCGGACAGGTTGTGGGTGAGAATAACAGGGGGGAAGATATGGGGATAAACCTGTGCAAAACCAAAAAGCTTACCAATATAAGGGCTGCCGGCACCGATGATAAGGTAGTTTTACCTCCGCCTGTTGAATTTTCTCTTGAGGAGGCCCTCGAATACATACAGGAGGATGAACTTGTTGAGATAACCCCAAAGCATATGCGTCTTAGAAAGATATATCTTGATGAGAATGACAGAAAAAGAAGAAAGCTTTAACGGAGGTTGCTATTTAGAAAAAATAGATTAATTTTGCAGGCTCATTTCCTTACGCGTTAAAATGGGTATTAAAAATTATATCATCCCAATTAAGGGGATGTCAATTGGGAAACATTATTATGGATTTTCAATTGATAAAGAGTTCTTTAAAGAATTTGAAAACAGAGAAATTGAGGGTGCAGACTTATTGGTGTCTTTAACATTGGAGAGGAGTGTATCGCTTATAGAGATCAAGGCTCACATAGTTGGGAAGGTGTTGATCGAATGTGACAGATGTCTTGACGAATTGGAATTGGAATTAGATACACACGCAACTCTTGTTGTTAAGTTCACTGCTAATCCTTTAGATGATGAAGATGGCGAGATACTTAGATTGGACCCCAATGAGAGCGAACTTGACCTTAAACAGTTTTTGTACGATACTGCATATTTGGGATTACCTATGCAAAGAGTACATGAAGAGAAAAAATGCAACCCGCAAATGATTGAGAGATTGAATGCTTTAACCAAGGGAGAACCTACAGCTAAGATAGATTCATCTCCTTTTGATAAGCTTAAAGATTTATTGAATTAATTTACTAAGAGTATAGAAAAATGGCACATCCGAAACACAAAACTTCTAAAACACGCAGAAATAAACGTAGAACTCACTATAAAGCAGAGTTGCCAACACTTGCTACCTGTTCAAATTGCGGCTCAGCAGTATTATACCACAGAGTTTGTCCCGAGTGTGGTTTTTACAGAGGGCGCTTGATGATAGATAAGAAACAGGCATAATTTTATAAGCAGCCCCCGGTTTCCGTAACCATATCTCATTTAACTAAAAAATATTCTTCTATGAACACTAAGAAAAGGGCAGCGATTACTGCAATAGATGGTTATGTTCCCGACTATATTCTGGACAACCAAATGCTCTCAAAGATGGTTGATACAACCGATGAGTGGATAATGACCCGCATAGGGGTGAGAGAGAGGAGGATCTT
>CAYZPF010000211.1:0-1587 GCA_964479995.1 uncultured Muribaculaceae bacterium | reverse complement strand
TATTTATTCTGTTTTGCGAAGCATAAACTGTGGGGAAACTTATATTTTGTTCTATCCCAATAATATTAAGGGGATATCCCTTCTCCTCTGCATTATTTTTATCCCATCCGTAAAAGATGGTGGCTTGTTCAAGCGTAAATGCCGATTTCCTGTTAGCCTTCTCCTGTTCTACTTCCAGCAAGCCGGATTTATACTCCATATTATTTTCCAGCGCAAGAGTTATAGCCTCTTCAAGTGTTAGTACCCTGTTTTGGCCACTTGCGGTCAGGAGTGTCGTAAAAATTGATATAAAAAGCAGTACCTTAATTTTTATATGAGTTTCCATATTGTTAATAATAAAAGATTATAACAAATATAATAAAAAATAATAATAATGAACAAATGTTCATTATCTTTGTGAAATGTTCTGTAAACATAAATAGATTGAGATATGAAAATAGCAATTACATCAACGGGAGGTGATATTAAATCAAAAATGGACAGGCGATTCGGACGTTGCGCCTATTTTGCAATTTACGACACAGAGGTAAATTCAACAGAATTTATTCTTAATGAATATAAAGAGAGTGTAGAGGGTGCAGGCCCTGCATCGGCTCAATTTATTGCTAACAAAGGTGTTTCAAAAGTTTATTCAGGAGATTTCGGTAATAAAGTGAAGAGTATCTTTAATGAGTTGACCATAGAGATGAAAATTATCAAAGAAGATAGAACAGTAGAAGAGATTATTAATAAGATTTAATAGAAATATAAAAACTAATCAAAAACAGATAATGAAACAGAAATTTGCTATACCGCTGGAAAATGGTCTTTTATGCAGCCATTTTGGACACTGTCAGCAATTTGCAATTGTAACGGTTGAAGATAACACTATTGTATCAGAAGAGCTTGTTACTCCGCCACCTCATGAACCGGGGATACTCCCCGAATGGTTATCGGCTCGCGGAGTTACCAACATTATTGCGGGCGGAATAGGCAACAAGGCCGTGAATCTTTTTAAGGCCAAGAATATTGATATTATAGTAGGAGCAGAGCTTAAAAAATCAACTGAACTTGTTACAGATTGGCTTAACAATACACTTATGGCCGGAGAAAATTGTTGTGACCATTAATCATAATCGAAATGATTAATATCTCAATAGCCGTTGCAAGTGGGAAAGGGGGAACCGGAAAGACATTGATTTCAACAAATCTTTTTTATGTACTGCAACAGAAAGGCTATAACGTTACCCTGGCAGATTGTGATGCAGAGGAGCCCAATGTCAGAATTTTTTTGGATGGAGAGCAGGAAAATAAAATTGATATAACTCAAAAAGTTCCTGTCATCAATACTTTAAATTGTACTTATTGCGGAAAATGCCAGGAGTATTGTATCTATAATGCAATATTCATGCTTAAAGAATCTAAGATCATCAGAGTTATAGAGGAGCTTTGCCATGATTGCGGAGCTTGTCTTTATGCGTGTGAATATAATGCAATTGACGAAAAGGAGGTTTTCCTGGGAGATGTGACGAGATATAAATCGGAATCTGACTCTCATCTGGTTGTGGGTGAAGCTAAGGTTGGCATCTACTCGGCTGTGTCAATAAT
>CAYZPF010000210.1:0-1591 GCA_964479995.1 uncultured Muribaculaceae bacterium | reverse complement strand
TCTTCCTATCCTACCATTATGCATATACTCACTACCTTGTCCATGGCGTTTACCATCAGCAAATAAACCGTCAAATTCAAGATATCCTTCTTCGCAAAATACCTTGGCCGTCCCATCTAAAATACCATTTTTATCAAATAAGGCATCACAAATAATCTTACCGGTTTTATCATATATCTTAAATCTATTATCGGGCGAGCTTTCAAACATTATATTTGAATCTGCATCATACTTAGCCCCGTAAGAAAATGTTTCTTTATTACCTTTTTCAGAAATAATATTTATAATTTCAATAATCTGTTCGTTCATTACATCGTAAACGGTTCTTAAGTTTTTCATATAAAATATATACATCGGATACACCGGGACAGTTATTATCCTCATCAATCTCTTCACTGAAATTTTCGCATCCCCGGGATCCCCGTTTTTTTCATGATCGGCAATATCTTTAAGTGTTTCCATTATCTTATTTAGGCAAAGGAATTGCTCTTCAGATAGCAAATGTCCAATCGAAGCAATCAATCCAATATGGGATTCAGTAATCCTTATAAAATCAAAATATTCCCATTCATCATCTAGCTGACTTTGAAACGCCCTTTGTAAACCAGTTTTAAGTAAAACACTCAATATTCTTTTAACGCGCTTAATTTCTTCACGTTCCGCTTGATTCTCGTTATTTCGTTCTAATCTATAGATAAAATAGGCTAATACCACAGTAGCAATTACACCAAGCATCGATAAATACAGGGATAAATATTCCCCTATCGGTATTGCTTCAGATAAACTCAGAATCACGGTAATCGGAAAATTTGGTAATTTATCAACAGAATATTTAATAATTGAGAATGTAATCGGTATCAATAAAGCCGGCAAAATACATGAAATCAAAACAATTAAGACAATCCATCCGGTTTCCGTCTGTATCAACCCCTATCAATTACCGCTCCAATTATCCAATGTGTTATCTTCATCTTCCAACTCATCTTGTCTTTTCACACCGGAAGCGGACCCTTCTACAACTCAAATTGCTCTCTTAGGTAAACCGATCTATCCGGTCCGAATACCGGCATGGTATCTTTACCCAGTGCCATACACAATTCATAGTAGATGTCAATTAACTATTCTCTGCCCCCGTAGACAATATTAAAATACTGATCTACTACCCCAGTAGGTGCTAAACAATCCTTAAGATTAGCATCAATCACGTTCTCTCTCTATATATAAAGTCTCTCAATTGTTTCCCATCTCCATTAATAATAGGATGCTCATCATTCAAAAGCTGCTTAATAAACTTAGTATAATAGCTGCATATTCTCCAAGGTCCCGTAAATGGTGTTAAGGGATGATGACCTTATCCTCGTTGTCCTACAAAAACCAGCTAAAAAGAATCAACATTTTTCGTTCAATTCCCTTCGTTTTACATTTAATGATGAGAAAAGAAACCTGTCCCTAACCCTTCTTTAATAGAAATTATAGAAACTGCAGGAGATAATTTTTTCACATTCAGCTATGCAATTCGATATTTTCTTCTCAAATTCCTGTCTGTTTTCTATGCAGTTGCCCTCTAATAACAAGACATTATTTAATAATT
>CAYZPF010000209.1:0-1777 GCA_964479995.1 uncultured Muribaculaceae bacterium | reverse complement strand
TCTGTGTTGATGCGGTAAGCTCTCTTGGGGGTGTAAAGATCCCGGTAGATGAGCTAGGCATAGACATCTGTATTACCTCCAGCCAGAAATGTTTAGGGCTGCCACCTGGTTTTTCTTTCTGCTCTTTCTCACAGAAGGCGGCAGAGGCGGCAAGGGGAGTTAAGTACAGAGGTGTCTATTTTGATTTGCTGGGATTATATGAATATAAGATAAAGAAAGATTTCCAATATCCCTTTACCCCTTCTCTCTCACATATGTTTGCACTTGACAGTCAGCTCGATTTCATAAGGACTGAAGGTCTGGAAAACCGATTTGATAGACACAAGACGATGGCAGAGCGGGTACAGGGATGGGCTAAAGATAATTTTGCTCTATTCCCTGGAGAACAATTTGCCTCTCCAACGGTCACCTGTATTAAAAATACGCATAACCTAGACATAGACGAATTTAACAAAAAATTAGGTGAGGCAGGTTTTGTTATCTCCAACGGATATGGCAAGTTAAAGGATAAGACTTTCCGTATTGCCCATATGGGCGATACTTCTTTAGAAGATATAGAGGAATTGCTGCAGACAATCGATTACCTATTAATCAGGGGAGGTATATACACCCATGCTTAAAATACTTGTTAAAGACAAGATAGACCCTCTGGTGGTGGAAGAATTGAAGAGAAGAAAGTTCTCAGTTCGAGAGGGGGAGCAAAGGCCAGATGCAATATATCAAGAAGTACAGCAGAATGAGATACTCATAATTCGGTCAGCAACAAATATAACCAGGGAATTGATCGACTCGGCACTGAAAACCGGTCTGCTTAAGGTAATAATCAGAGCAGGGGTGGGAGTTGATAATATCGATGTAGGCTATACTCGAAGTAGGGGTATAGAGGTTTTCAATACACCTGAGGCAAGCAGTGAGTCAGTGGCAGAGCTCGCTCTGGCACATATCTTTGTGCTGGCTCGAAAGATAGTTCCAGCCAATCTAACTATGAAAAATGGGGAGTGGAACAAGAATGATTTTTTAGGTATGGAGTTATCTGGTAAAATTATGGGTATTATAGGGATGGGACGTGTTGGTAAAGCGCTAGCCAGGAAAGCCAGTGCCCTGGGTATGAGGATTATTTATTATGATATTAAGACCCCGGAAGGAGTAGAAAGTAGCTGGCAATCTCTTCCTTTAGAGGAAGTTTTAAAACAATCTGACTTTATTTCACTACATGTCTCACCTGAGAAAAATAATGGTTATTTGATAGACAGGGCACAGTTTAGGATGATGAAAAAAAATGCCTTTCTGATTAATACTGCCCGAGGAAGGTTGGTCAATGAAGACGCCTTATTGGAAGCTCTGGATAACAACGAGATTGCCGGTGCGGGTATTGATGTATATTGTCAGGAACCATGTAATAACATTGCTCTATTACGGCATGACAGGATATCGGTTACTCCACATATCGGGGCATCAACCAAGGAGGCACAATACAGGATCGGTCAGGAGATTATCCAGCTCATTGAAGATTATCAGGATAAGAAAAAAGCAGGAGGAATACATGGTATATATTAAACCATTCAAAGCTTTAAGACCAAAAGTAGATCTAGTTTCTAAAGTTAATTCCCCTCCTTATGATATTGTAAACCAGAAAGAAGCAAGATTAATTATTGATAACAACCCTTATTCTTTTTTAAATGTTGTAAAACCGGAGGCGACAATTATAAAGGCGAGAGATGTTACCAACCAGCAACTTGCTGAGAGGGCTGCTAAAAAACTCCAAGTAATGATTAGA
>CAYZPF010000208.1:0-1840 GCA_964479995.1 uncultured Muribaculaceae bacterium | reverse complement strand
AGTTGCAAAGTATTCACGAATACCAGGCAGACAAAGCTGTTCTGGAGAATGGGATTGATGCCCGGAAATATCAATTATTATTAATTAAAAAAGCTGTTGGCGACAGGCTCTACTCTATAGCCAACAGCTTTAATCACAGTAAACTTAAAAACAGAATTACCATGATCACAAAGAAAAAATCAAATCGTCCGGCATCACTTAAGGCTTTGTTTGTGTTGCCACTAACTCTATTTGCAGTTATAATATTCGCAAATAAAGGGGTTGCATCTGCGCTTGAATCCGTTTCGGATATCAAAATTACTGATTTAATCCCTAATGACACAATAAAAAGCAGCTCCGGTAAAGATACGGTTGAAACCATTAAAGTTGCCGTCAAAGGTAAACAAATATCAATTAATGTTGCCGCAACAAAAGATAGTTTGAAGACAAAAAAAACAGATGGTGAAAAGATTATTATATTTAACCGAGATAAATCTGATACTATAAAAATCCTGAAAGATACCGATGATAATAGGAAGGAGTATGTTGTCTTATCAAAAAACATTAGAGGGGGAAATAAGAATATAGTAGAGATTATTTCGGGACAGGAGAAGAAACCTTTGATAATTGTTAATGGAAAAATTGTTGAACCAGTCCATATAATCAACTATCCTCCTGAATCTGTCGCTTCTGTAACTGTATTGAAAAAAGAGGCGGCTGTTGCTGTATATGGCGAAAAGGGAGAGGATGGTGTTATTGTGATTACATTGAAAGATACTATCCGTAAAACAGATGTTAGAACGTTAACAAAGGGTCAGGTAAAAGAATATGTGCTTAAAAATAAAAAGTATAATGTTGACTCTTCAAAAGTTCAGATTAGAATCAGAAATTCGGACGATAGCGCTACTCCCATGGTCGTAATTGACGGTAAAATTATGAAAGAAGGGTATGACTTGCATTCTCTGAAATCTGAAAATATTGCATCTATATTGATATTAAAAGATAAGCCTGCTGTAGAAAAATACGGCGAACGTGCGAAAAACGGAGTTGTAGAAGTGACTTTAAAAAAGTAAATTAAAATAGATAAGTAAAAATATTTTGTACCTTTGACAACATTTAATAAAGTGCTTTAAAGACAAAATATTTTATAATGAAACAAGATCTTCAGATATTTGAATTGATTAAGAAAGAGGAGAACAGGCAGCTCCATGGTTTGGAGTTGATAGCATCAGAGAATTTTGTTACTCCGCAAATTCTCTCTGCTTTAGGCTCTGTTTTAACTAATAAATATGCCGAGGGATATCCGGGCGTTCGCTATTATGGCGGTTGTGAAGTTGTTGATCAGGTTGAGCAACTTGCTATTGACAGAGTGTGCCAGCTTTTTGGGGCAGAATATGCAAACGTACAACCTCATGCAGGTTCCCAGGCAAATATGGCGGTTTACCTGGCATGCCTGAGACCGGGAGATACCCTTATGGGACTGGATTTGTCACATGGAGGGCACTTAACTCACGGCTCTCCGGTAAACATGTCGGGTATGTGGTATAATGTTGTATCATATCAGGTAAAAGAAGATACCGGCTTGATTGATTACGATGATATGGAGCGTAAGGCATTGGAGTATAAGCCTAAATTGATAATCGGCGGGGGATCTGCCTATTCCCGTGAATGGGATTGGAAGAGAATGCGGGATATTGCCGATATGATAGGAGCTATATTTATGGTAGATATGGCGCATCCGGCCGGTTTGATAGCTGCAGGTCTTCTTGATAACCCGGTAAAATATGCACATGTAGTTACCTCTACTACGCATAAGACCCTCAGAGGTCCAAGAGGAGGAATAATTTTAATAGGTAAGGAC
>CAYZPF010000207.1:0-1914 GCA_964479995.1 uncultured Muribaculaceae bacterium | reverse complement strand
AATTATTGGGATAAAAAAAAATTGACGGTTCCCCGCAGTTTATGGCTCCTAAAACAAAATAAATAAAACAGCCATTTCACTGTCAGAAATGAACCTGGAAAAGCAACGCCTATTGCTCATGAAAAATGTCTCAAAGGAGTACTATAAGATAAATTACCTTATGAATAAAGAGGACTATTACAATTATCTTGACACTTTATATAGGAATCTTGTATCTGAAGTTTCGGTAAAATTATTAAGAGATGATGCTTCTAAATTGGATCTGCTTAATGTTAAGGCAAAACATCAGCAAATAATTATCGCAATAGACCACTTGAGGTATGATATATCTACTGCGTATAAAAAATTAGCTCTATTGATTAATAATGAGAGAGAATTTACAATACCTAAAGTGGAACCTGCTCAACTTATCGTCTCCAATCAGCCTTTGAGGTTGAATCCGGGAGTTCAGCATAAAAATTTCGAGACTCAAATGAGTATAAATCAGCTTCAACTTGAGCGTAATTCCATGTTGCCCGGCATATCTCTATCTTTTTTTAACGGATTCAACAGAAAAGCAGGGCCTCAAAACTACCCCGGATTTCAGGTTGGTCTCTCTTTACCTCTGTTCTTTCAAGGTCAAAAACCTATACTGGATGCAGGAAAGATTGCAGTCTCGATATCAAAAAATGAAGCAGAGATATATTTAAGACATTTAAGGCTAGAGAGAGAGGAGCTAATGAACGAGATTCGAAAACTTAGAGAGTCTCTTAATTATTTCATCACAACAGGGAAAAAACTGGGTGATGAGATCATTAAAAATGCAAAAGAGAGTTATGAGTCAAAAGAGATTGATCTTTTTCAATATGTCCAAAGTATTGAAAATGCTATAGAGATTGAGATGGAGTACCTGGATTGGTTATGCAAATACAATAATGTGGTACTCGATTTAAATTATCTGGTAATAGATTAATTTTTCATCCATTAATATAGTACCCGGAACAGGGCTCGAACCTGCACATCCTTTCGGACACTGGTCCCTGAAACCAGCGCGTCTACCAATTCCGCCATCCGGGCTTCTTTATAACTAAATTGACGCTGCAAATTTACAACTTTTCACGGAAAGTGAATTATTTTATAGCAATAAAATTAGTAATTGCGCCGAGAGAACTCTTAAAAACATAGTAAAAGGATACACTGTTGCATAACTCACTGCCGGCAAGTCATTTCCGGCTGCAGCGTTTGAATAGGCCAGCGCAGGAGGGTCTGTTGTACTGCCGGCCATCAATCCCATTAGTGTAAAGTAGTTGATTTTGAAATATCCTCTTGCAATTAAACCCACTACTAGCAAAGGAACCATTGTTATAATAATACCATAGAGTATCCACACCGCGCCTCCTTTGTATAGAATAGTATTTACAAACTCTCCTCCCGCATCAAGCCCTACACAGGCAAGGAACAGCGATATCCCTACCTCCCTTAACATTAAATTGGCGCTCATTGTGGTGTAGGTTACAAGTTTAAGCTTAGAACCGAATTTACTCATTAAGATAGCGACAATAAGCGGTCCTCCTGCAAGTCCCAATTTAACCGGTTGCGGAATTCCCGGGATAAAGAACGGAAGTGATCCCAATATAATACCCAACACAATCCCAATAAAGATTGCAGCAAGATTCGGCTCGCGTAATCTATGCATTGAGTTGCCTAATACCATTGCCGCAGCCTCAATACTCTCCTCCACCCCCACAACGGTCAATCTATCTCCTATCTGTAATTTAAGATCGGGTTTTGCCACCAGATCAACACCGGCTCTGTTAATACGGGTAACCCTGATACCAAAGGCTTTACCAAGTTTAAGATCGGAAAGTGATTTACCGTTAACTTGATCTTTGGTTATCATAACTCGTTTTGACATCACCTTTTTCTCATTTATAT
>CAYZPF010000206.1:0-1998 GCA_964479995.1 uncultured Muribaculaceae bacterium | reverse complement strand
GGCCTACTATTATGCTGTAATGTAAATAATTATACCGTTTTTAAGGGCTGACTATATAATAGTATCTGTTAGAAATAGGTATAGAAACTATTTTGAACATCAAAAAAGTCATGGTCGCTATGTAAAGTATTATAGCGATAGTAAAGATAGGTTTGTAACAGATATTGTAGAAGTTGAGTTGCTCTCACTTATAAATAGTACTATGGGTACACTACCTGCTGCTTGTGCTAAAGTTTTGCGCTTTCACATTGAAGGGTGGGACGTTAAGGAGATAGCTCAAAAGTTAGGGAAGTCTCAGAGTACTGTCTATACACAAAAGCAAAAAGCTATTGATGTGTTAAAGAGCAAATTAAAGGAGTATAGTCTAAAATTATTCATTTTTTTTATCTGAGGATAGTAAAAAAGTGAACAGAACCTGTTATTTATATAAAGAACGAAACGATGAAGTCTTTTAAACAAGAGGATTTTCGCTCATACGATGAAGGAGTCAAAATAGCTCAAGAACTTTTTACAATAATAAAAGAGGGCGACGAGAGCCCTGTCAACTCTATAATGGATTCTCCGGAGATAGTTGATTGGATTGAAAATAACCCATACTCAGTTGACTTAATTGAGACGCTTTGTAGTGAAAAAGAGATAGAAGAGCTCTCTCTAAAATTCAAAAATAATAATCCTATACCGCAAATTGAAAGATTTTACAAAACTATTGAGAGGAAGAAGATAAGAAGAAGGATCTCTAATATAACTCTTTTAGCAAGTGGAGTTGCAGCTGCAATAATTCTCTTTTTTAATTTGATATTTACAGAGAGTGAGCATCTTGTAATACCTCAAATAAAATCAACAGCAGTACAAAATGAGATAACTCATCCAACTCTTATTCTCAATACCGGTGAAATAATTAAGGTTGATGAGAAGAGCTACAGTAAAGAGATTATCTCTATAAGCGAGAATATCGATCCCGTTCAGTACAATAAGTTGGTTGTTCCCCCTAAATCGAAATTTAAATTAGAATTGGAGGATGGTAGTGTAGTGCATTTAAATGCAGACTCAGAACTTTCATATCCAATAAATTTTTCGGGAGATAGCAGGAAAATTATCCTACATAGGGGTGAGGCATACATAGAGGTTGTTAAGAGTAGTAAAAGCTTTGAGATAGAAGTGGATAATGCTCTGGTGAAAGTTTATGGGACTAAGTTTAACATAAATAATTACTCTCCCGATATTGTTCAGACACTCTTGGTAGAAGGCTCATTGGGAGTTTCATTAGAGAATAAAAATGAAACAATTATAAATCCCGGAGAGCTTATCTCATTAAATAAAAATACAGGAGATAAAACTATTGAAGTTGTCAATAGTGATAAATACCTAACATGGGTAAATGGGTTTCTTCGCTTTGACGAAGAGCCTCTTTCTTTGATGCTCGAACAGATAGCAAGATGGTATGGAGTAGAGTTTAGAGTAGAGAAAAATGTAAATGTATCGAGCAAGATTAATGCCTTCTTCAGTATTGAAAGACCGTTGGAGGAGATATTTAAATCTATAAAAGATATTGCCGGCTTAGAATTTATAAGAAAAGAAGAGGGAATATATATTGTTAAGTAACTTATTAATTTATAGAATCATATTATATTAACTAAAATAAACTATTTATGCAAAAGAAACTGCTCCTTAGGAGATTAATTATTTCTCTTTCCGGGACAATGCTATTGCTATTTTCGTTTCCAAAATTTTTAGAGGCTTCTAACCTTTTGGATGAGAAACGTATCACTATTAACATGCAAAATAGCCCGCTTAAAGAGATTCTTTATGAAATAACAAAACAGACCGATATTGGATTCATGTATAAGAGTGTCCCTGAAAATGCTGTCATCTCCCTTTTCTCTCTCAATGTTGCAAATGAGAAGTTGGATGACGCTTTAACCACCTTGTTTAAAGGGAGTGACTTTTCATATAACATACATGGAAAAACCATTACGGTTATCTATCAACAAAAAACAG
>CAYZPF010000205.1:0-2055 GCA_964479995.1 uncultured Muribaculaceae bacterium | reverse complement strand
GAGTTGAATGTGTATTGTCGGGGTAGTGAAACGGGTAAAGAGGAGAAATGGTGAGATATTAAAGGGTATAGATTTGGTTTTGAATGGTCGCCGGGCTCTAAAAAAATCTTATGGAGCGAGAAGAAAAACACTCTTAATCTCCTGGAGCTCACTACCGGGAAAAGTACATTGATTGAGCAGTCTGGAATTGCATCCATCAACGATTATAATTGGTCTCCCGATAGTCGTTATGTAGTTTATACAAGACCGGGTAAGCAAAATTCCATAATTATGCTCTATGACACCAAAGAGAAGACGAAAATAGAGATTACTGATGAGTGGTACAACTCCAATAGCGGAAATTTTAGCAGTGACGGCAAGTATCTTCTTTTTGTCTCTAACCGAACCTTTAATCCTATATACAGCAATACCGAATGGAATCATGCTTATACCAATATGAGCAAGATTTATATTTTACCGGTGAAGAAAGATGCTGAAATTCCATTTGCTCCAAAGAATGATACCATAACATTTACAACTCCTGTTTCACAAGGCGATAAAACAGCAGCCGATAAGGCATCATCCGCCAAAAAGGAGGTTAAGACAAAAGATAGTGTAGAGTATTATCTGCAGAATATCCCATCCAGAATAATTGAATTACCTGTAGCTCCAGGGCAATATTTCAACCTCCACATGATAGGTAAAAATATCTACTTTAATACAAGAAGAAATACCTCAATTTTTGAAATAGATTCAAAAAAGGTGACCGATTTGCAGGTAAATGTAATTTTTGGCCACGGATATAAAAAAGCTATCGTAGTGTCGGGTACAGGTGCTGTTCAGGTGACAGACATACCCAGATCACCCGTTACACTCTCTAATCCAATCTCTTTAAAGGATGTTAAGATGTTCCTTAATTACAGAGATGAATGGATGCAGATTTACCGGGAGAGCTGGAGACAAATGCGTGACTACTTCTATGCTAAGAATATGCATGGTGTTGATTGGAATAAAATTCTTAAGCGATATGAACCTTTGGTAGAGCATGTTGCCCATAGAACAGATCTTGCCTATATAATTGGGGAGATGATAGGAGAGCTTAATGTTGGACATGCCTACTCTCAAAATGGAGAGAAACCCGAACCTCCAAGATTAAAAATGGGACTTCTGGGCGCAAGATTTTCAAAAGAGAGATCGGGGTACTTCAGGGTAGATAAAATTCTAAAGGGCGCTAACTGGAATAGCAGCACAAGATCTCCTTTAACAATGCCCGGAGTAGAAGTTAATGAGGGAGAGTATATCCTGGCTGTGAATGGCCAATCACTTAAAGAGGTAGCAGATATTTTTGAACTTTTAGCAGGGACTGCCGGTACAACTGTTGAACTTGACGTGAATAGTAAACCTGATTTTTCAGGAGCAAGGAGGGTTCTTGTAGAACCTATTGATAATGAGTCAGGATTGTACTATTATGAGTGGGTGCAGAACAACATTGAAAAGGTATCTAAAGCTACCAATGGTGATGTGGGGTATATTCATATTCCCGATATGGGTTCTGCCGGTCTTAACGAATTTGTAAAACATTACTATCCCCAATTGACTAAGAAAGCATTGATTATTGATGATAGGGGTAATGGCGGAGGTAATGTTTCGCCCATGATTATTGAAAGATTGCAGAGAACAATAACCTTCTTTACAATGCACACAAATCAAACGGAAGGTTCATTAAATCCTGTCGGCACTTTCCAGGGTCCTAAAGTTTTGCTTATCAATGAGTATTCTGCCTCTGACGGAGACCTTTTCCCATATAGATTCAAGTATAATAAATTGGGAACTGTTATTGGAACCCGTACCTGGGGAGGTGTCGTAGGATATAGCGGAACTGTTCCTGTTGTTGACGGCGGCTCCATTGTTACACCATCTTATGCACCTTTTGCTGCCGATGGCTCTGGATTTATAATTGAGGGAGAGGGTGTCCATCCAGATATTTTTATAGAGAACGATCCATATAAAGAGTTTACCGGAGAGGATGAGCAGCTGAATAAAGCTATTGAGATTATAAAAACCCAAATGAAAGAA
>CAYZPF010000204.1:0-2114 GCA_964479995.1 uncultured Muribaculaceae bacterium | reverse complement strand
TCGTGATAATATTTTACCTTTTGGCCATGGTCTGTTATCATCCTTATCCTCTCTGCTAAGTCTGAATCCTGGGTAAAGATTGCACCTCCGTCACCGTAACAGCCCAGGTTTTTTGTCGGAAAAAATGAAGTGCAGCCAATATGGCCTATTGTTCCCAAATGTCTTTCCGTTCCATCTTCGCATCTGTATATGGCACCCAAAGCCTGAGCATTATCCTCAATGACGAATAGTGAATGTCGCTCTGCTATCTCCATTATCTGCCCCATCTCTGCAGCCTGGCCAAAAAGATGTACCGGAATGATAGCTTTGGTTTTGTTAGAGATAGCATTTTCAATATCCTCAATTTTTATATTGAAAGTAGAGCTGTCCACATCAACAAGAACAGGAACCAATCCTAAAAGACCTACTACTTCTGCTGTAGCGGCATAGGTAAATGCCGGTACAATAACCTCGTCCCCCGGTTTAAGTTCAAGAGCCATCAGGGCTATTTGCAGAGCATCTGTGCCATTGGCACAAGCAATTACATATAAGGAGTTCAAGTATTGGGCTAAATTATTTTCAAAGCAGGTAACTTCCGGTCCGTTAATAAAATTTGTATTGTTCAGTACTTTCTGAATTGCCTCATTTATCTCAGGCATAATCTTTTTATACTGACTCTTAAGGTCAAGCATGGGTATCTTCATATCTAAACAGTTTAACGGCTACAAATGTATAAAATTCTTGCCTATAATAATAAAAGGCTATATTTGCAGAGTATGAAAAATGTTAGTATTAAAGTCGGAATAGCTTGTGACCATGCCGGTTTTGAGCTAAAAGGGAAGATTATAGAGTACCTCGGAAAACAGGGATACACAGTTAAAGATTTTGGAACCTACTCTACTGAAAGTATGGATTATCCCGATGTAGCGCATCCTCTGGCAATTGCCATTGAAAAAGGGGAGCTCGACACCGGAGTAGCGATCTGTGGGTCCGGCAACGGGATAAGCATGACGCTAAATAAACACCAGGGTATAAGAGCTGCTCTTTGCTGGACTCCGGAGCTCTCAAAGTTGGCCCGTGAGCACAATGATGCCAATGTCCTTACTCTTCCGGGACGATTCATTGATGTTAATACTGCGCTTAAGACGGTTACTGTCTTTTTAAATACCGGTTTTGAAGGTGGCAGACATCTCAATCGTGTCAATAAAATACCCCTCAGATGACCAAAGCAGCTCCTGTCAGGATTAATCCCTATATTCTGGACAACCACAATCTAACCTTGCCTCTCTCCCGAAATATTGAAACCTACCCCGAAGGCATAATTATACTTTTAAACAAACCTTGCGGGTGGACATCGGCCGATGTCGTAAGGAGAGTAAAGTTTTCGCTACAAAGGTGGTTCTCTGTAAGGAAAATCAAAGTAGGGCACGCCGGTACACTAGACCCTCTTGCAACCGGAGTACTAATAGTATGTATCGGCAAAGCAACTAAATTGGCAGAACACTACCAATCACAAAATAAGGGTTACATGGCAGAGATTACTTTTGGTGCAACTACTCCCTCGTATGATCTTGAAAAAGAGATAGATGCCACTTATCCCACTGAACATATCACCTTGGAATCCATAAATAAAGTACTTCCTCAATTTTTAGGAGAAATTGACCAGATACCTCCTCTCTATTCTGCTAAGCTGATTGACGGAAACAGGGCTTATGACATTGCACGGTCAGGAAATAGCGCAACATTAAAACCTTCCAGAATAACAATTCACAGCCTAAAAACACTCTCTTACTCTAACAAGGTATTAGAACTGGAAATAATGTGCAGTAAAGGGACTTATGTACGTTCAGTTGCAAGAGATTTAGGAGAAGCTCTCTCAAGCGGCGCACATTTGAGCAATCTTATTCGCATCTCTTCCGGTAATTTTTTAGTAAAAAATGCAATTTCTATCAATAATCTGAAACTTTTTCTTCAATAATACGTATAATAAAGTGCTTGTTTATTTTTACAACGTTACTATTATTATATGAAGTTATCACAATTCAACTATGCATTGAATCCGGATCAGGTTGCCAAGTATCCGTCTAAATATCGCGATGAATCAAGACTGTTGGTTCTTAACAAAAAAACCGGAG
>CAYZPF010000203.1:0-2176 GCA_964479995.1 uncultured Muribaculaceae bacterium | reverse complement strand
TGTTATGGATACGGATTTCACGGCAGATCTCACAATTAAGGAGGAGGGAACAGAGCTGCTATTGCGGCTTAAAAAGGCTTTGGTTGATAAAGATCCTAATGTGAAATTGCCGATGGCTACCTCCTGCTCGCCAGGCTGGATTAAGTTTATCGAGCACATGTATCCCGAGTACCTTGGAAACCTCTCAAGCTGTAAATCTCCGCAACAGATGTTTGGAGCTTTGGCTAAAACATACTATGCCAAGGCCAGGAATCTTGATCCTGCAAATATTGTCTCTGTCTCGATAATGCCCTGCACAGCCAAGAAATTTGAAGCCCACAGGCCAGAGATGCACGATAGCGGATATCGTGATATTGATTTTGTGCTGACTACAAGAGAGTTGGCCATAATGATCAAGCAAGCCGGAATAGATTTTCTCAAACTGGAAGACTCTGCTTATGATAGGTTGATGGGAGAATCAACCGGTGCAGGTGTCATATTCGGCGCAACAGGCGGAGTGATGGAGGCTGCATTGAGAACCGCCTACGAGTTAGTCACCGGACGCGACGTGCCGTTCGACAATCTCAACATTACACCTGTGCGCGGTATGGAAGGAATGAGAGAAGCTACTATTAAAATAGATAATCCTCTTGAAGAGTGGAGTTTCCTGGATGGAGTAGAGTTGAAATGTGCCGTAGCGCACGGCCTTACGAATGCCAAAATAGTAATGGACAAGGTTAAACGCGGAGAGGCTAATTACCACTTCATTGAATTCATGGCTTGTCCGGGAGGCTGTCTTGGAGGCGGAGGTCAACCCCTGCCCACAAACCCGGAGATAAGGGCAAAAAGGGCAGCAGCGATTTACGCCGAAGATGAGGGGATGCCATTAAGAAAATCACATCTCAATCCGGAGATAATCAAAATCTACAACGACTTTCTGGTAGAGCCATGTGGAGAGATATCACATAAACTATTGCATACCAAATATACCCCACGCAAAAGAAGATGAGAGAAACTACTAATTCACTTCATTAAGTAGTATTGTCCTCTTTTTAAGATACTTTAATACCACATAAGCAACAGCCGTAATCAAAGTCATTACAATTAAAAAATAGTTGTAATGACTTGTTTTGTTTATTACTTCATCCAGTATATCGAAAAAACAAAATACAAAAAAAACTGCGAAAATACCATTCTTCTCATTCCTTAACACCTTCTTCCAATTGAAAGGATAATCAGGCTTTTTAAAATCTTTGAGCTTTGGGATAAACGCGGGGATATTTTCCGACCACTCAAGATACTCCTTTCCAAATTTTCTCCTTAAAAACTGCTCCTCAGAAAACATAATTCTCTCATAATATATCCAATATAAGAGGATAAAAACGATTATAAACCAAAGATTCGTAGTTAACATCGCAATTCCAAACCACATAAAGAAATTCCCCAAATAGAGCGGATGCCTCACTATTGAATATACACCCGTAGTATTAATAGAATCTGCAATCTGCCCCACCTTAGTGTTTCTCCCCGAAGTATTTTTTGCCGAATACCCCACGGTATAAACCCGGATGAATTGACCAATTAAACTTATAAAAAGAGCAAACATCTCATAATAGGTCTCATAAGGAGTATCTCTTATTGAATATCTTTGAGGATGAATTTCTGTATGTATAAAGATAATCAAACCAATTAATAGAATTATTAAAGGCAAATAGCTTCTATATTTAAAAAGCCAATTACCTTGCTTTTCCATCTCCTCTTGTAAAGCCATTATAAGTTGTGGGTTAAGTTAATCTGAGACAAATATAATCTAAAAAATGAAGCTGACACACACTCAAACTTCAATCATCTCTCAAATAGTTAAATTTGTAACAAAACGACCCTTTTTCCCGTATAGGGAGTAGTGATACCAAAAAACTATTAATAATAATTACAATGAGAAAAATAATCTTAACATTGACAATTGCAAGTGCGGTTTTAACCTTTTCATCTTGTACTAAATGGATTGGCTCTTCGACTATCCCTGATGCAAACCCCATTGTACTAAAACCGGGATATGATGTTAAAACTGAGAATAACAGATCATTTGCAATCGATCTTTTTAAAGCAGTTATTGAAAATTCAGATGAAGAAAATATATTTATTTCACCATATAGTGTAAATGCAGCCTTCAATATGTTATGGAATGGAGCAGGCG
>CAYZPF010000202.1:0-2270 GCA_964479995.1 uncultured Muribaculaceae bacterium | reverse complement strand
CCAGTCAGGAGCCAGATAAGCTCCGTGTCCCCATACCGAGCCTACTTGCTGCCCTCCGATAGATTGCCATACATTTTGTCCGTCACGTATATCCTGACCGGTAAAAAGTAACTCTCCATCGGCCGTTACAACTTTATCAGGAATGGGAGGCGCCTTCCTGTATATCTCAACTCCATAAAAGCCAAGCACCGCAAATGAGACAATCACCACTGCGGCTAAAAATGTCCATAATCTAGAAGTTTTCATATTGTAGATAGTTATTGTTTCAACCACTAAATTTAATGAAAATAAATTTGAAACTTCCGTATTATATCCTATAAAAAAAGATTGGATGTTTAACCAAATGAGTATTAGGTGTTTCTACTTAAAATTATTTTAATGACGGGAATAGAACAACCGCTAAAGACTCTTTCTGGGATCTTTATAATTACACTCTTTCCTTTGTTTGAGTATGGTATATCCATTCCGATGCCTAAAAGCGAACAACTTTTTATAGTATTATTTCCCAATTTTAGTTCAAGCTCTTTGAGGGGTTCTGTAAGGGTGATATAAAGATAAGTCTCTTCCTTCTCCTCTTTTTGGGTGAGATATACCCCCTCTTCTACATCTATTTTAACAGGCTTTGTTCCGTATAGTGCCTCTCCGTTGGTATAGAGCCAGGCGCCTATCTCTCTTAATCTCTGGATGGCAGGAGCAGGAAATGTCCCATCGGGTTTAGGGCCAATATTTAAAAGATAATTACCGCCCTTAGATGCATTATTCATGAGGTAGCCAATCATTCGGGAGGAGGATTTCCAATTATAATCTTTTGCATGCCATCCCCAGGAGTGAGTCATGGTAGCAGGAGTCTGCCAAGGTTTGTCAAGAATCTCCTTAGGGTAGCTATTATCATGCATCTCCAGGAAATCTATATTCTCACCGGGGTCAGAGAAGGAGATCCTGCCGTTGATCAGACATTTGGAGCTGTTTTGTCTCACGAGGGCTATTAGTTCATCGCGACGTTTCGGGTTGATATGGTGCTCTTCAAACCAGGTATCAAACCATAAAAGATCGGGATCAAACTCTACAAGCAGCTCTTTAACCTGAGGCAGACACTTCTCCTGCCAATACCTTTCAAATTGCTCCTCGCTCCTGACAGGAGGCATCCAGACAGGCCATGCTCCGCACGGATGTTCCCAATCCTGCCAGTGCGAATAATAGAAACCATATTTAAGGCCGTGTTTCTTACAAGCATTTACAAGTTGAGCCAGTATATCCTTTTTGTAAGGGGTATTCATAATGTCATAATCAGATACTTTGGAATTCCATAGTGCAAATCCGTCATGATGCTTAGATGTAATGACAAAGTATCGCATACCTGCATTCTTCGCCTCTTTTATCCAGGCTTCGGCATCAAAATGAACGGGATTAAACTTTTTAGCCAACCCCTGGTACTCTTTCACCGGAATCTCCAGACGAGTATGAATCCACTCTGCATACCAGCTCCTGCCATTCTTTAAGGTAGTATCGGGAAGAGTTCTACCGTTGTAACTACCCTCTAAAATGGAGTAAAGTCCCCAGTGAATAAACATCCCGAATTTTGCCTCTTTAAACCACTCCACTTTGGCCGGATCCAGTGATAAAGGACTCTCTGTCTGTGCACTCAAGGGTTTTATTTGCAACGATAAAGCCACGAAGAGTATAGAGATAGATATGGCGTATTTTTGCATTTTATATTGGCTTTAATTAGAACATAATTAACAAATATACACAATTATTACCTGGGATTGCCTTCTATTTTTTTATTTTTGTGAGGATAAATAGGTTTTTAAAGAATATTGGGCCAAAACTTAATTTGATATATGAGTTGGACGAAAAAACAGATAACAATACTCCTTGTTGTTGCAATGACCTCTTTTATGGGGACTTTCCTCATCTCTTCTGTGAACATAGCACTACCAACAATAGAGAAGGCTTTTAGAATTGATGCTTTGACTTTGAGCTGGATTATTACCTCGTTTTTGCTCTCAACGGGTATGTTCTTGCTCCCTTTTGGCCGATGGGGAGATATGTTTGGCGTAAAACGATTCTTTAAAGCGGGGATATTGATATTTACACTCTCCTCTCTTTTATGCGGATTTGCTCCATCCGGAGGCTTGTTGATAATTTTTCGTTTTATTGAGGGAGTAAGTGCTGCTTTGACCAATGCAACCGGCTCTGCAATTTTAGTCTCTTCGTTCCCCCCTCAACATAGGGGGAGAGTGCTGGGGACATCTGTTTCCGGTGTCTAT
>CAYZPF010000201.1:0-2287 GCA_964479995.1 uncultured Muribaculaceae bacterium | reverse complement strand
TTTCGGATGTGGAGGCTTCGGAGGAGAGCTCTTCATTAGATTCGTAACTATCTGAGCCATTCTTCGCTTCAATCTTTAAGGATTGTTTTCCATCTCCTTGTAGAACAACTATCTGTCCGGGTGAAGAGCTAAATACAGATTTTAGTTTATTAAATACAGCTTCGTCCATCTGTGCCAGTGGTCCGGTTTCATCTTGCAGAACATCGTAAGTTATTTTTTCGGCAAAGGCAACTTTAGAGTAAGCATCCAAACTCTCTTTTGCCGTCGGTCCAACCTCCTCCAATTGCTCTAATAGTGCACCTTTTATTTCAGAAAATAATATCTCGTACAGCGTTTCGACATCACCTCTATTTATGGCGTCTAAAGCATCCGCTATTGAGATTACGGTTCCATATTTATAGCTTAGGGCTTCTCTTAAAGCCTTAGTTAATGTACTGTGGGGACCAAAAGGATTAAGGTTAATAAAAATCTTAAACTTGTCGGCATCAACCCCTGTAGTTATGGTTATGAATGCTTTTGATGCGGGATGATTTACCGGAAAGACCTCTTCACCTTTTGAATCTGTTAGCGTTACTCTAAATTCATAATAGCTTGTTCCGGCAATTTGTGGTTGAATACAGGGGTAGCCTTGATAATTGAGCGTTGATGCTTGCGACATCCAGAGCATATTGTTGTGCCCCTTATCTGTAAATGAGCGCACTCTCATATTTTCTTCAAAAGGGTTTTCAATAGGGTAGCGTTTAATTTGGAGATGGTCTAACAAGTAGTCAGGGACACTTCCCAATCTCTCTATCTCTAATTTCACTATCAGAGGTGTATCACCTTCTACTCCGCCCCCTCCCCAGTAATCAATGATTGGCATTAAATCTAAATCGGGATTCCAGGCATCTTTTATCTTAATTCTCATAGGTATTCGCTCTCCTGCATTTATAATGCCCTTGCCTTCGTAGGAGTTCTCTACAGTTTCAAAGATTATATTTAAACCTACATTTACTTTTGCTATGAATGGAGTTACAGAGTTAGGAGAATCTACTTCTATAACATCTGTAATAGTTTTATCGGGTTTATCCTCAGAGGTGTACATATAATGTACCATTGCATATCCATCATTGTCGGTAATAGCTTTTATTTCGTATATAGGAGAGGAGGGTATCTCTTTATCAACAGCTTTTAGAGTGGCATGTTTAGGCTTCCCAACAAGTCTAAAGATTATCTCTTTATTTGGGATTGGTTCTAAATTATCTCCCTCGTATCTAAATTTAATTAATGCGGGAAACCTTTTGTCGGGAGGTACTATTGCATGGTCTGCTATTATACCGGCTGAGGGGTAAGCTTCTGTTTTACCTTTATCGGTTATAAAGTTAATTATAACTGTCTCTTCTAATTTATAATCTTTATTGCTGATTCTTATTGTTACAGAACCTCTGGCTTCTTTATCTGCTTCTCTAAGCTCTTCTATCGAAGGCGCTCTATATTTTACAGTTACTTTCCCTTCATTATTGGTAACCAATGATGGTGCCGAGAGTTTACCCAATTTAGAGCCTTTATGATCAATAATTTCAAATTCTACCGGGAATCCCTCCAGCAATCCTATACTATTTTCATCATTTAAATCATATCGATATAAGGTTGTTGTAATCTCTATTTCACTTTCACCATCAGGTAAAACTTCATTGGAATGATTATCAATTTTTAATAAATATTTGTAATCTGTTACTTTCTGATACTCCATCCCGTAAATTTCCGGCCTGATATTTTTGACTTTGAAATAGTCGTTAGCTGTTAGCTTTAAAGCCTCTATATAAGCCTTTTCAATATCCTCTGTCAATGTTGTTGGGTAGATAATTCTAATTCCTTGATCTAATGCACACCAGTAGATATCACTACTCTTTTCTTCTCTAAAATCAATTGTTCCCCAAATTGCAGTTTCATAATTTAAATTATCGGGCAATAAAATTAGTAATTGCTCTAACTCCTCAATCGACTTCTCTTTATTCGGAATATTTAAATGGAAATCGTAACTTAAATCTTTACCAATTGTATAGTTTTTCTCTGCTAAAAATGAATTTTCTGTACTCCCCCTCTCAATGCGCAATTGGAAACCAACAGCTCCCTCTTCGTTTTGTCTAAAATAGAGTTTACCCTCTTTTTTTGGCGGATGTAAAAAAGAGACACTACACTCAACATTGTAACTAAAAGCTTTTAAGAGCTCTCCAAAATAGTTATTGAAGATAGCTTTAAAATATTCCTCTCTATTTGATATGTTAAGATTGTAATCATGAGTTAT
>CAYZPF010000200.1:0-2305 GCA_964479995.1 uncultured Muribaculaceae bacterium | reverse complement strand
TTCAAAGAATAGGGGATCATAAACGTATCCAGAACTTTTTGACCGGTTCATCATAGGCAGTGCTCTTCTCAATGATCAATATACTGGTATTTGGGGCTGTACTGCTTTATTACAACTTAAAGATCTTTATTGTTTTCCTCATAGCATCTGCTTTATATGTGACCTGGGTGCTTCTTTTTATGAAGAAAAGGCGTGAGATTGATAACAGGACGTTTTCGCAAAATGCCGCTAATCAGAGTTCTATAATTCAACTTATTGCCGGTATGCAGGAGATTAAGCTTAACGGCTGCGAATCACAGAAAAGATGGGAGTGGGAGCATATACAAGCCAGATTATTTAAGTTGAGCATAAAGGGGTTGGCTTTGGGTCAGTACCAAGAGGCGGGAGGAACATTGATTAATCAATTAAAAAATATAGTTATTACTGTACTTGCTGCAAGCTCGGTAATTAACGGAGAACTCACAATTGGTATGATGCTCTCCGTTCAATATATAATAGGCCAGCTCAATGCTCCAATTGCCAATATTATCGGCTTTATCAGAGCTACTCAGGACGCAAAAATAAGTCTTGAAAGATTGGCCGAAGTACACGAAAAAAACGACGAGGAGAGTGCGGGTTATCCAACTCTTACAAATTTCCCCAAATTTAAATCTCTCAAACTGGATAACCTCTCATTTAGATATGAGGGAGCCGGCTCTCCTCTTGTTTTAAAGAAGATAAATATGACAATTGAGCCCGGCAAAATTACTGCTATAGTAGGAATGAGCGGGAGCGGTAAGACAACACTTGTTAAATTGTTGCTGGGATTCTATCTCCCGTCGCAGGGAGATATCTATTACGGAGAGAATAAACTTTCAACCATAAGCATGAATGAGTGGAGGAGCAGATGCGGTGTGGTTATGCAGGATGGTTTTATATTTTCTGATACTATTGCTAAAAATATAGCGCCTGCAGATGAGAAAATTGACAAAGAGAGGCTTGCCCAGGCAGTAGAGATAGCACAAATCAGGTCTTTTATTGAATCGTTGCCACTCTCATACAATACAAAAATAGGTCATGATGGATTAGGATTGAGTCAGGGACAAAAACAGAGAATCCTGATTGCAAGAGCTGTTTATAAAAATCCCGAATTTATAATATTTGACGAGGCCACCAACGCTCTGGATGCGAAGAATGAACGTGTAATAATGAAGAACCTTGAAGAGTTTTTCCAAGGCAGAACTGTTGTTGTTGTTGCACACCGCCTGAGCACTGTTAAAAATGCCGATAATATCATTGTCCTGGACAATGGGATGCTGATTGAACAAGGCACGCATAAAGAGTTGGTGGCCAACGGCAATATCTATTATGAATTAGTAAAAAATCAGCTCTATGTCTAGTAACTCAAGAGATGATATCCGTTCAGATGAGGTGAATGACATCCTCTCACGTCCGCCATCGTGGATGGTAAGTTCGGGAGGTGTGGTTGTTCTGGTTCTTATACTTATACTTCTTTTAATCTCCTCAATATTCAAATATCCCGATATAATAAAAGCCCCCATAACTATAACATCAGAAAATCTTCCGGCCCAACTTGTAGCCAGACGATCGGGCAGAATTCAGACAATATTGAAGGAGAATGGAGTTGCCGTTAACAAGGGTGATGTAATAGCTATTATCGAAAATCCGGGTTCATTTGCCGATTATCTTAAAGTAAAGGTGCTATCCGAATCGTATTTGTCATCGGATACTTTACCGGAGAAATTGCAATTAGGAGAGTTTCAGGATTCATACAGCCAGTTTATTAAAAGCCTTAAAGAGTATAATGCATTTTTCTCTCTGGACTATCATAGAAAGATGATCAACTCGGTAAAGAGAGAGATAGAGATCAAGAGAAACAGACTTTTAATTACAGAAAGAAAAGAGAAAGTAGCGCTTGAATTGTACTCTATTGCCCGGGATCTGTTTAACAGGGAAAAACTTTTATTTGAACAGAAAAACATCTCTCAACAAGATTTTGATAAGGCAAGGAGCTCATTGCTTTCTGTTGAAAAGCAATTTGAAGATGCCGGGGATGAATTAATAAAAATTAAAGCAGAGATAGTGAAGGATGAAAAATCTCTTTTAGATTTGGAGAGTGATAAAATAGAATCCCAAAACAGATTAAAAAGAGCTTTAGATGCCGATTATGCAGTATTGAACTCACGTATCGCAGAGTGGGAGCAACTATACCTGTTTATAAGCCCTGTGGATGGGATTGTATCATTTACAAGTTACTGGCAAGAGAATCAAAATGTTTCTGTAGGAGATGTGGTATTTTCCGTTT
>CAYZPF010000199.1:0-2325 GCA_964479995.1 uncultured Muribaculaceae bacterium | reverse complement strand
TAGTTTTAATTCAAATGGTTTATTTATTGCTACTACCTCCGTTTTAAACACTCTATATCCTACAGCATTATATATCTCTACAGATACTTTTTCATTTAATACAGCCGAAGAGGGTTTAATATAAAGCTTCTCATCAACTCCTGTGGGATAAACACTAAAGCTTTTCCCTTCGCTCTCCTGAATCTGACTTTGTGTAGTTGCTTTAATAAAAGCGGGTTGAGATTTTTGTCCTTGTCTGTCAACGGATATGAGAGCAAAGAAGTACTCTGTATCATCATCCAGGTTACTAAATTTTTTTTCAACCCTATCTCCTGCCGTTTTTTCATTCTCCACAGTCTCTTTAATAATCCATGAAGGTAGCTGCTCAAAGTTAACACCCTCCAATGATTTCAATGCAATATATAACTCTACGGATACAATTGGTTTTCCCAGATAATCGGCAGGAACCTTCCAGCTCAAAGTTATACTGTTTTTATCTGACTCTGAGGTTAAATCAATAGGAGGAGGCACCGGTTGACTTTCACCGCCTAATAGTATTTCCAGAGCATAGCCTGCATCCACTTGCCCTTCTCCTAACATTCCGGCATACTCAGAATTATATTTATCAAGACTCCAGCAACTTCGTAAAATTATATCTCTTAACCTCTCAACCGTTAATACCATATTTTTCTCTATTGCCGCCGAGACAATCAATGCTGCAACTCCTGCTACATGCGGAGCAGCCATAGAAGAGCCGCTTTTATATGAATACCCCTTCTCCACATCATAATTTGCACTCTCAAAAGCGATGGTGCTGAATATTCCGCCTACTCTGTCAGCTGCATAACTGCTTGAAGTAGCGCCACCCGGTGCTGTAACATCAACCGAAGGACCGTAATTGGAAGAGGGTGATTTTTGATAATTACTCATGCTATAGGCCACAGAGATAACTTTTTCATAAGCAGCGGGATAGACGGCCTTCAATTCACCATCATTTCCTGCAGATGCAACCATTAATCCCCCTTTAAGAGGACCGGTGGGATTATTGTTTTCGTCGTAGCCTGCATTATCTACAAAGTAATCTATACCGGCTTTATAGGCTGCAGAAAGCGTAGTCCCTCCATAACTGAAACTACAGCTTACAATTACAGCGCCATTGTCGGCTGCATAAGCGAAAGCATCGGGAGTTTGACTTGTTGATTTTGAATTACCGTGAGGGTCATTGGGATAGGCCGGATCGGGGACGTATGTCTGACACGACATAAGTCGTACTCCTGTTAAGGGATCTCCATTCCCCCCTCCTACTCCGGCAATACCAATACCGTTATTATTTACAGCAGCAATCACTCCAGCGCAATGAGAGCCGTGATCCATAGGAAATATTGTACCTGTAGGCTCTGCCAATCCATCTTTACCCCACCTGTATCCGTAGATATCATCTATATATCCATTGTTGTCATCATCAATTCCGTTACCCGGAATCTCCCCGGTATTAATCCACATGTTTCGGGCCAGGTCAGGATGGTTATGATCAATGCCGCCGTCAACTACGGCTACAATAACCCTTGGATCTCCTGTTGTTATCTTCCATGCAGCAAATATATTGGCATCGGCGCCTGCCACAGAAGAGGCAGTTGAGCCGTCATTGTTATAATGCCACTGACGGGCAAGCAGAGGGTCATTGAATGTAGTTCCGTCTCCGGCAGCCTTGCTAAGAGAGAAAGGCGCAGACGATATGCCGGCTCGTAAAGCGCTGCTGAAAAAATAGTTGGCGCTTTGTGATTTTTGGCGGAATATGGGAATAAGCTCCACCACCTCAACATTGTTTAGAGATTTGAAGCTATTAATGGATTTTGTTATAGGCTCATTGTCACCTATATAAAGGTCATACCAGAGATGCAGCCCGTATTTTTCGCGACGTTCTTTGAATTTTCCTCCTTCGTTAAATACTCTGCAGATAGCGGTAGCTCCCAATTTTTCTACTACTTCATCAATCTCGTCAATCCCGGTATTAATCTTTCCACTACGAGTGGCTACTGTATTTAAATCACTATTTAACTGCTTAAATTTCACTCGAATCCAACCTTTCTCATATTCGCCCTCAATATTCTCATTTTTTTGTCCACTATCTGCATCGTGTATAATGCTATCTTTTTCACAAGCTGCAAGAGAGACAACGAATATGGCTATATAAACTAATTTTTTTATTCTCATTTTTTATTATTAACTTTATTTATTACTATCAATTGCTGTTTGCCGGAATAGTTTACAACATAGATATTATTACGAATTATTAGCAAACCGGCACTTTTATCTGCTTTATAATTATTATAATGCCGTACATTA
>CAYZPF010000198.1:0-2352 GCA_964479995.1 uncultured Muribaculaceae bacterium | reverse complement strand
GCCTGTTGCCTGCTGCAAACATTGTTTAATCCTAAGGTATCCATTTCCAAATTTGAGGCAAACCATATAGAAAGGCTTTCGGCATCACCCTTTTGAATATATTTGGAAATAGGTACAAATACATCCTGCTCCTTGTCCCGCCCTACTGCCGATTGTGAAAAAGCAACTACTTCGGTAAACAGAAAAAATGATAATAAAAATATAGTTCTGTACATTATCTGTATAATCTCACTATTTGTCAGATGCAAAATCCAAGCCATCTGCAAAGGTATAAAATTCTTACAAAAGGGGCTGGAATTATAAATAAATAGTAATTTTGTAAGGATGAAGACAGAACTGATTTTAATTGGTAAAACAGACTTCGCATTTTTGAAGGAGGGTATTTCAATGTACGAAGAGAGGGTAAAATTTTATACTCCCTTTCTTAAAAGAGAATTACCCGATATAAAAAAAGCAGCTTTGCTAACAAAAGAGCAGATTAAAGAGAGAGAGTGTGAAGCTGTTTTAAAATGCATATTAAAAGAGGACTATATTGTGTTGCTGGATGTGCAGGGTGAAAAAATAAGTTCAGAGGAGTTTGCCCAAAAGATAGAGAAATGGAGGGGAAGAGGGTTAAAGAGGCTGATGTTTGTGATAGGCGGGGCTTACGGTTTTTCGCAGGCATTGTACGGTAGGGCAGATGAGAGACTCTCATTATCGTCAATGACCTTTTCACACCAAATGGTAAGGCTTCTCTTCCTGGAGCAACTTTACAGGGCCTGCACAATTATTAATAAAGAACCATATCATCATAAATAATGAAAAGATATCTGTTAAGAGACATATTCAAAAGACGAACTACTCTGTTATGGATATCTGCATTGATCATCACATTAGCATCATTTGTTGAATACACCTCTGCCGGCATGATGGACAGAGAGATGCGCAGACTTGAAAACCGGATTCATAAAAGAGAGAAAATCCTTGAGAAATTTGCAAAAAGGACAATTGATTTGCCGGATGATGAGTTTGTGAATTTTGGTAGCGAGCTACCCGAAGATATGACTATCTACAGATATTTTGATGATACTCTTCAGTCCTGGACCAATCAGTTACTTATCTTTAACGATGAAATAAGATTTTTCCCTTTTGGATATATTCTTAACCATGTAAATGGCAGGGTGGTAACATACACACCTCTTGCTTATCTTAACTATTCGACTGATTCGGAGCAGTATGTCAACCTGGGATCGGCCTGGTACATTATAAAAATATACACCAAAGGGAGGCAAAAGGTTATCTCTGCACTGTTAGTGCAAACAGATTATCCATCAGAGAACAGTATCCTTAAGAACAAGGTAAATCCAAATTTTTCATTAAACAGGCGTCTCTCAATAGTCCCTGTAATCTTTGATGAGTCATATATTGTACGTAGTAAAAATGGCGGAGTTCTTTTTTCGGTAATTAAAACTCTTCCCGGCAATACCACAACCGGAGGCACTATTTTACGCTGGATTGCGGCTCTGTTTACTATAGCTGCACTCTTCTCCGGCCTCTATAAAAAAAGAGGATTTAAAGAGTTTCTTTTCATGACGGCCGGCCTTATACTGTTGCGATTCCTGGCTCTATACCAATCCAAAGAGATGCAAGGCGAGTATCCGATCTTTTCCCCAAATCTTTATGCCGATTTCGGCCTCTTTAACTCCCTTGCCGATTTACTTATTAATAATATTCTTATCTTTTTTTTCATAACAGCTCTCTTTATAATAAGGAGAAAGATTGCAGCATATATATTCAGACAAAAGAGAATAATCAGAAGTTTGCTGGCAGCCATCTTTCTAACAGTACCATTACTGTTGATATATTATATCCATTTCAGTATCAGGTCGCTTATTATGAATTCCAATATTGTTATGGAGCTTTTTAAGATTGATGAGATCTCAATCTACACTCTTATTGTTTACGTCAGCTACGGACTTCTTTTTGTAGCCCTTCTCTTTTCGCTTCAGCTTTTACGACCGTTTCTGGCCAGAGCGAGGCGGATTTCATTCTTTTCCAAGAGAGCACTCATAATCTACTTAACTCTGATATCTCTATATACCCTGTTAACTGTGAGTATTTATGGTTACAGCAAAGAGTTCAACAGGAACAGAGTATGGACAACAAAGATGTCAATAGAACGGGATTTAAATCTGGAGTTACAATTGAGAGAGCTGGAGAAATTCATAGAATATGATCAACATCTGGCGCTGGCCGTAGGATACAGCCAAAATTTTAATCTTGTAAACCGAATTTTTCATGAGTGATTTTGTCCACAGCTTAAAATAATTTCCTTCAAAATCATAAGAAAGTTTTGAATATTTAAGTGTTCCA
>CAYZPF010000197.1:0-2460 GCA_964479995.1 uncultured Muribaculaceae bacterium | reverse complement strand
CTTCTATTGTCATTTAAATAAAAATAACAAATGGAAGGATTAAAATGAAAAAATATATAAATAACAACTGGAGACCATTAATAGTGGCTATTACTTTTTCAGTAGTAGCTTCTGTTTTGGCAGTAAGAGTTCAATTTCTTAAAGGGGATGTTCTTGATTATGCTTTATCGAGAAGCTTCGATAATACTTTAAGATACGGACTCTATCTTGGTGTATTCATAGGGTTAGAACTTATTTTCTACTATTTCTATGACAGGAATAGGGGAAGATTTGCGGTAAATTGTACAAAAGAACTAAGGCTAGACTATTTCAAAGGATTATTAGAGAAGGACTATCCAAGCTTTTTAAACAAGAAGCAGGGAGAGTATATTGCACAATATACCAATGAAATGGAGATAATTGAAAATCAATATTTTAGTACAATCCCCATGCTCACCGAAATAGTTATAAAAATTATTATTGTCTCTGTATCTTTGTTTATATTAGATTACCGGATAGCAATAATGACCCTGTTTCTTCTAACAATGCCCTTATACGTCCCAAAGTTAGTGGAAAAGAGATTACAACATGCGCAAACAGAACATGTAAAGGCATTTGAAAAGCATATAAAGTCTCTAACAGATTGGCTAAGTGGTTTTGAAATTATTAAAAACTACTCCATTGAAGCCAATATTAAAGAAAAATTTATAGAATCAAATAATGTTACGATGCTGAAGAACTTAAGAAAGAGACACATGGGGTATTTAACTAGGTCGATATCAGCCCTTCTTTCATACTTTTCACACTTTGTAATAGTTGTATTTGCCGCATATTTAGTACTAAAAGGAGATTTCTCAGCCGGTGGCTTTTTCATAGCTGTAGGGATGATAGATCAATTGTCCTACCCAATTATATCTTTGTCCTACTTTATACAGGACTTAGTTTCTGTAAGACCTGTAAATAAGTCGGTATTAGAATTTATAAATGAAAAGACTAAAAAGGATGGAAGAGTAGATATCTCTAAAGAGGAGTTCAAAGAAGTTCTATTTAAAGATGTATCCTTTGGATATGAGGATCATGAAGACATCATTAGCAATTTGAATATGAAGTTTATGAGAGATAAACAATATCTGCTAAAAGAGATAAGTGGTTCGGGCAAGACCTCTAGTGTGAATCTTCTTTTGGACTATTACAAACCTGGTTCTGGTGCGGTAGAAATTAATAGTATACCAGTAAATGAGATCAGAAATTTAAACCAGGTAATTACTGTAATGCGGCAAGATGCTGTCCTGTTTGAAGAGAGCTTGAGAAATAATCTTACAATGTATCAGGATATTGGTGATGAAAAGCTGATTAATATTTTATTGAGAGTGGGCTTAGACAAATATGCCAATTATGCCAGTCTCGATATGTTAATCCATGAAGGAGGTACCAATCTCTCAGGTGGAGAGAAAAGGAGGATTACACTGGCTAGGAGTATATTAAGGGAGACTCCGATATTAATACTGGATGAACCGTTAGCTAACCTTGATGAGGAAAATGCCAAATCAATTGAATCACAACTATTATCAATTAAAGATAGAACTCTGGTAATTATTTCTCACCAGTTTAGTTCTGAGAACGTTGGTAAGTTAGATGAAATAATAGAATTTACGTAATAGAAAATCGATAGCAGGGATTTGTCATTGCTATCGATTTGCATCATCGTACCTATCTCAGAATATTGTTGACATCGTTCCGATATAGGCATATTGTTTTTGTGGGTAGATTATGAAGTATATGAGTATAAAAGAGGCCAGTGAAAAGTGGGGAATCAGTGACAGCCGAATAAGGCTTCTTTGTCGTCAGGGGAGGGTAGAGGGGGCTAGAAAGATAGGGAGAAGTTGGACTATCCCAAAGGATGTCGCTAAACCAATAGATGGGAGAGAGAGGATTAAGAAAGCCTACTTAGGGTTACAATATGACTTCACCTTGATTGATTCTTTAAAAGAGAGAATCGATAAAGAGCGACCTTTACCAAAAGAGACAGTTAAATCACTGCGTGAAAAGCTCCTGGTAGAGTGGACCTATAACTCAAATGCCATTGAAGGGAATACTTTGACAATCCATGAGACAAAGGTTGTCCTTGAAGGTATTACCGTTGGTGGAAAGAGTATCAAAGAGCATTTAGAGATTATTAATCACCGTGATGCAATTTTATTCTTAGAAGACCTAGTTTCCAATAAAGAGGCTGTCTCAGAGTGGAATATAAGAAATATCCACTCCCTGATTCTTAAAGAGATTGATAACCAAAATAGGGGTAAATATAGATCGGAGAATGTCCTCATCAGCGGAGCCAACCATATACCCCCCAACCATTATGATTTACCTCACCTAATGCAAGAACTGATAGAGGAGTACAACACCAATTGGGGAGCTTACCATCCGGTAGTGAGGGGAACACTGTTACACGGGGAGTTTGTGAAGATCCACCCTTTCATA
>CAYZPF010000196.1:0-2474 GCA_964479995.1 uncultured Muribaculaceae bacterium | reverse complement strand
AGAGGCTATGAAAAAACTCTGCCAGAGTCACTAAAATTTAGAAGATACAAAGAGAGTTTTGTTACAGGCAAATACGGCGTTTTTCATCTTTAAGAATTTAATTGAATAAAAAGAATCTTCTCTACAGGAGGAAAGCAGATAGTGTTGTCACAGCATTGATAGCTAATGGTACACTTGACCTCTCCGGAGCCGTCACCTTTGATCTTTTGACGGAATACTCCGTCTCCCTCATATATGGTAGTGCCGGTTGTGCCGGATTTCTTAAATGCCGGAGTAGTTAAATTGCCAATCTTTTGATATCCCTGTGGTAATTCGATTTTTATCTCAGTTTTTATGAATGGTTCCTGTTCTGAAACCTGTGCGTATGTGTGATAACCTTTATGAATTTTCATCCGTATAGCTATTTCGATACTGCCATCTTCAAGCTTATTTGCAGCTGCTGATAGCAATACAGGATTTTTATCATCTGTTTCCCCTGTCAGTTCGGGAATTTTAGAGGGCTCAGCAGACCTAGAGAGAACAGAATAGTCGTTCCCCGGCACATTTTTGTCTGTAGTGTTTATCAACCATAACCAACCGCCGCTCTCTGTAAAAAACATCTTATCCTTATAGGTTTCATACCAGTTGCGCCACTCAGAAGGAGTTGCAAAACGACATAGGGTATAACGATGCAATACTCTGGTTGCCAAAGCTGCATCCTCATCTTTTTCAAGCATGGTGATGGCTTTGTCAAGCAGGTGGATATCGTTGTTGGCAATTCCTAAAGAGCGAACATCCTCGTCAATATCTAAACCATAATTTATATCTCCTCCACCATAGAAATAGGGGCGGTTTTTATCGTAATAACGTGAATACTCAGAGGCATCATCTCCAAAGATATGATATAACTGCGGAACTCTTTGTTTTACATAGGCAGAGTATGTTGGCTCAGGATTATTATCTACAGGGTAGTTCAGATAGGTTTCTTCCATTGCGCTCAAGATCTCTCCTTTTGCCTTTTTCTGCTGAGCTGTCTGTTTTATCTCCAGTACAAATTCCTTAAACTCTCTGTTAGATTTATTATTTGCTTCCCACGCCTCTCTTGTAACCAGATACTTCATTGCATCCACATAGTGGCGGGTAGAGATCCTATCATCCATTTTACGAGCAATAGGTTCACCTGCAAATTGAGATATGTATATAATTGAATTGATAAATACTACTTTACCCTCCTCTGTCATATCGTATGGTGCGGCAGAGAAACCCCAGTGGAAAAAGTTTGCATGGCGGCCCAATGCAACAGCATCAATTGATTTTAGGCTCACACCACCACAGATGTTCTCTGCGTCGGGTGAATCGCAATACCCGTCAGGGCGACTCACCATACCGGGGCGGTAAGTTTGAATATTTGAATATCCTTTTGTCTGAACTCTCCACATCTCCGTTGAATCCGGGAGGTTTTCGCCGTACATCCCGGCTATCTCTTTGGCATTCTCAGGGGTAGGCTTGAGAACAGTATTTAGTGTTACCTTATACGGCCCCTGAAAGATGGGATGGTCTTTAACCCAGGTATGTGCATCGGCATCAAGGCAAAGGCAGTACCAGTCATTTTTTATACCGAGAGACCTTCCAAGGTATTCACTGTACTCAGCTATACATAAAGTTGGACGACTATAATCCTGTGGCAGATAGGCAGCCGGAACTATTTTGATAATCTTCCCCCCTTCATCATACAGCCTTTCTTGTTCTCTCAAGGGTTTTGGCCTACCGTCAAAAATTGTGACATCATAACTATCAGACAATAAAGGAGTGTAATCTGCTGCATTGATAATTTTTACATTCCTGAAATACTGTTTGAGTAGTTTAGCAAAGGATGCGGTTCTCACCTCCGAGCTTTTCTGCATCTCTAAACTGTCAACCTTGGTTCCTCCCATTGTGTAGAAATCAGAAGATCCTCCCACAAATAAAATACGTAAATCTGTCTTTTTCTGTGCCAATAATGGCAATGCGAAAAACGTAGTGATCAATAAAAATGCGAAAAACACATTAAGTTTAAACTTTCTCATAAAACATTATTATTAAAGAGAGGCCGACCAATTATTGATCAGCCTCATAAATCTAAATTGTCAACCCCTATTGTTCAT
The DNA here is from genome assembly GCA_964479995.1 of uncultured Muribaculaceae bacterium. GTDB lineage: Bacteria > Bacteroidota > Bacteroidia > Bacteroidales > UBA932 > Bact-08. The sequence continues at coordinate 351 of CAYZPF010000196.1, read as the reverse complement.
AGTTCTGCGGAAGCAGGTTGGGATTGTTATTAACTGCATTCTGTGGAAATGGAAATATCCACAGAGGAGAATCGGGTTCAAGTTCATAAACTTTACCGTCCATTATTTTCACCTGCTTTTGTTTATAGTCATCGAGCTGGTTCCAGCGCTTGCGGTTGATGAAGTTCCAGATGGTATAGATATTCTCTCCGTGTGAAGTCTGTTTTAGACGATAGATAGCATCTGCCTTATTGTTCACGCTTCCTTTCAGGGGAGCATAAATAGAAGGGTCGATACGGTTTATGCGGATAGCATCCAAAGCTTCCATAGCTGCACTATAATTGCCTTTGCGGATTTCATTTTCTGCTATTA
>CAYZPF010000195.1:0-2617 GCA_964479995.1 uncultured Muribaculaceae bacterium | reverse complement strand
TTCGGTGAAAATGAGAACTTAAAATCAGTTCCGCTTTATGCCGCTTTTTGTTTATGATTTTTCCGCCGTTTAGAAACCGGTTTTCCACTGGCGGGAAACCACAGCTTCCGCTTGTGGAAACCGGTGTAACTGTGTCAGAAACACCGGTGGGAAACTTTTAGTTATTTTTGAATTGAGCCCTCATATTTTGAGAGCCACAGCTGATGAACTTAGTAGCATACACAATTCTTTCCATACAAGACTCAGCAATTACACCACCGCCCAGATGATCTAACCAAATTTCTTTGGGGTATAGAGTGCAAAAGAAAGTAGAGACTTCTAGTCTTTCTCTTAGTTCAAGCAACTCCAGAAGAGCTGCTGCTTGATCTTGTGTTAGAGGATGGGTAAGCCATTCATCAAGAATTAGGATTTGAAAAGCGGCGAGCCGTTTAATGTATTTGCGAAATTCAAGAGGTTCAAGGGCACTTATTTTTTCAGTGAACTCTGGGCATCTAAGATAAAGAGTTCTATAGCCGCGAAGGATTCCTATAGAATTAGCTAAAGCACAGGCAAGATAAGTTTTGCCATTATGAAAGATATTCCATAAGGATAAATTACCAGCTTAACGTCGCTCAAGAATGAGCTTCGCCTTAATGATATTCGCCATTTTTGGGCCTCCTTGAATTGGAATTCAAGAAGTCTAACACAGCGGTTTTCATCCGCGGAATTGGTTTAGCAATCTAGTTCGGTTTCTTTAACGGAACTGCGGTTTTCTAAAGCGGAATTACGGTTCCTTTAGTGCGGAATAATCAATTATTTCTTAAATTAAGGAATCCTTTCTATAAATTAATATAAATTTATGGAAGTGATTCTTGAAATTTATTTTAGAACAGGGAGATTGTTTGTAGTATTAGGGCTTAAAAGTTTTCATTTATTTACTTAACACTCTATAAGAAAACTTATGAGGATATTGCCTGAAGCACAAGATTATAGCCTATTAAGGAAGTAATTAAGTATTATAGCCTTATTAGCAAATAATAATTGATTATTCGTTTATGAGGCTATATACTCTCCATAGGTGAAAGGAGAGTTGTGGATGTATTTTAAGATTGAATATGAACCATATATTGCTATTATTGGCGATATTAAAGATTCAAAAGATATCGTAAACAGGTATGACACACAAGAAACTCTAAAAGATATTTTGTCAAAAATCAACACAACTTATTCCAAAGAAATTGCATCAAAATTTGTAGTCACCTTAGGAGATGAATTCCAAGGCTTGTTAAAAGACGGCTCTGTTATTATACCCATCATAAATGAAATTGAAAAATCTCTGCATCCGGTGAAAATGCGTTTTGGAATTGGAGTTGGTGAAATACATACCAGTATTAATTATGAGATGGCAATTGGTTCTGATGGCCCTTGTTTTTATAAAGCCAGAGAAGCCATCTTATCTCTAAAAAACAAAGAAAGGAAAAAAGAGGTAGCAAAATCTTTGTATCAACTTGAAGTAGATGGTAAGAGCAATGAAACCGTCAACTTAATTAACACTATATTTACTCTGATGACCGCGATAAAAGAATCATGGAGCGATAGACAAAGAGAAACTATATTAAACTTAGAGAATCATAATGATGGACAGTCTGAAGTTGCCCGTAGAATGGGGATAAGACAATCCTCTGTGCAGAAGCATCTTGTAAATGCAAAGTACTATACATATAAAGAAGCTTTAGACATAGTGGCTGAAGCATTAAGTGAAATCGGGAGACAAAATGATTAAATCATATTTTTTAATACTGGTTTTAGCTCATGTTATAGGTGATTTTTATGTACAAATTGATTTGATTTCACAGAAAAAGGAGAGCAAGTTCGCATGGCTGATTTTACATGGTTTATGCTATTGGATTGTTGTTTTAGTCATTTCTGTTCCCATATTGACAATCCATGTTTTTATATACGGTTCTGTTTTTGCAGCTCTCCACTTATTTATTGATTTAATTAAATTTCTACTTATTAAAAACAGTAAAGAAACTATAACGGAAGAAGCAAAGTGTTACTATTTTTATGCCGATCAGCTTTTCCACCTTATAAGTTTGTTTGTAGTTGTTTATTCCTTCGTAATATCAGGAAAATCATTGACTTTACGTCCCTGTTTTTCACATTTCTTTAGTATGGTTGGGCTCTCTGCTACAAAAACATTGTCTTGGATAGTTATTTTATTAATTATTTGTAAGCCTACAAATATAGCAATTTCACGGATTTTATATATTTACAAACCTTTGAAAGCTGAAATAAATTCCGGACAAGAAAAAGACATAGGTAAGTTTGTAGGAATCATAGAAAGGGTAATTATCATAATGCTGGTTGCCTTAAATCAGTATTCAGCCATAGGTTTGGTACTTACTGCAAAATCAATTGCCCGATATGATAAGATTTCCAAAAATCCGACTTTTTCTGAATATTATCTCATAGGAACACTATTAAGTACTTTAGCAGCTATCGCTGTATCTTTTATTGTTTCTTAGAATTTAGGGCTACCCATCCACTAAAAAAACCTCCTTTTGTTCAGTGCATTAAGACTTTATTATAACTTTCTTTTGTTCTGTATCTTTGGACTACAATTTTTCAATCACCA
>CAYZPF010000194.1:0-2694 GCA_964479995.1 uncultured Muribaculaceae bacterium | reverse complement strand
TAGGTGCAAACTCTCCCAGCTTGTGACCTACCATATTCTCGGTAACATATACCGGAATAAACTTGTTTCCATTATGGACAGCAATGGTGTGGCCTACAAAATCCGGAGATATCATACTGGCTCTTGACCAGGTCTTAATAACCTCTTTTTTGCCGGTTTCATTCATGGCTAAAACTCTCTTCTCGAGACTAGCCTGTATGTATGGTCCTTTTTTTAGTGAACGACTCATAATTCTCTTTCAGTTTAATCCGTTATTTTTTCCTTGTTTCAATTATAAACTTCTTGGTTGTTTTCTTAGGGTTACGAGTCTTGTAACCTTTAGCAAGCAAGCCTTTTCTTGAACGAGGGTGACCTCCGGAAGCTCTTCCTTCGCCACCACCCATAGGGTGATCTACAGGGTTCATCGCCACACCGCGGGTACGAGGTCTGCGGCCTAACCAGCGATTCCTGCCTGCTTTACCAAATGATTCAAGGTTGTGATCTGCATTAGATACAGTTCCAACAGTGGCACGGCAATCAACCAATACCATTCTTATCTCCCCCGAAGGTAACTTAAGAATAGCATGTTTGCCCTCTTTGGCAGTAAGTTGTGCGTATGTACCGGCGCTGCGGGCCATAGCTGCACCCTGCCCGGGACGCAACTCAATATTATGAACCAAAGTACCTAACGGAATCTCCGAAAGAGGCAGAGTGTTACCCACCTCGGGTGCAACTCCGGGACCGGATGCAATCACCTGTCCCACTTTTATGCCGTCAGGAGCAATTATATAGCGTTTTTCGCCATCTGCATAAACTACCAAAGCAATTCGGGCACTTCTGTTTGGATCGTACTCAATAGTCTTAACGGTAGCAGTGTATTTATCTTTATCTCTTAAAAAGTCAATTATACGGTACATTCTCTTATGACCACCGCCTTTATAGCGCATTGTCATTTTTCCTCTGGCATTCCTTCCTCCGCTTTTCTTGAGTGGAGCCAGGAGTGATTTCTCCGGCTTATCACAAGTAATCTCGGTAAATGCACTAATCGCTTTATGTCTTGTTCCGGGTGTAACCGGTTTAAATTTACGTATTGCCATGGACTTAAATATTACTGTAGAAATCAATCTTATCTTCGCCGGCCAGTGTTACAATCGCTTTTTTATAGTGATTTGTGCGGCCTGACAATAATCCCGCTTTTGTAAAGCGGCTCTTGCGCTTACCGTGGTAGTTAATAGTGTTAACATCTATAACTTTAACTCCGTACATCTCCTCAACCGCTGCTTTTATCTGCAGTTTGTTTGCATCGCGGTCAACCACAAAACCGTAACGATTAAATTTATCGCCTTGAATCGTCATCTTCTCTGTTACTAAAGGCTTAATTAAAATGTTCATTTCTCTACGGTTTTAATTATTTGAATACTGATCCTGCATTATTTCATGCACACCATCCATAAGGACAAGTGATGTTGCATTCATTATGTCATAAGTGTTAATTTCATTAACATTAACAACTTTAATATTTTGCAGGTTTCTTGAAGAGATGAAAATATTATCCATGTACTCCGGAAGCACAAAAAGAACTTTTCTGTCATTAATATTAAGACCTTTTATGATTTTAATCAACTCTTTGGTCTTAGGTACATCCATGGAGAAATTCTCAATAATGGTTAAAACATCCTCTTTAGCCTTGTATGAGAGAGCAGAAAATCTTGCAAGTCTCTTCAATTTCTTATTGAGTTTAAAACTGTAATCTCTGGGTCTGGGACCAAAAACACGACCTCCGCCAACATATATGTTTGCCTTCAAACTACCGTGACGGGCGCCCCCTGAACCTTTCTGACGAACAACCTTCTTAGTACTGTATGCCACCTCCCATTTTTCCTTTGTCTTGTGAGTGCCCTGACGCTGATTAGCCAGATATTGCTTCACATCCAAATAGATAGCGTGATCATTTGGTTCAATGCCAAATATAGCCGGATCCAAAGTCACCTTTTTGCCTGACTCTGTTCCATCAATTTTATAAACTGATAATTCCATATACGCTTAATCTTCAATAATTAGATATGAACCTTTTGCTCCGGGAACCGATCCCTTTACTATTAAAAGATTATTCTCAGGAATAACCTTTATAACTTTAAGGTTCTGTATTTTTACCCGTTCGCCTCCCATGCGGCCAGCCATTTTTTTACCTTTAAAAACTCTTGAAGGCCAGGATGAAGCACCTAATGATCCGATAGATCTGTTTCTGTTGTGCTGGCCATGGGTTTGCCCGCCTACTCCACTGTAGCCGTGGCGTTTTACAACTCCCTGAAAGCCTTTTCCTTTAGAAATTCCAACTACATCCACCCACTCCAGAGGATCTTTTACGAAAACATCTGAAACGGTGACGATATCGCCCAAACTCAACTCTTTTGTGAAATCCGCAGGGAACTCCACCACTTTACGTTTGGGTGTGGTATTTGCCTTTTTGAAGTGGCCGAGTTGGCCTGCGCTGGTGTGTTTCTCTTTTTTCTCGTCATAGGCAAGCTGTACAGCGGCATAACCATCTTTCTCTTCTGTACGAATTTGCGTAACAACACACGGACCAGCCTCAATAACGGTGCATGGAATATTCTTTCCATCGGCACCAAAAACAGAAGTCATTCCGACTTTCTTTCCATTTAATCCAGGCATTGGTTTTTAATTTGGTGTTTATTAATAATTTAACAATCCCGC
>CAYZPF010000193.1:545-2734 GCA_964479995.1 uncultured Muribaculaceae bacterium | reverse complement strand
AGCAGAAGCACACGGAACTATGTTCAAAGTACTGCCTGCCAGGTGGATAGTAGCACAAAGCGAAATTACAAAATCTGCAAGTTCTTCTTCTATTCCATTTTTCTTAGCCTGGTTGAGAGTTACAGGTATTGTAGCGGCAGATGATTGAGTGCCCAAAGCTGTTACGTAAGCAGGCAACATGTTGCCCAGAGCTCTAAAAGGATTCTTTCTGCTGATAGCTCCGGCAACAACAAATTGGAAAAGTAAGAGCAGGACATGCATAACAAATATTAGTATAATAACCTTTGAAAATAAAGACAAAATCATCGTCATCTGTCCTTCAGCCCCAATTTTCAGGAAGATACCAAAGATATACAGCGGCAGGATTGGTATAATTACCCTCTTAATTATCAAAACAATTATATCCCGGAACTCATTAAGCGCCATCTTAATCTTATCTCCATTAATGGAAGTGACCCCTATGCCAATTACAAATGCCAGTACAAGAGCTGTTGTAACGGTCATTAAAGGCGGCATATCAAAGTTAAAATAGGCGGTAAGAGTATCCGAAAAGGTGAATCCGGTAGCTTTAATAGAGCTCTCCGGTTGAATTAATGATGGCAAGAACCAATCTGTAGAAAAATATGAAAAAAATCCGGAAAATAGCGTAGATCCATACGCAATCGCCACTGTAATAAGCAAAAGTTTACCCGCACCTTTCCCCAAATCGGCAATTCCCGGGGCTATTAAACCCAAGATAAGAAGTGGAATAATAAAAGAGAGAAAACTGCTGAAAATAGTATTAAAGGTAACAAATATCCTGACTGACCAATCGGGTAAAATATACGACAATCCTATACCTGAAATAATTGCTATTAAGACCCTTACCAATAATCCAGGTCTCTTCAAAAATGCCATATTTTAAAAACTATTTACTAATTATCTTTTCATCCCCCTTAAGAATACCAACTCCAATTTCGCCACTTGATTTTGCCCAGGCCCTGTGCATCAAATCGGTATTAAAAGTCATTGAAATATTACCCTCTTTATCCACACAAACCACACCTCCTCCCGATGTACCCATCGGTACTATCTTATTAAATATCACCTCATGTGCCGCCTCTTCCACAGGAAGCCCTTTATACTCCATAAGCGCAGAGATATCATAAGCAACCACCCTTCTAATCCAATATTCGCCGTGACCGGTACCAGAGACCGCAACAGTACTGTTATTAGCATAAGTGCCGGCGCCAATTATGGGAGAATCCCCCACTCTACCCCATTTCTTGCCCTCCATTCCACCAGTCGAAGTAGCTGCAGCAAGATTCCCATACATATCCAATGCCACACAACCAACCGTTCCCATTGAGTTCTCCTTATCCTTGAAAATCCTATGCCCTTCCTCACGCTTTTTCGTAGAAAAGTAGCCATTCTCCACAATCTCCAGCCCCTTTGATTTAGCAAAAGCAGAAGCGCCTTCACCTATCATAAATACATGTAAAGTGCTATCCATTACAAGCCTCGCAGCCAGAATAGGATTCTTAATATCTCTAACACCAGCAACAGCCCCTGCCTTAAGATTAGAACCATCCATTATAGATGCATCCAACTCGTGTATCCCCTCAATAGTCTTAACAGCACCCTTTCCAGCATTAAAAAGCGGACAATCCTCCATATACTTCACCACATTAACTACAGCATCCAATGAGCTGCCGCCACCAGAAAGAACCTCTTTACCAATCTCAATCGCCCTAATCAAATGCACCTCATACTCAACCCTCCTCTCCATCGAAAGAGAAGCAGGCACACTACCCGCACCACCGTGCAAAACAATAGACCATATATTTTGTGAAAACCCGTAAAATATCGAAGAAGAAAACAAAAAAATCAGCAAAAAAAACTTTTTAACCATACTATTAGAATTATATAAGTTATTATATAAGTTTAGGTAACAATTTTACAACCGCTTCACAAATATAATTAAAAGCCATCGCATCCAACCGATAAATTTGCACAATATTTACTCACCCAACGGGTAAATCTGCATGAAATTTACTTTTTTGACAAATAAATTTACACAAAACCGCTCCTTCCAACCGGTAAACCCGCATGAAACTGCTTCGTCCAACCTATAAATTCACATGAAACCGCTTCTTCTAACCGGTAAATAATTACAAAACTGTTTAATCAAACAGATACCGGCACTACTT
>CAYZPF010000193.1:0-535 GCA_964479995.1 uncultured Muribaculaceae bacterium | reverse complement strand
CACCGGATGGAATATCCACACAATCCTGGCTCTGCACAACCCTGACTCTACCAAAGTTACCCACATAAGTAGTTGATAAAACTCTCACTCTGCCAGAGTTTTTTCATATCCTTTGATTATCAACACTTTAGTTTTTTAAAGCGTTTGGATTTTTTAATTTTTTAGGGTTAATTATCAGGTAATCAAGTTGTTTTAAAAAACTCTGCCAGAGCGGCAGTTTGCGGGCAACCTACATGGGAAACTTTAGCAGAGTGTGACCTGCACAGTAAACTTCAGCAGAGTACAATTTTTAGGTAGCCCTCCTCTTCAGTCGGGCTGGTATTTACGGCTACGCCGAATTTGATTTGCAAAAGTTTTGTCACCGCAACCGACTGTCGACCCAACATTGAATCAGATAATTATCAACTGAGAACAACTCCCACTCTGGCAGAGTTTTTTCATATCCTTTGATTATCAATGTTTTAGCTTTTTAAAGCGTTTGGATTTTTTATTTTTTTAGGGCTAATCACCAGGCAATCAGCTTGTTTTAAAAAAC
>CAYZPF010000192.1:0-2753 GCA_964479995.1 uncultured Muribaculaceae bacterium | reverse complement strand
TGATATCAATCTGTGGAATTTCACTTTTGAGTAATTCGTGTTTATCTATCGGGATAGCAAATAAAAATTTATAATCATCACCGCCATTTAGAGCAGCCGTTACAGGGTCTATATTAATTTCTTTAGCCGGTTCTGATATTTGTGATGAAATTGGAATTTTATTCATAAAAATTTTAGCCCCCAGACTATATCTGTAACAGACTTTTTTTATAGCATCTGCAAGCCCATTGACTATAAATTCGCCGGCAGAGGGGTGAAGTTCGGAGAGATACAATGAACTTATAAGCTCTTTGTCAATATGGGGATTCAGATAAGCCTGAAGCAGCGGCTTGTAACGGTTGAGATTGGGCTGGATGCTCTCTTTTTCAAACAGAGCCTTTTCCCGTTCAAGAACATGAAGGCCTATATAAGCAGCTCCGAGTGAACCGGTGATACAGAGAAGATCGGATGATTTACATGGCGGCTTCTGAACAAATCTTTCTCTCTCTTGTTTCCCCTGTGATGTAAGACTAATTATAAGGCCGGTAACAGAAGGGGTGAGGTCAAGTTCCAGATGTTCCATCTCATGTTCTTTGAAAGCTGCTGTCACTCCACTCCACAACTCTTCTATCTGAGGAAGAGAAAATCGCGAGGAGAGAGCGAATTTAACAGAGAGTGAGTAAGGAGAGAAACCTTCGGCATAGAGAGGTCCTATTACGCTTAATACCGACTTATAGCCCAGATATTTAATTGGGGTATAGGTAAGGTCAAAATCTACTCCCTCTGCCAGTACAGAGTGAGAGGATGAGAAAAGAGACTTCTTGCAGTCAAAAAGAGGTGTTCTTTTTTGAGTAATACCCGATGCAGAAAAGAGCTCATTTATCATTAACATCTTAGCCCTTTCAAGTCGGCCGCCTTTCTCTTTACTATCTTTATATTTAGTCATACCCTGCTATTTGTGTACAAAAATAGCCTAAAAAGATTTAACTTTGCGCCACCATGAGTGAAAATGATATTATTCAAAAAGTAACGGAGTCCGAATATGAACACGGGTTTGAGACAATACTCGAACAGGAATATTTTCCCAAAGGACTCAATGAAGAGATAATCAGAGCGATTTCCGAAAAAAAAGGAGAACCTGAATGGATGCTTGAGTTCAGACTCAAAGCTTATAATAAATGGTTAACTATGAAGATGCCCCAATGGGCCCATCTGGATATCCCTTTCATAGATTTCCAGGAAGTTATCTACTATTCTGCTCCCAAAAAGCTTGCTGAAGGAGGAGAGATAGATCCGGAGCTTGAAGCTACTTTTGAAAAGTTGGGAATTCCTCTGAATGAAAGAAAAGTACTTGCAGGGGTAGCTGTAGATGCGGTATTTGATTCGGTATCGGTAAAAACAACATTTCGTGAACAGTTGGCCGATAAAGGTATCATATTCTGCTCGTTCTCAGAGGCAGTAAGAGATTACCCCGATTTGGTTAAAAAATATTTGGCATCAGTTGTTCCTTATGGAGACAACTTCTTTGCAGCATTAAACTCTGCGGTATTCAGTGACGGCTCATTTTGTTATATTCCAAAAGGTGTAAGATGCCCCATGGAGCTGTCGAGCTATTTTAGGATTAACGCTAAAGGTACCGGGCAATTTGAAAGGACTTTAATTGTTGCGGATGAAGGCTCTTATGTGAGTTATCTGGAAGGATGTACGGCACCGCAAAGAGATGAGAATCAATTGCATGCTGCGGTTGTAGAGATAGTAGTAATGCGTGATGCCGAGGTAAAATATTCAACAGTACAAAACTGGTATCCGGGAGATTCCTCTGGTAAAGGGGGAATCTATAACTTTGTTACCAAGAGGGGTATCTGCAAAGGGGAGAATAGTAAACTAAGCTGGGCTCAGGTTGAGACAGGCTCTGCCATAACATGGAAATATCCCAGTACAATTTTGAGAGGAGATAACTCTATCTCCGAATTTTATTCGGTTGCAGTTACCAATCACTACCAGCAGGCCGATACAGGAACAAAGATGATTCACGTAGGAAAGAATACAAAAAGCAGAATTGTAAGTAAAGGTATTTCTGCCGGAGTCAGTCAAAACAGTTATCGAGGCTTGGTTAAGATTCTTCCAGGCGCAGAAAATGCCAGGAATCATACACAGTGTGACTCTTTATTACTTGGCGACAAATGCGGAGCCCATACTTTCCCTTATGTAGAGAATGAGAGCGACAGCGCGATCCTGGAACATGAGGCTACGACATCAAAGATAAGCGAAGATCAGCTCTTCTATTGTTTGCAAAGAGGTATTGGTCCCGAAGATGCTGTAGGGCTTATTGTGAACGGATATGCCAAAGAGGTGTTGAATAAATTACCGATGGAATTTGCAGTTGAGGCTCAAAAGCTTCTGCAGATTACCTTAGAAGGTAGTGTGGGTTAACATAAATAAAGAGCAAAGATGTTGGGATTATTTAGCACTGATAATATACTCTTTACACTTGGAGGCCAGGGTATATCACTTCTTGAGACCCTTTCGGTAGTTACCGGGTTGACATGTGTATATCTGGCTACAAGAGCTAAAGTTGCAAATTTTTGGGTGGGATATGTTTATAACATTCTACTCTTTTTACTTTTTTATCAGAAGGGGCTATATTCAAGTATGTTAGTACAGCCTGTCTCATTTGTGATTAATTTTTTCGGACATTACAGATGGACACATCCAAGAAGCGGTGAGGAGAATAAAAAGCAGCAGCTGAAAGTCTCTTTGATGACACATAAATC
>CAYZPF010000191.1:0-2787 GCA_964479995.1 uncultured Muribaculaceae bacterium | reverse complement strand
AAATTGCTATGGACCACCTTAAAGAGAACCCAAACTATTACACGGATCCAAAACCTAAAAACTGGGCTGAAAAGGAGCTGAAAGAGGAAACTGATAAAACTATATATTACAAAATTAAAACAGATACTCTTGAAGATTATTTGGAATTTTTAAAAGAATTAAAACCATATGTTACTAATTGTAAAATTTTCAGCGCAGGAATAGGAGAGGAATATTTGATTGTTACAGGTTATTATGATAAAAATGCGGCCATGCATCCATTAGATAGCACGGCAGATTTTGATACTGTAATTTCAGATTCTAAGCATATTTTATTATACAAAAGATTAAATAGCAGACCATCACCAGAACAGAGATGGGGGGGCAAATGGGTTGATATTAATGAAAGAATAAAGCATATTGAGGATAATCTGAATGATAATGACATTGACGACCCCGACTACCAATCCGAAGTCGCTAACATTGAAGTCCAAGGCGACATAGCCATGCAAGAAGCCGAGCAAGAACACAAAGAGAGAAACGAGGTAGGCAAGATACGCCCTGATTTCATGCAGTCCGGCATTTTAAAAGGCAGGGAAATACAAATATCCATGCCTAACGGTGAAAAAAGAAAAGCCCAGTTTGTTATTGTAGAGCTTGATAATGTAATTGCATCCCACGATGAGGAAACATTTCATAGCTCACGTTTATACCCGAAAAATTCAGCCGGAAACAATATAAATGACAGGAATTACAAAGATGATCAGGCAGCGCAAAAGGCAGTAATGGATTATGCCAGGGAATTAGAACCTGAAAGGTTAATTACAACTTCCCGTACACCTTCCGGCACCCCGATTGTCACCAGAGACGGTTTTGTTGTCTCAGGAAATAATAGGACCATGAGTTTAAAGTTGGCAGCTAAAAGTTATCCTGAGAATTATAATCAATACAAAGATTTTCTCAAAGAAGAATTAGCTGCCTATGGAATTACTTTTGGTCAATATTACCATGTAGTTGATGGTTTTAAATTCAAAAACCCCGTTTTAGTCCGTATTGACTATGATTTTCCCGAATACACAACTCAGGAACTTGCTAAATACAACAAGGACACGAAAAAATCTGAACGTCCTATTGATAAGGCTATAAAACTTTCAAATATCCTTATTGAAAATCCACGTTGCTCAGATATAATTGCTGAAACAGTAGGGGAATATGATACTTTCAGTGAATTTTATGCTAATATTCCGGCACAAAAGAAACTGGCTAAGAACATTTTAGAGTGCAACCTATTGACTGAACAGGAAATGCCGGCCTATTTCTCAGATACAACCTTTACGGAGACAGGAAGGGAATTTACTGAAAACTTGTTAGCATCCCTTGTGTTAGACAGAGAGGCACTATTAGCCTCTGAACAACCGGGAGTAAAATCTATAAGAGGCAAACTTATAACATCCCTGCCTGTCCTGATGAAAAATGCCAGCCTGCCGGAAGGTAGTTTAAAGAAACATTTTAACGATGCTGTTATATTCCAACAAAAAATGACTGCTTCCGGTCTTAGCTTTGCTGATTTTATCCGGCAAAGAAATATGTTCGGGGAAACTTACGATAGAAAAACCGTATATGTAAACAGGCTTATTGATTCCGGTAAGATTAAGTTTAAGCAAGCTATTGAGGGTTATAATACTGCGATTTTAAGAAACCAGGGAGCCACTATGTTTGGGGATAAACCGACAGTTGACGAAATATTCAATCACTGGATTATTGGAGGTGTAAGCGAAATAGATAAAAAACTTATTGAAAGTTTAGATGTGGTGAGTAAGGAAGTGGTTGAATCGGAAACAAAGATTGATACAGGACGAAGGTTTGAATATGGAGATATTGTTGAATACAGAAAAAATAATGCTTCATATAAAGCAGTCTATTTAAGAAGTGAGAAAAATAATTACAATAGCTATATACTTGATTCAGGAGGAGATGAAGATGGAGAAATGTTTATTAAAGACGATGAACTATCTCTTTTAAAGCCAAAAGAATTAGTTGAAAGTGATAATAATATTACTTTTGATGAAATAGACCAGCTTATACAGGAAGGGTATTTAAAAAATTCTTTTTATTTCAGAGAAGGTGGCTTGTTTGTGAAAGATCATTTTTGGAGAAATGGGAGTAAAGCTCAAGAAGATGCTTTTTATTCATTAAGTAAGGCACTTATGAGTAAATGGGAAGTGACTTATAATGCAGAATGGGTTAATGATGGGAAAAATCTTGCTATAAAAGGAGACAGAGATCAGGCAGTAAAAGAATATCAAAGAGCTGAGAGTTTTACAGGGATGAATACAGGGGATTTAAGTTTTATAATAGAAAAACCCCAAGTCTTCATTGTCTCCGAAGAAATAACTACACCTACCCAAACGGATGAAGAATTACAGGATATTGACCCGGATTATGATGCCGAAAAAGGCCGTAGGTATCTCAAATTCTTTAAGGAACAAAAAGGTGCTATACTTGCAGGATTGAAAATGATTGTGCATGAAAGTGATAGCGGAAATTTAACTTTATACGTCAAAAACACAGAAGGCTATCCGATTGGGGACATTGACCTTGCAAGGGGACTGCAAATAGTAAATTATATATCTGGTTATAAAGATGATATTCAAAAGATCGTGGACCGTATCAGGATGCTTGCGGATAATCCACGTGTACAAATTGTAGGTATGCCGAAGGTTGAAAGTAAGCCTGAACCCGCAACCATTAATCCAGAACCTATGAAAAGCGATATTTTAGATATATTCCTGCCAAAGATAAAGATTA
>CAYZPF010000190.1:0-2812 GCA_964479995.1 uncultured Muribaculaceae bacterium | reverse complement strand
GCTTGAAACTCTTTAGGAAGAGTTTCAACCTAGATTTACAGGTGATGTTAATCTCAGGACAATTATCCAACTTATTATTCGAGATAAAAAACAACTCCTTCATTTAACATCTTATTTACTTCCTCCTGAAAGTACGATATTATCGTACTTAGTGGAGCAAATATGTTAAAAACTTATAAAGATGTTATGTACGATCTTAGGGACTACGCATCTCCAAAATCCAAACTAACTCAAATGATTAAAAAAGGGGAAATTATTCGTATTGCCAGAGGAGTCTATGCCGAATCCTTTGATGACCCAAGAATGCCGGTAGCTAGGATGCTCTTTTCTCCCAGTTATATCTCCTTTGAAACTGCCCTAGCGCGGCATTCAATGATTCCTGAAAGAGTGTATGCTATAAAGAGCGTTGGATTTCGCCTTAACAAAGACAAAGTTTTTAATACCCCTTTTGGTAGGTATAGCTTCCACTACTTACCGGAAGATCTATTCCCATCTGCTTTAATGCATGCACAAGAGCAAGGATATGGATTTCGTATGGCTACTGCTGAAAAAGCTTTGTTAGATACCCTTTATAAAATTAGAGGTATTTCACTAACTAAAAAAGGGATATTAGATTTAATTTACGCAGACTTAAGAATAGACTCTGAACGACTACACCAGCTAAATTGGGATGCAATCTCTACTTTAGCTCCCCTTTATAGGAATACTACAATAAATTCATTAATGAAGTTTAGGAAAGAACTATGAAACCAGAAATCAAAAGTATGTTGGCCCAATATGATACTACAAGTGTAACAGCTTCTATAAATGCATTAAAAGAGGTTATGCAGGAAATTATCCTTGGCTCTCTTTCTAAAACTGACTTTTTTGACAAAGTAGCTTTTTATGGAGGCACTGCATTAAGAATATTCCATGGTTTAAATCGATTTTCTGAGGACATGGACTTCTCTCTTAAAGTCCCAGACTCTAATTTCTCCATGGATGAGTATATTAACTTTGCTCAAGAAGAGCTCAACTCTTATGGATTTGAAATGGATGCCTCTACTAAGCCTAAACAACTTATCTCTCCTATTAAGTCTGGATTTCTCAAGGGAAACACTCTTAACCATTTGGTTAAGGTATTCTCGATGGACAAGATCATTAGTGGAGTTCCAAATAATGCTGTTATCTCTATCAAAATTGAAATCGACACTGATCCTCCTAGCGGTGCTAATTATGAGCGCCTTTATAGGTTCTTGCCTTTTAACTTTTCAGCATTATTGTTTGACCTTCCTTCACTTTTCGCTGGCAAACTGCATGCTTTACTGTGTAGGAATTGGCAAACAAGAGAAAAAGGAAGAGATTTCTACGATTATGTTTGGTACTTGCAAAAAGGCGTACCTCTCAATATAAACCATCTTGAACAAAGGATGCGTCAAACTGGACACTGGAAGGGTGAATCTAATTTATCAAAGGAGTCTCTAATAGAGCTTCTTAATAGCCGCTTTTCTGAAGTAGATTTTAATCAGGTAGTAAACGATGTTGTCCCATATATAACTGATTATCCAGCTCTGTCTTCTTACAGCAAAGAATTTTTCACCACAATAACTAAACAATATCTTAAGATAGATTAATTTAATAAAATTGTTCTGAGAAAACAGTACCTTTTGTAAATTTATTAATTTAAGAGGATGGAACGAACATTAATGAGTAAAGTAGAATTAAAGCGGTTTCTTTTTAATCCCCTAAAATAGTACTTCAAATGGTACTCAACTGCGGTTACTATAAGGATATGCAAAAAAAAATCTTTTTGTGGTTTGTCCTAATTGTAGTATTACCTAGTGGCATTATCTATTTTATTGCTAATCATCTGTTCATCCAATATGCAGTAGAACAGCAAATAAATAACAACAATCAGCTCATCCAGGAGATGCGCAAAAACCTAGATACAAAACTACAACATTATCAACAACTGAGTATGCAATTTTACCTCAACACCCAGGCAATGGAGGAGATCACCTCTGAAACTCCCTTAATAGAATGTAGTGCCATCCAAAATCAATTAGATGGATTTGTAAACTCTAACCGCCTTATAGCGTCCGCCTACCTCATCACCGATAAAGGGACCATTTCCAGTGGAACCGGAATTCAAAATATAGATACTATATACATCGATATCCAACCAACTCTCCTAGCTTTAGAGGGGCGTATCTATTGGACGCAAACGTATCCAATGGTGACTAACTTTGGCCTCTCCGATACGTTCTTTTTTGGAGCTCGCCATATCCGTAAAGAGCAAAAACCTATCGCAACACTTTTACTTGTTTTTAACAGCCAATTTTTTGAAGATTTCTTTCAATACATCCCATTCTCAAAAAACCAGGAAGTCTCCCTGACAAATTCTTCTGGACAAATAATTGCTTCAAACCACCCTCTAAATACTGAGACTCCCTTAAGCAAAACAAATATCCGCCTCTCTTCGTCCTCTAATGCCAGTGATTGGAATATTTCTTTAGTACTGGATACCCGCAACATATCTGGAGAACTTACTTTTATCCGTAACATGTTCAACCTTAGTGTTGTCCTCTATCTACTCTTCTTCCTCATCATCAGCCACCTCCTCTCTAAACAGCTAACCAAACAAATACACGCCCTTACCGCTGCTGTCAACCAAGTGGGTAAAGAGGGGGTGTTCGATGTTCAAGTCGATGTTAATCATGGCGATGAGATAAAGCACCTCTCAATTAGTTTTAATGCTATGACAAATCGGATCCAAAAATTACTCCAGGAGGTTAAACAAGAAGAAGAAAATAAACGTAAAGCCCATATGCAA
>CAYZPF010000189.1:0-2845 GCA_964479995.1 uncultured Muribaculaceae bacterium | reverse complement strand
TCATGCAGCAGTGCAGCCCACAAAAGCCATAAATTATCACTTCTCTTTGCCAGGTTGTCTACAACCTGCAAGGTGTGTGAAAAATTATCTTTATGCCCTTTGCCGTCCATTGTTTCGACACCCTTCAGAAGTACAAGCTGAGGAAGAATTAAGTTAAGCAGGCCGGTTGATTCAAGCAGATAGAAGCCTTTGGAAGGAGCGGGAGAGAGCAGTATCCTATTTAGTTCCTCATTTATTCTCTCTTGTGACAGTATCGAAATCCTCTCCCGGTTCTTTTTTATTGATCTTATGGATTCCGGCACTATGGTGAAGGAGAGTTGGGATGCGAATCTGATTGCTCTCAACATCCTTAAAGGGTCATCACTATACGTAGTATCGGGATCAAGAGGGGTTCTGATTATTCCATTTTTAAGGTCTTCCAAGCCGTTAAACGGGTCTGAAAGTGTGCCGTAATCCTCTTCCTGAAGGCTATAAGCCAGTGCATTTATCGTGAAATCTCTTCTTAGCTGGTCATCTTCTATGGAACCGTCCTCCACAATGGGCTTTCTTGATGTAGCTCTGTAAGACTCTTTACGTGCTCCCACAAACTCTATTTCTAATCCCTTCCACTTAAACATGGCAGTGCCGAAACTCTTGAAAACAGAAAGTGTAACGCCTAATTTACCGGCTACTTTTTGTGCAAGTTCTATCCCGCTACCCTCAACAACAATATCTATATCTTTGCTACTCCTCTTAAGCAGAGAATCTCTGACGTAACCTCCTATGACAAAGGCTCTCACTCCCGCCTCCTTAGCCTCCAGAGATATTGTTTTAAAGATTTTTTTATTCAATAAGATCATTATAATGAGGTATTTCGGTTAAAAAAGAAACATCTTTACCATCAATCTTTGCCAGTAAGGTCTCATTTCCGTTTGTAACAAGCAGGAATTTTACTCCAAGAACAAAATTATAACGGGATATTTGGTTAAATGTCTCTGCGGTAATTTTAATATCCGGGGCCTTACACTCTGCAAGCAGGATTGGTTTTGCACTTTTATCAAAGACAACAAGATCGCCTCTGTATTTTATATTGTTAATTTTGAGCGGATATTCGCAGCTCATCAATTGTAAAGGATAACCAAAGCAAGATGATAGCTCATTAATAAGGTGTTGCCTCACTCCTTCTTCCGGAGTCAGGACAACTCTCTTTCTCCTTACAGGGTCAAAAACTGTCTCCCGCATTTTCAAGTATATATTTATGGGCAAAGATATAAAATTTGCGCCGTTTACCCTTTTTGTATACTTTAGCAGTCAGGTGTAATTATGGCAATAAAAGAGACAGACAGGTGCATAAAGGAGTTTGAGGAAATTACCTCTTCTTTAAAGATGGGAATATTCAAGCCTTTCTATCTTTTAATGGGTACGGAACCTTATTATTCCGATAAGATAATCGAAGAGATTACAACCAGGGCGCTTACTCCCGAGGAGAGAGGTTTTAACCAGATCATCACATACGGTTCCGACATAACAGCCTCAGGAGTTGTTGAACTTGCACGCCGTTACCCCATGGCCTCTTCAAAACAGGTTGTAGTGGTTAAGGAGGCGCAACTGCTTGATAAACCGGATGATTTAATACACTATTTCCGTAATCCGACTCCAACTACTGTTCTGGTAGTTTCATTAACAAACAAATCGTTGGATAAAAGGGGTGTTTTGTATAAGACAGCTTTAAAGAACGGCGTTGTGTTTGAATCTGTTCCATTAAAAGAGGAGGCTGTTTATCTATGGGTAGAGAGATTTTTGAAATCAAAAGGTTATACGGTTACTCCCGAAGCCTGTATGCTTATATCCGACCATTGTGGCACCGAATTGCGTAAGCTGGTTCTTGAGTTGGAAAAGTTGACAGTTAATCTGGATGCAGATATTAAGCATATTGATTCGTTGGATGTAGAGAAGAATATAGGTGTTAGCAGGGAGTACAATATTTATGAATTGACTAAAGCTGTCTCTTATAAAGATAAGCAGAAAATTTACAAGCTTATAAAGCACTTTTCTGCGTCACCAAAACAGTTTCCTTTTCCCGTAATTCTTGTCTATCTCTTTATGCATTTTGTGAAAATATTAAAATATCATGCTTCCTATGCAAAAGGAGCAAGGCCTTCCAGGGGAGAACTTGCCGCCCTTATAGGGGTAAATCCTTATTTCCTCACTGAGTATGAAGCAGCTGCAAACAATTATCCGTTACGTAAATGTATGGAAGCAATTGCATATATGAGAAAATATGACTCAATTGCTAAAAGTAACTTAAGGGGAGAATCACAGGACGGAGATCTTCTGCTGGAACTGGTATACCGTATAACGCACTAATCTAATCTACCAGAATCCTCTCAACTCTCGCAGATACGGAAGTTAGAACCTCATAGGGAATTGTTCCCAAAATCTTAGCTAAATCTGAGACAGAGAGAGCCTCTCCAAAAATCAGAACCTCATCTCCCAATTTTGCATCTACTCCCGTAATATCCAGCATAAAAGAGTCCATACAGATATTTCCTATCGTCGGTACAGGTTTACCGTTAACAATAAAACTGGCATTGCCTTTAGAGAGGTGTCTGTTAACACCATCGGCATATCCCAAAGGAATAGTTGCAATTATCTTCTCTTTGTCAGCCACAACACCCGCTCTTCCATATCCCACGCTTCCTCCTGTCACCTTTTTTAAGCTGATAATCTGTGAGACAAATGAAGCGACAGGTTTCAAATCTTTATTTCCCGTAGGGCTGATTCCATACACCCCGATTCCTAATCTCACCATATCCATCTGTGCCTCGGGGAATCTCTCAAGGCCGGCCGTATTTAGTATATGTCT
>CAYZPF010000188.1:0-2869 GCA_964479995.1 uncultured Muribaculaceae bacterium | reverse complement strand
GTCGGCTGTGATATTGAGAGTACTTTGGGTTGAGAGTGGTGCTGGAATCCAAAACCTTTAAGCTCCTTTTTAACATTTATAGGAGCTACTTTCCCGTCTGTTGCCTCTATAGCAATCACTTTACAACCGGTAAGCATCTCTGGGGCGCCACATTCATCAACATTAATGTGCGCTGTCTTCGCGCAGATAATTGAATTGAAAGTACTTGTTAAAACTTTGAGAGATAAGATATTTGCACCTGTCCCGTTAAATACGAAAAAGACTTCTGTTTCAGCTCCGAAATCTCTTTTAAATAATTGAACAGCTTTTTCTGTAACTTCATCCTCTCCGTATGCGACTTGGAATCCGTTGTTATAATTGACTATTGCATCTAGTATCTCCGAAGCTATACCAGAATGGTTATCGCTGCCAAAACTGTGTTTCATAATAAATAAGATGTTCCAAATTGTAAATTTAAAAAAATAATTTGAGTAGAGCAGAGATAAAAAAAAGAGGGGCAATTAAACCTGACCCCTCCTATGTGCTAAATAATTAATGCTTTTAGATAATTGCTTTATAACCCTCTGCATCCAAGAGAGTATCAATCTCCGAAGGGTCGCTTATCTCAATTTTTATCATCCAACCTGCCTCGTAAGGATCCTTATTAAGTATTTCCGGAGCATTTTCAAGCTCACTGTTTATCTCAATAATTTTTCCGGAAAGAGGCATAAAAGCATCAGCAACTGTCTTAACAGCTTCTATAGCCCCAAATACATCTGATTTTGAAAGAATTTCTCCCTCCGAAGGGATATCAACAAAAACAATGTCACCAAGTTGGCTTTGAGCGAAATCGGTTATACCTACCGTAGCAATGTTTCCCTCTATTTTAATCCATTCGTGGTCTGGAGAGTACTTAAGATTTGCAGGAATATTCATGGTTTTTTTATTAAAATTTAATGTAATGTACAAATATATGAAAATTAATTAATATTATAGTTTTTTTAAAGAGAGCTTTATAAGTTCCTCTAAGGTAAGTGATGAGTTATCTTTAAGTAGAGAATCTAGTACCTTTTCAACATTAGACCTTGAAAAACCCAGTAGAACAAGAGCTCCTGCAGCCTCTTCCCTAACCTTACCGGCAGGCGATAATACAAAAGAGGTGTCAGTTTCGGCTCCCCCTGTTTTCGACATCTTATCTTTTAGTTCAATAATAAGCCTTTGTGCTGTTTTAAGACCAATTCCTTTTATACTTTTAAGCCTGTTAATATTGCCTGTAATTATTGAACTTCTTATCTCGTCAGAACTCATTGACGAGAGCATCATTCTGGCTGTGTTGGGGCCTATTCCCGATACTTCTATGAGATTTATGAAGATTGACCTTTCATCTTTTTCAAAGAATCCGTACAGAAGTTCAATGTCTTCCCTTAGATATTGATAAACAAAGATTTTAATAGAATCACCCCTCCTGAGCTTAGAGAAGGTTTGTAATGAGATGTTAAGCTTATAACCTATTCCGTTATTTTCCAGTATTAACTCAGTAGGTGAAAGCTCTGCAATCTCGCCTTTGATATAGTCGAACATGTACTTTGCATATAAACAATTCCTACAAATTTATGTTTTTAAGATGTAACGGCAAATTTTGTTTGTTACTTTTGTAATGAGAAGTGAAATTACAGATGTAAAATAGATATTTGATGATGAATATATCTTCCGTCTCAAAAATTAGAGAACATTTTCCTGCCCTTAAGCAAAAGGTGAACGGGAAAGATCTTGTCTATCTTGACAATGCTGCAACGGCACATAAACCTATTGGTGTGATCGAATTGCTTAATGAGATGAACTCCAGGATAAATGGAAATATTCATCGGGCCGTTCATGAACTGAGCTCCAGAGCTACCGATCTTTATGAGAGTGCAAGAGATGATATCCGTGAATTTATTAATGCGCAGGAAAGAGAGGAGGTAATCTTTACATCGGGAACAACAGCCTCCATAAATTTAGTGGCTAACAGCTTCTCACAGGCTTTTATAAAAAGGGGCGATTCTATATTAATATCCGGTGCCGAACATCATTCGAACATTGTCCCCTGGCAGATGGCCTGTGAAAGAATTGGAGCAACACTAAAAATTATCCCTGTAGATAACGAGGGGAATTGGGAAATGAAAACTTTGGATTCACTTCTCGATTCAACTGTAAAACTTATTGCAGTAGCTCATATCTCAAATATATTGGGTATAACCAATCCTGTAGAAGAGCTTATCTCAAAGGCTCACTCTTTAGGGATTCCGGTTTTGCTGGACGGAGCACAGGGAATTGTTCACCAAAAAGTTGATGTTCAAAAGCTTGATTGTGATTTTTATGCATTCTCCGGACACAAATTGTACGGCCCCACCGGAATAGGCGTACTTTATGCTAAGAGGAAGTTCCTGGATGAGATGCCACCCTGGATGGGGGGAGGAGATATGGTTGCAACAGTAACTTTTAAAAAGACCACTTATGCTCAGCCGCCTCTTAAATTTGAAGCCGGTACCCCAAATTTTATAGGTGCATCGGGGTTAGGTGAGGCTGTCAGATTCTTGTCAGAAATTGATAGCACTGCAATTAATGATAATGAATTGCAGATAGTTGAGTATATGAATAGGGAGCTGGAGGCAATTGAGGGGCTAAGGCTCTATGGATGTTCAAAAAACAAGATACCGCTTTTCTCAATATCGGTTGAGGGAGCTCATCCATCTGATATGGCCATGATTCTGGATAAAATGGGGATTGCAGTGAGAACAGGCCAGATGTGTAGCGAGCCATTGCTTGACCGCTATAATGTTACTTCATTACTAAGAGCCTCCTTTGGTATATATAACACACTTGAAGAGGCATCTTATTTTGTGGCATC
>CAYZPF010000187.1:0-2873 GCA_964479995.1 uncultured Muribaculaceae bacterium | reverse complement strand
AAATTCCGTTTGAGGAGTGCAAAGATAATTACATAAATCGAAAAAACAAAAAAAAGAAAAGAAATAAAGAGAAATTAACGGCTACGCAGAGGATCTCTGGTAATGAAGCAGTCTAAATATCCAAATTCCCTCAAACGATACATCATATTTCGCGCTTCGGCTCTCTTCATAGGTTGAGACATGTATCTGAAAAGTCCATCCTCGCCTTTAATTTCCTCTATTTTCAGACCCGGTATCAATCTCTCTATTGCAAAGAAAGTCCGCCAATCTTTTAATTTCCTGGATAGTGCATATATCTGTACTCTATACTCACCTTTAATAGGCTCCTGCACACTCTTCGTATCAACTATCTCCTCTTTTTGAGTTTCCTCTACCGCCACGCCAATTTTAGCCTTCTCAATCTCTTCTGCACGCTCAACCTCTTTAACCTCTTCTTGAGTTTCAGCCTCTTTTTTAATTATGAAGTCCATACCATCTATATAATCACCATCATAAGAGGGTTCAATAGTGAATGGTATCTTTATCTCATCTATTGTAAAGTTGAGCTTGCTTAACTGGACAGAATCAAGTGATAAGAGATAGTCGCCGGGTTTTAACCCCAAATAGTTGAAATATCCATCCGGTTCAGAAAGCAGAGATTTCACTTTAGTACCATCAGTTTTTAAAATATCGACAATTATCCTGCCTATTCCACGTTCAGGCATATTCCCTTCTTTAATAAAGACCATACCCGCCGCTTCACCCAACGGATAGACAGGAATCTCAATTCTTTTCAATCTATTAGGTTCGGCTACCACTTCAATATGTGAGAATGGCAGTTGCCAGGAGATATTTTCTGTCGAAAGGGCATTGACATTTATCATATAAGCGGTACCGGCTTCCAGATCCATAATTCTTATAGTTGAGCTCTTCTCATCGTAAGACATAATTCCGCCATTCACGCTTGCATTTACACCGGTAATAGCTGTTTCACCCTCATCCATAACGCCATTACAATTAATATCCAAAAACGGCACAATTATAAACCCGCCTCTTCCTAATGAGCTCCTGTTGCGAAGAGCAAGCACCCTGTTCCGGGCATCAATAAGCACACCGCCACCCGCAGCTTGCGAAAAAGAGTAGTTCTTTCCTGAGTTCCTTGCATTTAAAGAAAATCTTGCAAAAGAGAGGTCAAACCTTAACCCAAAATCGATATTTGTTATTTTCGAGTCAAAGTTCCTGTCAAATGCAAAAGTGGCCGAACCCCAGGAGGATAGATGCTTGTTAAGCGATATACGCGCATTGGCAAAAGAACCGGAAGTAACATTATATTGGGTCTGAGGCGATATGATAATACCTCCCGGCGCTCTGAACGACATAGACAAAGAGCTGTATATAAAAGGGTTAGAATCTTTATAAAATCGCGCCTGTGCACCGAGATTTGCAGAGATACCTTTAAACCCTGCCGATAAGATAAACTCCGAGGCGTAAGCACTTGCACCGGACATTATCTGATGCATACCGGAAAGTCTTGTAAAGAGTGAAAACTCTTTTGCTCTTATTGGAAATGAAAGGGACATTTTTTTCTCTTCAAGAATACTTGTGGGATAGACTTCCTGGTCTTTATCGTGTTTTAAATAGTTAAATTCCAGGTTAATGCTTTGACTAATCCTGTAACTCAAAAAAGACTCTAATTTCACATTGTGTATATATTCAGAGCTTAAGAGCATCTGGGGGAAGAGTTTAAGCGAGGCGCGCAGATATGGAAGGAACTTGCTGCCGGACAATGCAGAGTAGTACTCTACGCCACCCCCTGCCGAAAAGCTTCTGCCAAACCCGTAAGTGACATCGGCTCTTGCAAATTTATTGAGATATATATCTTCTGTAACGCCGGCAGTTAAATTGTACTCCATAGCGCCTTTAGGTAAAAAGTTAAAAGGAACAGAGAGAAGTTTCTCCATTGAACGCTCTTCACCGTATGGGCCGTAAAACTGTAATTTCACATTGGTTTCTCCATAAACTAACGGTACCTCAAAAGTAAAAAACCCCGAAGCATCGGCCTGCCTGTAATCTACCAGGATATTATTGACATAGAGCTCCACCATCCAATGAGGTTCGGTCATATCGCTCAATATATAGGTGCCGAAAGACCTCCTGTATGTAGTAGGAGAGTTAGACAAAGAGAGACCAACCAAAGGCGCAGATAACCTGGCCGAACCGGGGGAACCCACCTTACCCGCAGAAATTTGCCTTACAACCTTATTGTTATTATTTGCATATCTCCATATATAGTTCTGCTCACGCCAATTAAACTCTCTGTCAGTAGCAAAGTTAAGCGTTATATTACCCTGTCCTCCCAGCAGATGAGAGCCTAAGCCAAAGTTAAAACGCGCATCAGAATTACCTCCAATCTCTTGATTGGAATATATATCCCAATCAATATTCCCAATATGAAACAATGTACCGCCTTGCCTGAAAACAGTATCGGGATGCACATCCCCCCTTATCCGGCTTAAATTCTTACGCATCTCCTGTAGCCTTATCTCCCTCACCAGTGGCAAGTCAATTTGTGAGTTGAGCGTAACCATTAATGCTCTGAAATTAAACAGCAACTCTAAGCCAAAGAGTTCAAACAGTTTTGTCTTCATATAGAGAGAAGACTCTGTTCTAATAAAATCGTCAGGGGTAAATTGATAACTCTTACCCTTAAAGAGTATCCTGCTTTCGGCCCTTAAAATATTGTAGATATTGTTTTCAGATACTATAAATCCCGATATAGTATCAAACCCAGCCTTGTAATCAACCTTTACCTTAATAACATTAAAAAGATCAATTACCGATATATATGCATTATCATCTTTTATTGCAGCCCCAATATCGGCCGTTCCAACCCG
>CAYZPF010000186.1:0-2878 GCA_964479995.1 uncultured Muribaculaceae bacterium | reverse complement strand
ATATCGTATTATTTTGATGCAGAGAATATAAGGGCTCTTGAGAAGATTATTCACGAAGGTGTAGATGAAAAGAGTCAGCCTTTTCAGTTTAATAGATACGGAAATGGCAGGCTCGACGTGATTTTCACTCAGGATAATGAATTTCTCTCGCTAAAATTATTCAGATTTGTACCTCATAAATATGAAGAGGCATCGGGATTCATTGATTTTTCAGGAGAGAGCGCCAGACAGATGCGTGAATATATAAAACGCTCTTCATCTGCGAAATAGAAGAAAACTAATTATAGGCTATGATCATTGAATATGAGCCTCTATATAGCTTATCTTCTAATTCATCACTTGATTTTTCCTTGCTATTTACCTTACCTTTAATATTGACTTTGGTTTTTGTAACCTCCGGCTTTAATTTTAAATTAATCTTATTACCTTTTGAATCTAATAAATCAGAACTTGAGATTACTATATCATAACAGCCGGAGGTTACGGAATCAACCGATATTGATCCAAGATCAATATCCTCATTTAATTTATTTGTATTTGGTTGTATATTAATATTTGTGAGAGCTTTCGATTTTGCACTTACGGATCCTACTACTTCTGCAAAGATTTGGCCTACAATGGTAACCTGAGATCTTGCAATTATAGGTATTAACAACATTACTGTTACGATATATATTTTTTTTATTAAGAGTAATATTCTCATCTTTCTTTATGTCTCAAGAGTAAAGATGAGAAAAATAATTTACATAGACAAGTTTTATGTAAAAAATTATTTTACATCAGTAAAATAATTTCACTTAAGGTTAGCCAAATAGACTATTTATAAGGACGATAGTAATTGCAATTGGCGCAATGAATTTTATGATTAACATTATTGAGTTGAAGAGTGATTTTCTTAGAGAAAAGAGCCCTCCGCTGGTGAGCTCATCAAAAACATCATCGCGCTTCATCCTCCATCCGACAAACAGGACAACAAGCAATCCTCCAACCGGAAGTAAAATATTGGAGGAGGTGTAATCGAAGATATCGAATATATTTTTACCGAAAAGGGTGAACTCTTTCATCACTCCAAAAGAGAGCGAACTAAAGGTGCCAAAAACTCCAATTATTACAAATGCTACTGTAACTGCCACTTTTCTGGTCATCTTCAACTCTTCGGTAAAATAGGCTACAATTACCTCCAATAGTGATATTGCAGATGTTAGAGCGGCAATCATAAGTATGAAGAAGAAGAGAATTGAGATTATGTTACCAAAAGGGAGTTGAGCAAATACTTGGGGAAGAGTTATAAATACGAGACTTGGTCCTTGACCGGGAGAGATCCCAAAAGCAAAAACTGCAGGAACCACTGCGAGCCCGGCGAGAAGAGCAAATCCGGTATCGGCAATGGCAACACTAAAGGAGATATTGAAAAGATTCTCCTTCTTATTGACATAAGAACCATAGGTTATGATACAACCCATGCCAAGGCTTAAAGAGAAGAACGCCTGACCAAGAGCGGCAAGCAGAGTTTCACCCGTAACTTTTGAGAAATCGGGATAAAAGAGAAATTTAAGCCCTTCGCCGGCTCCATTAAGAGTAAGAGATCTGATTGCCAGGATAACTACCAGAAAAAAGAGAACCGGCATCAGTACCTTTGAATATTTCTCAATGCCATTTCTAACACCGGCTACCACTATAAGCGCAGATAGTCCTAAAAAGAGCATGTGCATAAGAACCGGCATATAAGGAGACTCAGAAAATTCAGAAAACTGAGAGGTAAGAGCACTGCTGTCTGCAGTAAGAAAACCGGAGGAAAAAGATTTAAAGATATACTCTATTGTCCATCCCCCTACGACACTGTAAAACGACATGATGCTTATAGAGGCGACAACGCTTATGACTCCTATTGTAAGCCATCCGGAGCGGGGAGCAATCTTTTTAACTGCCCCAAAGGCGTTAGCCTGAGCTCTTCTCCCAATAACAAATTCAGAAAACATTATAGGCAGGCAGAGAACGACTACAAAAAAAAGATAGATAAAAATAAAGGCTGCACCACCGTTATTACCAACTAAATAGGGAAATCTCCATAGGTTTCCGAGACCCACTGCCGAACCGGCTACTGCAACCAATACTCCGAACCTGCTCCCGAAACTGTCTCTATCTTTGTTTACCATAATTTTAATTTTAAGGTTAAAATGAAGATAAACAAAGATAGAAAAAAAGAGCTAAAGTATTATGCTTGTTGATATGAGCCGCGAACTAAAGCTTTTCGTATCGTTTAGAGACTTCTTCCCAGTTGATTACTTGCCAAAAGGCGTCAATATAGTCGGGGCGTTTGTTTTGATATTTGAGGTAGTATGCATGCTCCCAAACATCCATTCCAAGAATTGGGGTCCCTCTCTTCTCGGCAATATCCATTAGAGGATTGTCCTGGTTAGGAGTGGAGGAGACGAACAGCTCACCTTTATTATCTACGCTCAGCCATGCCCACCCGCTTCCGAAACGAGTTTTGCCGGCATCGGAAAACTGCTTTTTAAGCTCATCTATTGAGCCGAATCTCTTATTGATAGCTGCCATTAGTTTAGCAGAAGGTTGTCCCCCATTCACTTTCATATTATCCCAATAGAGCCAGTGGTTATAAAAGCCTCCGCCGTTATTTCTGACAGCTGCAGGCATTTTGCTGATATTGGCAAAGATCTCTTCAATTGTCATAGGCTCCATCTCTGTGCCTTTGATTGCAGCTACAAAATTATCAAAGTAGGCCTTGTGGTGTCTGCTATAATGGATCTCCATTGTAAGCTTGTCAATAAATGGCTCTAAAGCATCGTAAGCGTAAGGTAGCTGTGGAAATTCAAACTTATTTAATGTTTTCATACTCTTTTGTGTTTTTAAAACG
>CAYZPF010000185.1:0-2888 GCA_964479995.1 uncultured Muribaculaceae bacterium | reverse complement strand
TTAGTTATAATATTACAGATTACAAAGCTTGGGCGCATGGACTTAAAAAGGCAGGGTATGCCACCAATCCTCACTATGCCCATCTTCTTATTAAAATCATTGAGGATTATTCACTTTTTAAGTATGATCTACCCTCTTCTCAACTTTCTCAAGGGCTTTCCGAACACCCGGCAAAAATATCCTACTCCTTGCAACACTACCATTTTTCCCTTACCAGACCGGTTTTTACTAAAAACGGTATCTCTTATATTATTGCAGGGCACAATGATAACTATAATGCTCTTGCTGCCGAATACAGACTTTTTAAGAGAGAACTGTTAAATTTTAATGATCTGAAAAAAGACGAACCTATCAAAGATGGAACGATAGTCTATCTGGAGAGAAAAAAAAGAGAGGGTGAAAAAGGTATAATATTTTATACTGTTGAAGAAGGCGAAACTCTTTACAGTATATCTCAAAAGTTTGCAGTGAGATTAAAAAAGCTCTCCAAATTAAACAACTTAACTAAAGATGAAGAGATCAAACAAGGCGAGAAAATCAGACTCAGTAAAAATTAAACGATTACTGCTGATTGTCTTCATAGTATTAATGGTAGCTGCCGGGGCTACCTTGATCTTTATATACTCCATGTTCTACAAATCAAACACTTCGGAAAAGACCGGTATCATATATATATACGAGGAGAATAGTTATGAGGAGCTTATTGAGATTCTCAAATCATCCGGAAACATTAGAAGTATTAATAGTTTTATTTTGGTTGCCCGGATAGAGGAGCTTGAGAGGAAAATGAAGCCGGGTAGGTACAAAATCTCTCCCGGCATGAACAATCTGGAACTAATAAGGAGATTTGCTCTGGGACTCCAAACACCACATAATCTTACAATATCGGGTAACATAAGAGATGCCGGAAAATTAGCTGCAATTTTCTCCTCAAAAACCTCAAGCGATTCATCACAGATCCTTTTAGCCTTAACAGACGATAAATTTATAGACTCCTTAGGTTTCAATAAATACACCTTCCCTGCAATATTTCTGCAAAACACTTATGAAATCTACTGGACAATCAGCCCAAAAGAGCTTATTAGGCGAATGAAGAGAGAGTATGATCTTTTTTGGAACGAATCAAGGATAGAGAAGGCTAAAGCATTGGGTCTGACTCCGGTAGAGATTGCCACTCTGGCATCTATTGTTGCAATGGAGAGCAATATTCAATCGGAACACCCGATAATTGCAGGGGTCTATCTGAATAGATTAAAAACAGGAATGCCACTCCAGGCCGATCCGACTGTGAAATTCGCACTTAATGATCCATCAATAAGGAGAATCCTTTTTAAACATCTGAAGATAAACTCTCCGTATAACACATACATTCACAGGGGATTGCCCCCTGGCCCTATTGTTATCCCCTCTCCTGCCGTCATTGATTCAGTGCTAAATTATTCTAAACACAGGTATTTCTACTTTTGTGCCAGCTCTTCTTTAGATGGTTCACATGCCTTTTCGGCTACTTTATCTCAGCATAACATCAACGCCAAAGCTTATCATAATGCTATAAGGAGTATTTCTTTAAGATGAGGAGATGATTAATTCAAGAGCCCTTTTATAAACAAGATCATTAGTTTGATTAATTATTTTGAAATATTCATTAGTTCCAAATATTCCCCTGGCTACAAGAGCTTTTAACACTATAGTTATCTCTGATAATGACCTTTCGTACTCTTCTGCATTATACTTCACTCCTCTTTGCTCGCCAAACCTAACAAGGGAGCTGAGCATCTCATTATCCACAAAAAAATTTTTCTCATACTCATTAAAAAAAGGAAATCTCATCTGTAATGAAGAGCGATTTCTATCAATAAAATCATTTACAAAATCATTCAGAATACTTTTCCTAATAAGAGAGGCGTAATAATTTGTGTGATATGAAGTATCTGCCGGTATAAAAATATCGGGCATTATTCCTCCGCCGCCGTAAACTGCTCTTCCTTTGATTAATGTGCTGAATTTTAATGAATCGGGCAAGTGTATACTATCCTTGCTAAATGCCTCTCCCCTTTCGTATCTCTCGACAAAGGCTTTGTAGTATTTATCGGTAGCCCCGCTTTCATATGGACTCTGGATAACTCTACCCGAAGGCGTATGGTATCTGGCAACAGTCAGTCTTAATTGTGCTCCATCGTTAAAAGGGAATACCTGTTGTACCAAACCTTTACCAAAAGTTCTCCTTCCAAGCACAAAACCCCTGTCCCAGTCTTGTACGGCTCCCGCAACTATTTCACTTGCCGAAGCTGAATTTTCGTCAACCAATACAGCAAGCGGCCCTCTCTTATAAAAACCCGATCCGTTGGCGCTTTCTGTCATTCTGGGCACTCTCATTCCCTCTGTATAAACAATTGTTTGACCACCCTCCAGAAAGAAATTGGAAATTGCAATTGCCGTTCCCAAAAATCCACCAGCATTTCCCCGTAAATCTAAAATAAATCCTTTTATATTTGTGATATTCAACTCAATCAATGAATTTAGGATCTCTTTTGCCGAATTAGCAGCAAAACGGCTCAGTTTGATATATACAATCCCCGGAGCAGCTTCATAAGCTGCATCAACGCTATTTATAGGAATTTTATCCCTTATAACTTCGAACAGGAGCCTTTCATTAACGCCTCTTCTTACTACACTTAATTTTACCCTTGTCCCCTTATCTCCTCTAAGATATTTTAATACCTGATTATTGGTTAAACCTACAGAGGCAACATTCTCTTCATCCACCATGACAATCTTATCGCCGGAACGAATACCACCCCTCTCTGACGGTGCGCCAACCACCGTATTGGTAACAGTAAGTGAATATCTTATTATGGAATATTCAATTTATACTACCTCAAAATTCC
>CAYZPF010000184.1:0-3084 GCA_964479995.1 uncultured Muribaculaceae bacterium | reverse complement strand
CGTCAACTATAACACTTTAAACCTGTGTGGGCTAAAAAAGGCGATCTGTTTACAAGAAATAGACGATATCGGGTATCCGTAAAAAAGTTAAAGTGGTGTGTTCTATCATATGTTTCAAATATTGATAATGCTATGATTTCTGAGTCAGCTACGTCGGTCTTCAAAAATTTTCAATTGCACAATAAAATCTTTAATCCCGTACCTTTAGTGTAGTATGTGGATAGAATGTGTTTTTTGAACAGAGGGCTTGATAAAAAATCCGAACACCAAGTCATTAAATTGTTCGTCTTCCTCGTAACAATGCCTGACGTGGCATTGTGTTGCTGATCATCTTCGCAACCATCTTCTAATAACAAGCTTTGCAGTATCCATCTCAGGAGGACTTCCCAACATCCGCAGGGTGTGATTATAAACTTAGGTAAGCCTTTCCCGCTCACCCATCCCCTAGCGCAAAATCAAGCAGCAGCTCTCTTGGAGTTGCTTGAACTCAGAGAGAGACTAGAAGTATCTACTTTCTTTTGCAATCTGTATGCCAAAGAAATATAGTTAGAACATCTGGGGGGTGGTTTAATAGTTGAGTCTTGCATGAAAAGAATTGTTTATGCTCCTAAGTTCATCAACTGTGGTTCTCAAAATACGAGGGCTCAATTTAAAAATAACTAAAGTTCCCTATCGGTGTTTCTGACAAAGTTACACCGATTTCCATAAACGGAAGCAGGAGGCTCCGCCCGTGGAAAACCGTTTCTAAATGGCGGGAAAAATCAAATTCAAATTGTTAGGTTTATTCACTAAATTACTTTATAGATGTAATTATCCCTAATCAATCTGTCACAGCCTAAAATATTTCAACTGTTTAGACTTCACATCATTGGACATCGTAGTTTATAAAATAGAATTGGACACCATAAGGGATAACATATTATTTAAATCGAAGGACAATAGGCTTAAGGGTTTCTTCCTTTTCCTATCACCACAATGTGCTATTCACACCCCGTTTGCAACATAGGTATGACAGTTCTCAATTAAACAATATAAAATTGCGAGAGTGGCAAAAACATCTTCTAGAAATATTGATTTACCCAATCATTCAGATTGCTTTTATCTCAAGACTGTCGGAATTGAGAAGAAAGTCAAACACACTCATAATCAGAATCCCCTCGTCTGTATATCTCGGAGCAGGGGTATCTTTAACGATTATTATCTTTTTAAAAGAATCATCCACTTTGCTGAATGGACGCTTCTCTTGTTCAAGTTTCTCCTTTTC
The DNA here is from genome assembly GCA_964479995.1 of uncultured Muribaculaceae bacterium. GTDB lineage: Bacteria > Bacteroidota > Bacteroidia > Bacteroidales > UBA932 > Bact-08. Next base: position 1,820 of record CAYZPF010000184.1, on the reverse strand, counting down.
ATCAACGTTAAGAGCAGATTGGATGTAATAGCGAACAGAGCCCTTGTTGCATACAAAATCAATCTCCAATTGCCTCCTACTGAACTTGCCACTCACTTCATCTTTCTCACTGATGGGAACGACTCCAACATCTACGATATAGCCCCTACTCACAAGTTCATTATAGATGATGTTTTCCATGGTGTGCGCCTCTTCCAATTGCCTAAAGTTAATCCTAGCATTTCGAAGGCCTATGTCAGAAAAGTAGTACTTCAGAGGGGAGCCGATATAGCCTTTACCTTTAACGTTGTACCGCGCAGCTCGTGAAATAAGAAAGGCATCACAGAGGCAGTTAATGTATTTGGATATGGTCTTATCGGATATGTCCTTGTGCTTAACACTTTTAAAGGTATTTGAGAGCTTTGTTGGATTTGTCAATGATCCGATAGAAGAAGAAAGGAAGTCCAGGATATCATCAATGGTGTCTTTATCCTCTAGGTTATTCCGGTTCATTACATCCTTTATGTAGGTCTCTTCAAAAAGACTCTTGAGCAATACGATTCTCTCCTCTCCTGTGCGAAGGAGTACGACGGGAGGCAACCCTCCGTAAAGAATGTACTCTTTATAGCCGTCATACATGGTTCCTTTATACTCGGTCATAAACTCGGAAAAACTTAGAGGGGAAACATAGATCTCATCCCCACGTCCCCGAAATTCTGTTATCACATCCTTCGACAGGAACCTGGCATTACTCCCGGTTACATAGAGATCTACGTTCGGCATCCGCAGAAGTCCGTTCAAGACTGATTCAAACTTATCTAAAAGCTGAATCTCATCCAACAGCACATAGTACATTTTGTTATCTTTGATTAAAGCCTTCACGTAAGGGTAAAACTCATTGGGATCCCTGAATCTTAGATTCTCAAAAACGTCAAAACTCATCTCAATTATTTGGGATGATTTAATGCCTTGAGATAGGAGATGATTTTTAAAAAGAGTAAAGACAAGATAACTCTTTCCAACTCTCCTCATTCCAGTCACGGTTTTGATTAGATGGTTGTGCTGTTTGCGAATAAGTTTGTCTAAATACTGTTCGCGTTTAAATTCCATCACGGCTTCCTTTACGGGAAAATGTAAAAATATGCAATTTCCCGTAAATTCATTATGCCGCCAATCAAGGATAAAGTAAAGGTATATTACGGGAAACTGCAAATAGATGCATTTTCCCGTAAAAAGAGCATGGCGTGATTTGATTGAAAGGATGATAGCAGATGCTTTAAAATGAGAGATTCTTATTAAAAAGTGATATCCTTTAAGAAGGTGCTACTTCCATTAAACTGGAGCAATTTCTGCAATAGAGACTGTTAGGGAATTCCTCGCACCCGCGGGGTTTTTTTGGTATAACCATCTCCATAAGCACATTCAATATATGTTCGACGAGATATTGATTATAAGATTGAAGTTTTTTGACATATCCATCTCTTTATAAGGAGGGATACTGTAAGACTTATTATTGTAAGATAGTTGCTAAAATTACGAGAACTATAATTCCCCAGACAGGCATTGTTGTAAAAAAGATAACCCACTTAATAACTTGGAGTTCTGATTTTTTATCAAGACCACTATTCAAAAAGAACATCTGGGCACCTCCTTCTTTATTATACTAGCTGTACTTTTACCAATCAATACAAACCTTTTAGCATCACAATTGAAAGTCGTTCACCACACCCGCCCACAGGGATGTTTATCTTATTAGGCAGGCATACTTTTTAATCTTTTCTAGGCTAAGAAGGATATTTCTTCGATTATTCTGGAATCTAATTCCATATTTATCGGATATT
>CAYZPF010000183.1:0-3091 GCA_964479995.1 uncultured Muribaculaceae bacterium | reverse complement strand
AGACACATATCCGTCCCCTGCACCAACATAGTATAGCTCTTTAATAACAAGGTCGGCATTAGAGATAGCAGCATCCAATACTAACTCAACCTCTGTATTCTCTTTCATCCTCACAACAATGTTGTTCAATGTGCCAGTCAAAGTATAATCGCCGCCCTCTCTGGATTGAGATACTGCCAGGTTGTAGTTTCCGGCAGGTAAAGAGTTAAAAACGGCCTTCCCGGTTTCATCTGAAAAGGCTACCAGCTCTGTATTGTCTTGGGTATTGAACAGATTAAGGTTAATAAAATTAAGAGATATATCACTAAGCCCGGCTTTTAATTGCAGTTGTACTGTTATGGACCCAAGTAGATCTTGAGGATCCTCTTTATTACAAGATGTGAAGACAAGTAATGATAGTAGACTTATTACCAGTGAAATTCCTGTTATTTTTAATAATCGTTTCATATTTATTGATTTTTATTAGGTTAGTTTGCTATTTTTAATGATATTCCAAAACCAAAAGCTACCATACCATTCATCACTCTTCTGACATCATCCTTCACGAATTCGGGATTATACCAGAAACAATTATTTGCAAAAAAACTGAAAGAGTGTCCTTTTGCAGTCTCTTTGCGTACCTGGAGATGATAATTGGTATAGAATGGAGCGATAAATTGTGTCAGATATGTATATTCCGGAAGTTTGAAAATCTCATATTCGGGACCTCCTATCTCAGATTCGGGGATGTAATGTAAATCACCGTTTGAATCATATATTGCATAAGGATACAGACTTGCATCTCTTCTTCTGTTATAATTTAAAAAATTCAATTCTGCAACAAGATTGAAAACTAATCTAAGTGATGGTATATGTTGTATAATGGTTAAATTTCCAGTGCTTACCTTTGTAGTTACAATCGGGTTCTCGTAAACTCCGTATCTTGCGTTAGGCTCTCCGACATTTGAACTTGGCAGCTCCATTTTAAAACTAGAGTCATATTCGACTGTCTCCATGTAGGAAAAACTTAGGTTAAACGTAGTGTTGGTTGCTTCAATTTTAGGAGGAATAATCACTGTTTCAACACCATCTGTTGTTGCTGTATAACAGTTTTTTATAATATAATTACTTCTGAGAATTTTTACTATTTCACCTTCAATTGGCGCAACAACAGGTTGTTTGCCAACAGGTTGTTCTAGTATTTCAAATATTTGTTTATCTAAAACCAAAAGTTCTCTGGTAGTGTAGATTCCTCTTGAGAGTATTTTATGATAATATGTAGTCCTTATGCTGAATTTTTCTCCTTCCCAATCTAGTCCAACCTCTTTAGTATCACCTTTACTGGGTTTTAAATGATCATTGGTAGGCCGCACTATATAGGTGCTAACAATTGCCAGCCTTTCACTAGGATTCGTAGCATAATAGCTAAGGTTGGTATAGTCGTGATATGCCGGTCCGGGGTGTAGTTGAATCATAGCAGGAGCTTTGTAAGCAATACCCCAGGATGCCCTTAATTTTAATCGGTTAAGTAAAAGAAAAGAGTAGGAGAGCCTAGGTGAGAGGAGGTGATAACGTCCATTCATGAAATCATACCTTGCTCCTAATCTAAGTTCTTGCCGACTTATATCGGTAATCCTTCTTACATTAGTCTCATGGTATGCCGAGATCGCGGTAGAGGCAGGTATGTCTATAAAATTTGCTCCTCTGCTTTCTGCCATACCACCAATGCCGACAACGCCGCCACTTTTTATACGACCCTCTCCATAGTTTTTAATATAAGAAAATTGAGTCCCGGTGTTAAACGTGAATCTATAATCTCCAATTTTGTAATCCTGATCAAATTCCAGACGTCCGCCAAGATTTATAGGGAACCCTTTAATCTCGGTCTCCTGTATGTAAACCAAAGGAGAATAGGTGGTAAAAAAGGTTCCGGCTTCCAGTCCACTTACTAAAGGGAAGGGGCCATTGACCATTTCACTTTTGGTGTATGTATATTGATTCTCAAGATTTGCTGTTAATGAGTAATTAGTTGTTCCAAGGAACTTCAGGCTACCGCTAATCCCTATTAAATATCTTTGACTGCTCGCTTTTCTAAGACTTTGGTAGATCTCATCCGGATCTACTCTTTGTCCGTTATTGGCTGTATAAATCTGGAAAGAGGTGGTGTTATACCACTCTCTCTTTTCGTTGAGCGCAACTCTCCAACGGAGTGATGCATTAATGTTGTGATAATACTCCTTACGATCAATGGGGCTCGCATCTGAATAGGTATATGCAACATCAGTGTTAAGGAATCCGAACTTGTTTTTAAGCTGAATGCCTTTATTTAAAGAAAATTGATAAGATGAAGGGTTCAGATTGGCAGATATTGTCAAAGGAGAACGTCCTACTTTGCTTTTTACCAATATAGTGCCGGATGTTATATCTCCATACTTTGGAGATGCTACACCACTTATTACTTCAACTTTATCTACCCCTGATGTACTAATTGACCTCAAGTCAATACCCATACCGACTGCATTTTTCCCTCCGGATATGGAAGTAGAAGGATTTTCTGACTGCATATTGCCGTCATTACTTATTTGCATTCCATCAAGGATTATTGCCGTACCAAAATTGTTAGCTGTTGAAGCTACTGCCGTTCTTAAATTGGGTTGTAAGACAGAATTTAGACTTGGTGGTGTTATTTTTTTCCCGGGGAGGAGAGATAGCACATCGCTAAGATTTGTAGCCTGAACCTGTTTTATAGCTTGTTCGCCTATCTCATACACACTGGTCCCCGACTTATTTTCTACTGATTTGGCTACAACAACAATCTCGTCTAAGCTTAATGATACCTCTTTTAAAATTATTTGAACGTCTTTCTGATCCTTTAATAAGTTCACTTCAAGTTCAATTGAGGCAAAACCCATGCAGGAAAAGATCAAAGTAGATTTGCCCTTTGGGAGTTTGATACTAAAATCCCCTTTCTCACCGGTGTATGCATGGCGATTCCCATCCTTTTGATAAATAGTAGCCAGGTATATAGGCTCACCCTTATTACTCTTTACAGTACCGGAGGCATAAAAATCCTGGCCAATTAAAATGGCGGGGTAGATAAGGATAAGAGCAG
>CAYZPF010000182.1:0-3091 GCA_964479995.1 uncultured Muribaculaceae bacterium | reverse complement strand
GAGTGTTTAAAACGGAGGTAGTAGCAATAAATAAACCATTTGAATTAAACCTAAAAGATTTAACAGTTGGTTATTATTTTGTCTCTTTAAAAACAAAACAGACAAAAGAGGTTCATAAAATAATTAAACACTAATATAAAGCGAACGATTATGAAATCATTAATCACAATTACATCTCTTATAATTTCAATGTGTATTGGTGTAACACTATATTCTCAATCCCCCGGAGCTACACCTGCTGCAATGTTTTTACAAATGCAGACAGATGCCCGTACAGCAGCAATGGGAGGAGTTCACAATATATCTGCACCGGGCTGTTTTAATGTGTTTTACAACCCTTCTGCCGACCTCTTTTCAACTTATAAATTTGGTTTCGGAGCGGGGGCCTCTTACAGAAACGAGTTCCCGGAACATAAATTGTTTTCAATTGCCGGCTACTCAAAAGCAGGCGATAAAAACCTTATAGCCTTGGGTATTAGATATTACAACTATCCTAAAACAGAGCTTTTTGATAATAATAATATTTTAACCGGTTATTCTAAACCAAATGAGCTCTCTTTTGATTTAGGATATGCAAGAAAAATAGGAAATAAACTATCCATATCTGCTGTCGGCAGATATATCTACTCGCACATGGATGATAACAACAAGGCGGGTTTTGCTATTGCAGCCGATTTTGGAATTACATATATGACGCCTTTGAACTTTAAAGATAGAGAGGGTGCATATTGGAGTATTGCTGCATCCACATTAAATTTCGGCTCAAAGTTGAAGTACTCCAACCGTAATTTTAACCTGCCAACCTCTATTGGGTTTAGCAGTACATTACACCTACCATTAAGCACTAATCACCAAATAACAACAACAGGCAGCATAAATTATCCGGTATTTACCTCTGCATCCTCTGCCGTAGAGCTAGGGCTGGGAGCTGAGTATAAGGTGTATAAGCTGCTATCTTTAAGAGCCGGATACCACATAAGTGATGCAGATAAAGGATTCGGGAGCTATCCGACTGTTGGACTTGGGGTTGATCTTTTCGGAATCAAAGCAGACCTCTCTTACTGGCCTGCAGCTACTACAGAACGTGAATTCAGAAACTATATACTGCTATCACTAAGCACTCCTTTTGTTTTCTTTTAAACAAAAGTTAGGGTAAATATGTTTGAACTTGTTATATGTTAAATACAAAAAAACAGATTTATGAGAGCACTGAAATTTACCCTTACCCTGTTATTATCTGCCGTTCTCTTTACGGTCTTGACGGCTCAAAGCTCCGAAAATATAAAAAAAGAGAATCTCAAAGTTTTATTTGTAGGTAATCTCTCTAAAGATAAGGCGAGAGTTGCCTCTTTTGAAAATCTGCTTAACCACTACTTTACTAATGTAAAAGTGATTGATGCAAATGAGTATGTTTACACATTGTCAAACGACTATGATGTGACCATAATGGATTCTGCTCCTACAAAACCATTTTTACAAAGAGGATTTGATAAGAGCAGAAATGTAAGAATAGCGGGAAGTTATTTCCCTCAAAATTTTGATAGGCCCATAGTTGCAATAGGAGCTGCTAATGATGCGATTGGTCGAGGTATTGGTACGAAAAATGACTGGTATTGCCTTTGTCTTGATGCCGATGCACACCATTGGAAAGCTTCTCACCCCATCTTTAATGGTCCATTTAAGGTGAAAATGACTGTTGTGGAAAAACCCATACCCGAAGGCGCCACTCACTATCCTTACTTTTATGACGGACCACTTCCCAAAACTGTTAAAATGTGGAGCGTCCAGAAAAAAGGATATAAAACCGACCCCAATATGCCCATCGGTATGGTTGCCCGCCCTTGGGGATATCTTGACTCACCTGACGCTGAGTTTATCTCAAGCGGCGTAAGCGATAAAACTCTTGATGCAGTTGCAATTGGCCGCCACGGTAATTATTTTCATTGGGGTTTTGCCGCTTCTCCCGATGATATGACCGAAGAGGCTAAACCTGTATTTGCCAATGCCATTGTTTATGCTGCAAAATTTGTGGGAAAATACCCCATTGCCCGTAAGTATGAAGATAGAATAGCCACTCGCGAATATATCAAAGAGAGAAGATATTTGCTTACTCGTGAATCTTATGAAGCGAGAATGAAGTCAGATGAAGAGTTTGCAAAACGCATGTTGAAATTACAGCAGGAGGCTAAAGAAAAATTGGCAAAAGGTGATAAACTTACCGAGCAAGAATCAAGGATGGTAAATTATGCCCCTTCTAACAAGCCTAAACAGAGTTATGAAGAATATTTTAAGGAGATGGCATCAAGAGGAGGAGGCAATCTGTATGAGAAATTCGGTATGGATATAAATGCTTACAATAGATATTTTGATGAAAATTTCGATTATTTCTTTGGTGAAGGTTTCTATAATTTAGAGGTGGATGAAGATGTAAAAAGCGTAGGTATAGCCAATTATAATAAGAAAATATTGGATGCTGCCATAAAAATGCTGGAGAATGAGAAAGATGTAGCAAAAGGAAAGAGAATTTTGGCACGTTATACAATGGTTGAATTTGCTACACCCAAAGAGTGGCGAGATTGGTATGAAAAATATAAAGATCTCCTATTCTTTACCGAGGCGGGAGGTTGGCGTTTTCTAATAAATAGTTACGAGCCCGGCCTTAATGATTATAGCGCATATGAGGAGAGAAAGGCTGCTTCAAAATTGAAGATGGAGGAGACCGATGATGCTAATCCGGTAGCGATAGCATCACAAGTTACAACGCTATTCAATGGTAAGAAATTGTTACAGATAAAGATTAAGGTTCACACCGGATACCATATTTACGATTATGTAAGCGCCTCTGACGCCTATCTGCCTACAGTTATAGAGTTAACATTGCCTGACAACTACAAAGCGGTTGGTCAAATAGAGAGACCATTTGGGACCTATTATAATCAGAGTGGCACTACATTATTTAAAGATACTTTTATCATAACTCAAGAAATTGAGGGATCGGGAGCAGGAGTAATAAAAGTTAATATCAGCTATCAGTGCTGTGATGCACACATTTGCTTCCTCCAAAAGAGGTTGAACTTAGTATTGAACTTTA
>CAYZPF010000181.1:0-3156 GCA_964479995.1 uncultured Muribaculaceae bacterium | reverse complement strand
TTCTTTTTGGATACCGGATCCCCCCATTTAGTAGTATTTGCAGACAACTTAAAGGAATATAATGTTATTGAACAGGGACGCCTTTGGAGAAATAATCCATTGTTTAAAGGTGGGACTAATGTCAATTTTGTTCAGGGGAATTGGGGCAGGGACTCATCCGGATGGAGCAGTACACTAAATCCTGACAACGATTTTGAAATATCTGTAAGAACGTATGAACGAGGTGTAGAAGATGAGACGCTGGCATGCGGAACAGGAGTGGTTGCTTCGGCCATAGCATATCACAGACTGCTGAATAAGAGCGTAAAAGAGCGCCACTTTAAACCATCGGTTCATTTCCAGAGTTACAATTCCCGTGTGAAAGCATTGGGTGGAGATCTGAATGTCAAATTTAATCACTCGGGAGGTGACAACTACACAGAAATTCTTCTTGTAGGACCGGCCACCTTTGTTTTTAAATGTAAAATAGAGATTTGTATTTAAATTTTTAAGCAATGAAGAAGGCAGTTTTTCCCGGTTCTTTTGATCCCTTTACATTAGGTCATCTGGATGTATTAAGATCGGCGCTGAGACTTTTTGACCAAGTTATTATAGCCGTAGGGTTCAATACTCAAAAAAACAGTTACTTTACTGTTGAAGAGAGAATTGAAATTATTAAAAGATCGGTAAAAGAGATTAACAATGTGAAGGTAGACTCGTATCAAGGATTAACCATAGAGTACTGCAAGCAGATACATGCCGGTTTTATTGTAAGGGGTTTGAGAAGTACTACCGATTTTGAAATGGAGAGCGTTATTGCTCAAGCGAATGCCAAGATGGCGCCCGGTATAACAACAGTATTCATCCCCTCAAGACATCAGTATTCTTTTATAACCTCTACGGTGGTTAGAGATGTGCTTGTGAACGGAGGAGATGTGAGTTGTTTTATTGCCGAAGGAATAGATTTAAGCGGAAAAGGACAGCAGTAACAGTTTAACGTAATGAGGAAGATAATATCATTATGCATCATCATTATTGCAATCCTATCGCATCTTCAACAGGGATACTCACAAGAGAAGGAGGCAATAATTGATGATTATTTGTCATCTTTACCTCCTGTAGCTGACACTCTTATTAAAGCTTGCGATTATCTTATATCTTTAAGTGAAGATAATTTAGTTAAATCATCTATAGCCGGTTACCTGTTCAACCATTTTATTACTTCACACATAATGGGCTATGAAACAGTTGCCGTGTACATTGCAAAAAACTATTTTCTTAACAACAAGCTTGAATGGAGCGGTAAGGGAGGGCTTCAAATGTTGCAATTCTATGTTGAATTCAATGAAAATTCATTAATAGGTATGCAAGCTCCCCAATTATCTCTCTATGAATACAATAATGCTCCATTATCTCTCTATTCACTGCAAAGCAGATATACTCTAATCTACTTCTTTGACAACGAATGCGATATATGCAGGGAATTTACACCACAACTTAGAGAGGTTGTCAAAGAATATGATTATTTAAATATTTCTGTTTACGCTGTCTTCTCAAAAAACAATATTGAGCAACTGGCAGAATATCTAAATGACAACTTTAAATCAGACGGCAGAACAAAGTATAAAAACTGGCATTTTGTACTTGATATTACCGATGACAGTGATTTCAACAGGAAATACAATGTGATAAAAACCCCTCAACTTTTTCTACTGGACAACAAGAAGATAATCATAGGGAGAGAGTTAGATATCAAAGCAGTAAAAGATCTGCTAACGGCGGAGAGTGATAAGATATCATACTACTATACAGAAGCAGAAGCGTTTGTGCCTAAATATCTGCAAATATTCGATTTAAGTGATACAAATGAGCTTAGAGATGCTTTTGAACCTCTTTTTAAACGTCTTACCAATGACAACACAGAGATGTACAATGCAGTCTTTTATCATCTCTTTGAACATCTCGTAATACAACAAGATCAAGCTACCAGAGATGCCGCAGTATATCTTGCCAAAAATTACATTTTTCCCTATAAAGAGATGTGGTTTGATAAAAATTTTACCGAAAAAAGGGTTCCTCAAAGTGTAAAGCAAATCATGGGTAACCGGCCGGGAGAGATAGTATCTCAAATAAAATTATCTAATCTTAAAGGCCGAGAGGTCAATTTGTTCCCAAAGAGGGTAAAAAAACAGATTATTTTCTTTTTTGATACAGATTGTCCGCTATGCAGACCATTTATACAAGATTTAATAAAGATACATAAAGATTTAAAAAGAAAAAAAATTGAAATAAGAGGAGTCTATATAGGTAATGATACCAAAGAGCTTACCGCATATCTTGCTAAGGAGAGAATACCTTGGGTTATATTATCTCCATCAACATTTCAAAAAAAACAACTTTTTGAAAGCCTGGAAATTATACAGGTACCATACTCCTATATACTCGATAAAGGCAGAAAGATACTTTATAAAGGAGTTTATCCCCAAAAGATAAAAGAGCTTTTCCTGTAACCTAATAAAGAAAAGAATCATGTATAATAACCTGAGAGAATATATAGCCTTGCTGGAATCAGAAGGAGAGCTCATAAGAGTTTCTGAGTTTACAGATCCTGTCCTGGAGATAGCAGAGATTACAGACCGCATCAGTAAAGAGCCGGGTGGAGGAAAAGCTATCCTGTTTGAAAACACCGGCACCCGCTTTCCAGTTTTAACAAATATGATGGGTTCCGAGAAGAGAATTCTCTTAGCATTAGGATTAAAATCATTTGATGAAGTTACGCAATATTTTGATTTTCTCTATTCTGAACTATTACAAGAGAGATCCTCATTTTTTGAAAAATTAAAACTTCTTCCACATCTAAAAGAGGCATCTGCCTGGTTGCCAAAGAAATTTAAAGGGCATGCTCCATGTCAGGAATCTATCCTTTTTAAACCGGAACTAAGCAGATTGCCAATTTTACAATGCTGGCCGAATGACGGAGGAAGATTCATCACCCTACCGCTTGTACACACCGTAGATCCCGAAACAGGAGGCAGGAATACAGGTATGTACAGGATGCAGGTATTTAATGACGAAAGTACCGGTATGCACTGGCACAGGCACAAAACAGGAGCCAATCACTTTGCCAGGCTCGGGAGCGGGCAACTACCCGTAGCTGTTGCAATTGGAGGCGATCCT
>CAYZPF010000180.1:0-3221 GCA_964479995.1 uncultured Muribaculaceae bacterium | reverse complement strand
AAACGATTGCTATTTTTTGCAATCAGTACTCGCCATTTCTTGTAGTGAATACTCGTTATTTCTTGTAGTTAATGTCCTCCATTTTTTGTAGTAAAATTGCGACAATGCTTGCAGTAGCTTCATACCCATTCGTTTATAGTCAAAATAAAAGCAATATCTTAGTGTAAATTAAAAATCATATTTATAATATGCACAAATTGAAGTTGTCACCAGTGGAGAGAAATAATGTATTATAATGTTAACATACTGCAAAAAATGGCTGAACATCAAAATATTGAATATAAGCTGAAATGGCAAGACGACTACCTGAAATGGGTTTGTGGTTTTGCAAATGCTTCCGGAGGCAAACTTATTATTGGCATTGACGATAATGGTGTAGTTGTTGGAGTGGGTAATTACAGGGATTTGCTCGAACAGTTACCTAATAAATTTCGCGATATTTTGGGCATATATCCAAAGATTACACTAAAGGAAAAAGACGGGAGACACTTTTTTGAAATTGAAATAGATCAATATTCAGTACCTATATCATATAAAGGGAAATATTATCTACGCTCCGGCAGTACACTTCAGGAATTGAAAGGGGTTGCCTTGAATGATTTTTTGTTTAGAAAAGTGGGGCGTACCTGGGAAGCTGAAATAGTGCAAAATACAACTATAAATGATTTAGATATTGAAACAATAAAACAGTTCAAATCATTAGCCATAGCCAGATTGCCATATATTAGCGCAGAGAAAGACAATACAGTACTTTTAGAAAAATTAAATCTAATTGCTGATGGCAAGCTAAACAGAGCTTCAATTTTACTTTTCGGAAATAATATAACACATCATTTTCTTCAAGCTCAAGTGAAAATTGGTCTTTTTACTTCTGATTCCGAAATTGTTTCAAATGACAGGATAGAAGGTAATCTTTTTCAACAAGTAGAAAGAGTGATGGAAATTTTGCAGACAAAATATCTGTTAAACAATATTTATTATGAGGGGATTTACCGTAAAGAAAAGTTGGAAATTCCATCTGATGCCCTCCGTGAGGCAGTTATCAATGCCATCATTCATCGCACTTATTTGTCTAACTCAAGTATTCAAATCAAGGTAACCCGCACAACATTGGAGATAATGAACGAAAACTCTCCTTTCAATACAATAAATATTGAAGAGCTTAAAACAAACCATTTATCTAACCCGGTGAATCTACTGTTGGCTAATATTTTTTATAAAGCAGGTTTAATTGAAAGTTGGGGAAGAGGAACATTAAAAATCATTGATGAATGCAAAAAAGAAGGCCTTAAAGAACCGGAATTTAAACTAATTAACAATTATTTCTCGGTAATATTTTACAGAAAAATCAATGAATTATCCGACAGATCCACCGATGAGTTCACCGATGAGTTCACCGATGAGTTCACCGATGAGTTCACCGATAATATGAAAAAAATTATCCGTTTAATACACAAAAATCCAAAAATTACATTGAATAAAATAGCAGATGAAATAGGCATGAGTAAGAGAGGTATAATAAAAAACACCACTCAATTGAAGGAAAAAGGTATACTAGAAAGAATTGGGACTGCTAAAGGTGGCTATTGGAAATTAATAAAACCAGATAATACATAGATTCCCACTTCTCTCTGCTTCTTGTAGTCAATGCCCACTATTTCTTGTAGTAAAAAAGCAACAATACAAATGAACATATTAGTCACCGGAGCAAAGGGATTTATCGGCAAAAACCTAATTGCTCAATTAAATAACATATCGCAGGGTAAAGCCAAAGGTTTCAACTCTTTAGTAGGCTTGGTTGTACTGCCATTTGATATGGATAGCGACCCTTCGCTTTTGGCCCAATATTGTAATAAAGCAGACTTCGTTTTCCATTTGGCGGGTGTCAATAGGCCCAAAGAGGTTGGAGAGTTTATGGAGGGAAACTTTGGTTTCACCTCTCAACTATTGGCTGCGTTGGAACAGGCAGGTAACAAATGTCCGGTGATGATCTCATCCTCAATCCAAGCTGCACTTGATAACCCTTACGGCATTTCAAAAAAAGCGGGAGAAGAGTTACTGTTTGACTACTCAAAGCGAACTGGCGCACCTGTTTTGGTTTACCGTTTTCCAAATGTCTTTGGTAAATGGTGCCGTCCCAACTACAACAGCGCCGTGGCTACCTTCTGCCACAATATTGCCAATGGTTTGGATATCCAAATCAATGATCCCTCTGTTTTAATAACCTTGGTCTATATTGACGATGTTGTCAATGAGCTTGTTAATGCTCTTATTAGCAACCCAAATCGCGAGGGGGAGTACTGCAAAGTGGCAGTGGAGCATCAAGCTAAATTAGGGGAGATAGTGGAGCTGCTCTGCAACTTTAAGAAGAGTAGGGTTAATCTATTAATACCAGATTTGGCAGACCCTTTTACAAAGAAACTCTACTCTACCTATCTAAGCTACCTGCCAACCAACACTTTCTCCTACCCTCTTAAAATGAATATAGACCACCGTGGTTCATTTACCGAATTTTTAAAGAGCCCTGAACAGGGTCAAGTTTCTGTAAACATCTCTAAACCTGGCATCACCAAAGGAGAACATTGGCATCACACAAAAAACGAAAAGTTTTTGGTAGTTAGCGGACAAGGAGTTATCTGCCTTAGAAAGATAGAGATAGACGAATTGGGAACTATAGCTTCTAAAGGAGAAGTTTTTGAATATTTTGTCTCGGGCGATAAATTGGAGGTAATAGACATTCCCGTTGGCTACACCCACAACATTCAAAATCTCGGCACCACCGACATGGTCACCATAATGTGGGCCAACGAACAATTTGACCCGGAAAATCCCGACACCTATTTTGAGGAGGTTTAGAAAGCAAAAAATCCCATCTCTATTTTAAACAAATTTTCCGCAAATATCTCTTTTATCATTCATAATAATCAAAACTAAATTCTATATTTGCATATAATTTGCAAATAATAAAGTTATGTTACTTGAATTCTCAGTAAAAAACTACAAAATCTTTAAGGATAAAGCTACGATCAGCCTAATTGCTTCTAATTCCGACTCTACAACTCGGGAAGAAGAGAATATTGTATCAATAGAGAAATTTGGGTTAAGGATTCTGAAGAGTGCCGTTATATTTGGTGCCAACGCAAGTGGAAAAACCAAACTAATGGAGGCTTTCCTTTTCTGGCGCACCTTTATTATAAACAGCTCAAAAGAGAGTCAAAAAG
>CAYZPF010000179.1:0-3371 GCA_964479995.1 uncultured Muribaculaceae bacterium | reverse complement strand
AGAATACCCTTGATCTCTTTAGAGTATCGGTTGTCTAATTGCATTATATAGACTATTGAGCCGTGCATATAGGCAAGTGAAGTGATCTCCCTTACAAGAGACTCCCTGACATCAAAGTAGTGAAGAGGCACCTCCTCTCCTGCAAATGAGGCAGCTTTTGGAATTGGCGGAATTTTAATATCCTGGCTAAATCCCACGTTGTCTCTAAAATAGATATCGCTCTTCAGGGCTTTCTCAGAACAAAATGTAACAAATGGTAATAGAATTAATAATATTGTAAGATATGTTTTTCCTCTCATCTCTATTCGTATCTTAAAAAGGGATTAGATGCAATTTCATTGCCAATCGTGGTTGCCGGACCGTGCCCCGGATAGACGGCAAAGTGATCTCCAAGTTTAATGATTTTACTAAGCAGACTCTCCATAAGTTGATCGTAATCTCCGCCCGGCAAATCTGTTCTTCCAATGCTGCCTGCAAATAATGAATCGCCTGTTATCACAAAGCTCTCCTCTCTGTTGTAGTAGGAGACTCCGCCGCGAGTGTGGCCGGGGGTGTGCATCACCATAAGATACGATTTGCCAAACTCTATTTTATCTCCATCTTTTATATCTATTGTGTTGAGTGGTGGCTGCTCTACGGTATACCCAAACATCTCACTATATTGCTTAGCCCTCTCAAGGTGCGGTTTGTCTTCCGGGTGTATCATAGCTGTGAGCGACCATCTTTTTGCTACGAATGCATTTCCCATAATATGGTCAAAATGGCCGTGTGTATTGAGTAAAGCTACCGGTTTTAGGGAGTTCCCCTCAATAAACTTCTCCAGTCTCCCCCTCTCTGCAGTGGTATAGCAGCCCGGGTCGATTATTACACACTCCTTACTCTCATCCCACAAAACGTAGGTACACTCTCTTAGGTCGTTAAAATAAAATGTCTTAATTTCTATCATATTTCAATTTTTTACTCTTCTGTCCCTTTTAACATTGGAACAAATCTATACTCTCCATGTTCATTTCTGGAATACTCATTCTCTGACAAACGGTCTATTGTTAACATTTTTTGCACTCCGCTACCGAGAGGGACCACCATCCTCCCCCCTATTGCAAGCTGTGCGAGAAGCGAATTAGGCACATTGGGAGCTCCGCATGTAATCAATATCCCTTTAAATGGAGCAAATTTTGGTAGTCCTGCAAAACCATCTCCATAAAATAGAGTAGGGTTATGATATTCCAACCTGTTGAGATTTTTTTGCCCAATCAGATGGAGAGATCTCTGTCTCTCAATACTGTAAACTCTCATCCCCAATTCTGCCAAAATTGCGGTTTGGTAGGCGCACCCCGTTCCAATCTCCAATACCTTATCAAAACGGGAGAGTTTTTGGTAGAGAAGGTGGCTTTGCATTGCAACAGTGTAGGGTTGTGAGATTGTCTGCTTTGCTCCAATCGGGAGGGGTTTGTCTAAATATGCAAGGTGGTCAAGGCCATACTCCACAAAAATGTGTCGCGGCACCCTCTCCATTGCCTCTAATACCTTTGGTTCAAAATTATACTGCGCCTTAAGATGCTCTATAAGCTTTTTTCGCCTCCCTTTATGTTGTAATGAATCTAACATAAGACAAAAATAGTAAAGATTTTGTTACATTTGCAGAGAGAGACTCTCGTTCATCACTCAAATATAAATAATATGCATATAGCCATAGCAGGAAACATCGGCAGTGGTAAAACCACCCTTACAGGTTTATTGTCAAAGCACTATAACTGGGAAGCAAAGTACGAGGAGGTTGAAAACAACCCATATCTTACCGATTTTTACAATGATATGCAACGGTGGTCTTTCAATCTTCAAATTTACTTTCTTAAAGAGCGGTTCAACGGGATAGTTGAGATCCAGAAATCGGCAAACAATGTTGTTCAAGATAGAACAATCTATGAAGATGCCCGGATCTTTGCCCCAAATCTTCACAGCATGGGGTTGATGACTACCCGTGATTTTGAAAATTACAACTCTCTTTTTAACCTGATGCTCTCCCTGGTAAAGGGTCCCGACCTTCTGATTTATCTCAGATCTTCCATCCCTAATTTAGTTTCACAAATCCATAAACGGGGACGAGAGTATGAGAGCGGGATAAGAATAGACTACCTCTCCGGTCTTAATGAGCGATATGAGAAATGGGTATCTGAGTATAAAGATAGTAAAATTTTGATTGTAAATGTTGACGAAATAAAATTTGAAGAGCGACAAGAAGACCTGAGTCTTATAATTGACAAGGTTGATGCTCAACTACATGGCCTTTTTTAAGAATATTTGCTTTATTAGTATATTTGCTTTATCTTTAACAAAACTTAAACATTAAATGTCATGAGTAATATAAAATCATCTATTGCTTTGTTGGCTTTTTTGTTATTGGGAAGTATGTTAAAAGCACAAGCTCCCAGGTTTACAGATTCATTGGCTTACAAAGATGCAATTACTAAATTTTGCAATATCTACCTGATTACCGATGATAAAAAGGAAAATATGATAGATTGCTACAGAAAGCATGACATCAGACTTACTGAGTTAAACAAAACTCCTCGTACTATAAACTCAAGGGGTCATGAAGCTATTTCAGATGTTGAAATTCAATTAAGAATACAGAACTCCTATAAGCTGATGAATGAACTAATAGAAATCTTGGGTAAAAAACTATTTAAGGAGTTTGAGAAATACTCCTTCACTTATAAGGAAGAGCTAAGGGAGCAGCGGGCTATGCAAAGGGGAAAAGATAAATAATAGTTTGTTGATTGAAAACAGCTTATCTTCTTTTTGTCTCATTTTTCCTTTTTACAACTGCATTTTCACAAGAGAAGGCATTGGAAAAGGAGTATATTTTTAGTGGTATAGTTAGAAGCCGTTCAGACGACAGGGCGCTACCTGACGCCTATGTTTTACTGAAAAGCCCTCAAGGTAAAATTATTACCTATTCACATACCGATTCTCTTGGGGAGTATAAATTTAAACATAAATCATTAGATAAAAGCTTTATTGTTGAGATCTCCTTTGTAGGATTTAATAGTCGGGAGATAGAGGTTGAATTCAAACACGAAAAAGAGATATCCAATTTAAGTATTATTTACCTTGATGAAAGCATTGAATTAAAGGCAGCCGTGGTTACTCACAAACAACTTATAAGGGCTACTGATGAGGGCTATCTTTATGATGTAGAGAGTGACAGCCTGGGCGGCTCAACCAAAATTTTAAACCTGTTGAGTAAACTCCCTTTTTTAGATATTGGGATAAACAATAAGATTCAATACTTTGGAAGAAGCGCCGGGATAGTCTATCTTCTAAACGGTAAAAGAAGTATTCTTTTTAAGAGTTCTGATTTGATCTTG
>CAYZPF010000178.1:0-3433 GCA_964479995.1 uncultured Muribaculaceae bacterium | reverse complement strand
TGAAATACCATGCCCATCTTCTGGCGTATCTTTGCCACATTCGCCTTTTTATCCAAGATATTTTCATTATCGATAAAGATCTGCCCGCCGGAAGGTTGATCGAGCAGATTCAGACAACGCAAAAATGTACTTTTACCTGTACCCGAAGGACCGATGATTGATATAACCTCGCCTTTGATTATATCTGCATTTACATCTCGTAGTACCTCCAAGTGTCCGAAATTTTTCTTTAAGTGTTCTACTCGTATCATTTTGCTGAAGAGACTTTTTTGTTAATATAATCAAGGCCTAGGCCTAATAACCATGACAATATAAAATAGATAATTGCCACAACAATCAATGGGAAAAATGCATCAAATGTCCGCGAGCGGATAATATCGGATGCTTTGGTAAGATCTACAACTGCGATATAGCCGACAATTGAAGTCATTTTTAAAAGTGATATAACTTCACCCTTGTAAATAGGGATCACCTTACGCACTGCTTGTGGTAGAATTATGTAGATAAATGTACGCACCTTTGTAAATCCCATGGAAAGACCCGCCTCCTTCTGGCCCGGATCTACCGACTCGATTGATGTGCGGAACATCTCGCTGGAATAGGCTGCCATGTTAAACGCAAAAGTGATTATAGCAACAATCATTGCGCTTAAACCTGTTGAAGCAAATACCACATAAAAGAGAATCATCAACATACCCAATAGTGGAGTACCGCGCATAATGTCGATATAAACTCGTGCAATGCCATTTACCAAACGATTGCGACTCATCCTCATTGCACACACCAATGCACCGATAATCGTACCGAGCAGCGCAGCAAACAGTGTGATAATAATAGTAGCTTTTAATCCGTCTAATATTAACTTCCACCGTTTTTCACGAACAAGATTGTTATAAAAACTATCTTTTATTTTTGCAAAGAAACCGGGAGCATCATCATCTTGTTCAATATCGTCACCTTCCTTCAGTGTCATCATTATTTGTGGATTAAAGAAGTAATCAACAGTAAACAACACCTTTTCACGTCGCTCTTGTGTTGCGGTAAAGTTGGAAATAATCACGTCTACTCTTCCCGACTCTAATGCATTTATAAGAGCAGAAAACTTCATATCCATATACTCAATCCGCATGCCTAAATCTGCCGCAATGGTTTCAATCAATTCGCAATCGAGTCCCACTATTTTGTTATCACGTACAAAACACATCGGCTCACGATTAGCTGCTATCCCTACCCTCAAAACAGGCGCATCAGCTCCGGCCAAATTTTTTGGTCCGTTATACTCTCCTCCATCATGCTCCAACCAACGCTCAATCAAATCTTCCAAACTGCCATCTTCCTTCATCCTGTTAATCACAGTATTTATCTTCTCTACTAACTCATAATTACCTTTTTTCACTGCAACTGCTGCAGGTTCATTAACATGCTTCTCAGGTAGTAAAGCTATCTCTTTATTATGCCTGGATGCTAATAGTGCAGTTGTATAAGCGGTAATCACATAATCAACTTGTTTACTACGCAAAGCAACTATAGCATCGTTGATATCGTCGAAAAGAAGATGTTTTGCATCGAGAAAGTGTGCTTCAATATAAAACTCACCTGTCGATCCCGTCATTGCGCCTATACTTGCTGTTTCAAGGTCACTTCCATCCTTCATTCCTCTTCCATCCGGCCTGGCAAGATTTTTCTTTAAGGCCAACACCGAAGAACCAACGGTATAGTAAGGATTAGAGAACATGACCTGTTCAGCCCTTTCGGGGGTAATCATTGCCGAACTTGCAATAATATCTATCTTCCCTGTATTGAGAGCCGGGATCAATCCCTCGAACGACATTATCTCGAACTTAATTCCCCTCCCCTCCTTTTCAGCAAATCGACTTACAAACTCTATATCAAGTCCGCTACATTCGCCGTTCTGAATAAATGTAAAAGGGATGCTTTGCGTAGTTGTACCCACTATAATAGGGTTTTTACCATCGGGCAAATTCAGCGCAGGCATAGATGCATTATCAAAATCATCAATCCACCGCTTTATAATATCTTCGTATAGACCGCTTAATTGAATCTCTTCGAGATAACTATTAAAATTATTGCATAACCTCTCGTCACGAAAAGCAAATCCAAGCTTAACTGTGTAAATATCAGGATCAAGAATAGCAAGAGCGTTATCAAACTTAATGGCTTCCGTAGCTTCGGGAGCCAACAAAACAATGGCGTCACATTGATGGCTCTTTAAAGACATTATAAGGTCGGGAGCCATATCTATGCGTTTAATATCGGCATCGGGATAAGAAGTTGTAATATAGTGATCCTGAATTGAAGACATAAGCACGCCTATGCGCTTATCTTTCAAATCTTCCATTGACCTTAAAAGCGTAGTTTTAGAATTATGGAATTTACTTGCGTCATCTTTGCTTGCACACCCGGAAAAGAGTACTGCCAACAGAGAGAGAACTCCAATAATACGCGTCATCATCACTCAATTGTAAAGATTGATGAAAAACCGGTCATATCAAACACCTCTCTAATCTCACCCTTCATATTGCTCAACACAAGTTTACCGCCTGCTCCGGTCACGCGCTTTTGAAGCATCAGAAAAATACGTAAACCCGACGAACTGATATAATCAAACTCTGAACAATCCAACTCTATATCTTCCCCCGGCTCTGCCATAACAGGCGCTATTTCTTTCTCAAAATCTGTTACATTGGTTGTGTCAAGTCTCCCCACAACCTTTACCAAGATCTTATTTCCATCTTTTTTGATAGTTACTTCCATAGTTTGTATTGTTAAAAATAGTTACTTATAAATGACAATTCAAAAAAATGCTCTAATAACTCCCTAAGAATGAACACATTCACATCGTCCACGCGCTGATATTCAATTTCCTTCATTATCTTTTTTATAAGAAAAATGCCCAATCCGCCGACAGGACAATCCCATCTCCTCTCCTATAGGCTCGATAAATACTACTAACCTCGAAATTTCAGCAATCTCATTTTTTATAATTAGAACTCTTTTCATTGTTTAAATCTTTACTGTATTCGATTGTGGCTTTTAGTTTTCCGGATCAATTACCTGAGGAAGAATATTCTCATCAGAACAAATCGAAGAAATCTTTTTCATTAAACATTTGATGTTAGTTATCACAAATATAGCATTTAAGTTTATACAATACCTTAAATATGTCATATTACTGTTTGAGATAGAGGATGTCCAAAAAATAGGCAGTCTCTTTCTTTATACATAATATGCAACTATCAAAATGCAAGCTCACCTACGTCACTGCTATTTTATGTTGGATAGTTTTTTATATACTTATGTTTTTACAAACTGAGCCCATTCAAAATGGGTTTCTGACTTTAACTTTAACAGCTTTATTTCTTTTGATGAATCTTAGCTAATTGCGATGATTTGTGTGGCTTTGACTAATGTT
>CAYZPF010000177.1:0-3439 GCA_964479995.1 uncultured Muribaculaceae bacterium | reverse complement strand
TACCTATTACAAATCCTGAATTTGAATGGAAAATAAATTTAACATACGGCCATAGCAGAACTAAGATCACAAATGCCAAAAATCAACCAAGAATCTTCGATATGGTTACTCCAGACGGAGGCAACCTTGAAGGATATCCGGTAAGAAGTCTCTTTTCTGTTGAATTTAAAGGATTAGATCCAGAGACCGGAATCCCGGCATTCATTGACGAAAATGGAGATTTATCAAATACGGTGTATTTGCAAAGTATCAACCTGGATCATATCAAATATGAAGGTAGCGTTGAACCTGTATATGTAGGTGGTATCTCAAATAATTTCAGATATAAAGACCTTATTCTTAATGTATTTTTCACCTATCAGGGTGGTAATAAAATAAGGTTGAATCCAGTGTTTAAAGCCAGGTATTCCGATTTGGATGCAACTCCTAAACTTTTCAATGACAGATGGCTGATGCCCGGAGATGAACTTAAGACGAATGTACCTTCAATTGTAGATGCATATATAGCTTCATCTACTCTTTCGGGGAGATATCCATACAATGCCTACAACTACTCTACCGAAAGGGTAGCAAGAGGAGATTTCATGAGACTAAAAACGGTCTCTTTAACGTACAATTTACCAAAAGAACTGATAAGCAAGCAAAATGCAATTAAGCAGTTATCGTTAACTGCGGCAGCGTCTAACCTGTTTTTACTCTACTCAGACAAAAAATTAAATGGACAGGATCCGGAATTTTTTAACACAGGAGGGGTAGCCCAACCTTTACAGAAACAGTTTACCGTAGCTTTAAAAATTGGATTTTAGGAGGGAAAAACTATGATTACAATAATAAAAAATGAATTTAAAGTATATTTAATACTACTACTATTTGCCGCTTTTACATTGAGTTCATGCGAAAAGTTTCTTGATAAAACACCGGATAACAGAACAGAGATAAACAATGAAGATAAAGTAGGACAATTACTGGCATCTGCATATCCGCGCGCTTCATATGCTGCAATGTTAAACTCAAGAATGGATTTCGTAAGTGACAAAGGTCCCGGATTCCAGGAAAATGTATCTAACTCAGATGCTTTCTTTTGGAGAGATATAACAGACGTAAGTCAGGATACACCCGAATATTTTTGGAATCGTTGCTATTTTTCAATAGGTGAAGTTAATCACGCTTTAGCCGCCATGGAAAATCTACCGGAGACATCTAAATTGACCTCATACAGAGGTGAAGCCCAGGTCATAAGAGCTTTCTCCCATTTTTTACTTGTTTCACTCTACTCTAAGTTCTATGATATAAATGGAGACAACTCCTCTCCCGGAGTTCCCTACGTTACCGAACCGGAAAAAAATGTAATTCAAAAATACTCCAGAAGTACCGTACAAGAGGTTTGGGACAAAGCAGAACAGGATTTGATTGAAGGCATGGCTCAATTGGGAAGTGACGCCGTATATAAAGTTCCTGTGTATCACTTCTCCCGCAAGGCAGCAGCGGCTTTTGCCAGCCGGTTTTATCTTTATAAAGGCGATTGGAACAAAGTAATTGAACACGCATCAACAGTTATCCCTGTTCCGTCGGTGATGACATCCAATAACAATGTTGCACTGTTAGACCCTGCCAATGTATATTGTTCTCAAAATTTCCAACCATGGCTCACCAATTATGCCAACTACCCAAGCAGCAATGACATTAAAAAAGAGTACACAATTGGAACTAATCCCTCGAACCTGCTCTTAACTGAGATGAGTTCCAGAATGTCCCGTTATGCCAACACATGGCGTTATGCCACAAAAAAGATAGATACAGATGCAACCCTTTCAAGTGCTGCCGGTAATCCTGCCGGCGGTGTATGGGCATACAGAGTATTCTACAGTGGAGATAACTATTATGTTCCAAAATACCAGGAACTCTTTGTAAGGACAAGCATAGCAGCAACTACCGGTACTATTTACACAATATTTCCTTACTTCCGTAATGAAGAGATATTATTAAACAGGGCCGAAGCATATGCCATGACAGATCAATTAGACAAAGCCCTGGCCGATCTTAACGTCTTTACCCGTCAAAGAATTAAAACCTATAGCGAGTCAACACATATTTTAACTGCAAATAAACTTGCTAATTTCTACAGCGCAGCCATCTCCAACGAAGAGCATTTTTTGAATAAATACAACGCGTTTAACTCTTCATCCTGGAGTGCAGAGAAAAAAGCAATAATTCTATGTATTCTGGATTTCAGAAGGAATGAATTTATGTGGGAAGGGCTTAGATATTGGGATTTAATCAGGTATAAAATTCCTGTAACCCACACGACATTCAACGGAGATGAAAATACACTCTATCCAGGCGATGACAGATGGGTTTTACAAATACCTCAGACGGCATCCTTGTCAGACTTAGAGTCGAATCCTAGAACAAATCTATTAAGTAAAATCTGGTAAATCATTTGACTATGAAAAAGATAATTATTACTCTGGCAGCTCTTCTACTCATATTTAACTCTTGTGAAAAAGAGGAGCAGATTGACCTGAATGTTAACATCTTAGGTCTCGGAGGCGATGAAGGAAAACCTAATAGTACTGATATCTGGCTAAAAAATAATTTTGTAACTCCATACAATATGGAGGTAAAATACAAATGGGACCAATTCGAGTTAGCCCTTAACAGAACTCTTGTCCCTGTCTATGAAGATAAAGTTATTCCTATTATGGAGATAATTAAAGAGGCGTGGATTAAACCTTACGAGGAGGTTGCCGGCCCTACCTTTATAAAGAAATTAAGCCCTAAGAAATTCGTACTTGTGGGTAGCCCTCAATACAATCTTGGAACCATTACTCTTGGAGAAGCAGAAGGGGGTAGAAAGATAGTTATGTACAGATTGAACTGGTTTACAAAAACAGATGTATCACTCATCCAGGCAATCTTAAAAACTGTTCATCATGAGTTTGCACACACCATGCACCAGACCATTATGTACCCAGAAGAGTTTATGTACATTACTCCCTCTTCATACACCTCTTCATGGAACAATGTATCTGATACGGACGCCATGAAGATGGGCTTCATAAGTCCCTATGCAACCGCAAATTCCGATGAAGATTTTGTGGAGACAATATCCCGTATCATTGTTTATGGCAAAGAGGCATTCGATGCCAGAGTTGCAGAGGCTACCAGTATTTATAATGATCCTCTGCTAAATGCAGGTATGACTTACGATCCCGGAGATGCTCTGCGAAGAAAAGAAGCCATTGTCATCAGCTATCTCAAGCAAGTTTGGGGTGTAGAACTCTACGACCCCTCACCGGGTGTTAAAGGATTAGTATCTCGTGTTCAGGATGCAATCTATAGTGCGGTTAATAACTAATAAGTTCAAAAAACGTATAAAAGTATGAAAACAAGATATATTCTTTTTGCGTATTTAATATATCGCTTATACGTAAGTTTG
>CAYZPF010000176.1:0-3475 GCA_964479995.1 uncultured Muribaculaceae bacterium | reverse complement strand
CCAAAGATAAAACCTGTTGAAAACCGTTACAATATGTATTCGCTCGAATACTTACAATATAAGTTCCATAATTACAGTAAAATTCTGTAATCAAATATAATAATAAATTAATTCGGACTATGGCCCAATTCTTATGGCCATAGTCCATTTTTTCCAATCTAATTAATAGCAAGATAGATAGACTCCTATTTAGTCGCTCGGCACTGTCCAGAATTTTGTGATAAGCCTATTTTATCTAAATCACCAACTATAATGTAAATCATCTCTTCGATATTAAAATTATTTTTAATAATCTCTTTTATCTCCTTTAATGTAATATGTTTAATTATCTCTTCTTCTTTTTTGATATAATCAAAAGGTAAATCATAAGAAATAATATTATTTAATATATTCAATAAATCATCAAGTGTCTCGAAAGAAAACGCTTTTGCTTTTAATAATGATTGTTTTGTTTTATTTAACATCATATCGTTATAATTATCTCCGTAACTCGTTATAATATCTGTTAAGGTTTCCAAAGCTGTTTTTGTGTAATTTGCTTGTACGTTAGAATATGCTGAGAAAAAACTATAGTATTCGCCTGAATATAATTTTGAATAGGCTCCATATGTCAAACCTTTTTGCAGACGAAGAATATCAAATAAAATCCCTTGAGATCCTGATCCTAAAGCATAGTTAGCTATGAAACAAGGGTAGTAATCGGGATTATTACGTAATATTAATTTCTTACTTATCACTATCCTTGTTTGAGATAAATTGGGATAATTGACTAGAATTATATTTTTATCATTTCTATACTCTTTTTTTATTGGATTAACAACTGTAATATCTTTCTTAACCCACTTTTTTTCAAGTGATACTAATATTCTACGGCACTCTTTCTTATCTATATCGCCAGCAACATTAAAACTTGCGAGAGATGGTGATAAACAAGTTGAATAATAATCTTTTATATCCTTTAATGTAATTGAGTCAATACTTTCGATAGTACCACAAGGCCTTTGAGAAATTTTTGAATCTTCCCCAAAAAGAGCTTTAAATGTGATTAAATTTGTAATCTCCTTAGGATCGTTTGATAAATTACTTAGATGTGATTTTAAATTCGCTTTGATTTTGATAAAAGCCTCTTCATCAAATCTTGGATATAATACCATCTCCTCTACTAACTTAATAACTCTTTTAAAATTTTTAGTCAAACACGAAATGGATATATCTGTTCCTTCTCTATCAGCAGATACAACAACTCCCGCACCTAAAAGATCGAGTAAGTTCTCCAACTCTTCCGGAGTTTTAAAAGCAGTACCCTCATTCATAAGCCTGGCATTAAGATAAGAAATGCCGGGTTTATTGGCAGGATCAAGTAACATACCTCCTTTGATTCGTAAATTTGCTTTTATAATAGGTAATTTTTTTTGAGTAATTCCAAGAAGAGAGATACCATTTTCTAATGAGTCTGTCCAAATTACCGGAGTTATAATTGTGGGAGTATTTTTTAGGAATGACGGCTCAATAGAGCGATCGAAAGAGGATTTAGTTTTTATACTATCGTAATGACACGAAACATGGTTATCTAATATAAATTCTCCCTTTATTTCCTGCTCTTTCTCGATTTCAACCAAAAGAGATTCTGTAACAGATGAGAGACTACCATCTCCCTTTGGGATAATACTTAAAACAAAATGTGGTCTATTTTTTAAATATTTATTATATGAAGTAATAATATTATTTTTCGTAACTGCCTGAAATTTTTTTAAATTTTTTGATAATATATTTGGATCTTGTGCTAACACATTTCCTTTAGCTAACATTACTGACTTATATTGTATTTTAGACAATTGATTGTAAAAATTAATCTCCTTCATCACCTTAAATTTCTGCAGTTCATGTTCGTCAATCTCATTTTCTTCAAATCGTTTAAAAGCTTCTTCAACAGCTAAATAAACATCATCCAAATTAACATCTTTGTAAGCTCTAACCACAATTTTAAAATAACCCGCTAACTCTCCGGAAATATTATAGGCACCTACAGAAGATGCCAATTTTTTTTCATCAACAAGCACCTTATATAAAGGAGAATTTTTACTATTAGCAAAAATAGCGGCTAACATTTCCATCGAATAGGAATCATTATTATAGTCTTCTACAGATGGGTAATTTATATGTAATTCAGAAAATGTGGCATAAGGATCTTCAAATGCAATTTTCCTGGTCTTATCAAGGATTAAAGGTTGGACAGGCAATCGTTTTACCTCTTTCCCCGGCTTAATATCATTAAAATATTTCTTTATCAGACTCTTTACCAATTTCTTATCAAAATCTCCCGCAACAACTAAAGTTGCATTATTTGGCACATAAAAATCTGAATAGAAAGATCTTACATCTTCTAAAGTGATTTGATTAAGATCAGATATCTTACCTATTGTTGGCCAACTATATGGATGTCCTTTTGGGAACATCTCTTTTGCTGTTATTATAGGTGTTTGCCCGTATGGTTTAGTATCATAACTCTGACGCTTTTCATTTGATACAATATTGACTTCTTTATCTATACCTTTTTGGTTTAACATATTAACAAGATAACCCATTCTATCAGATTCCATCCACAGCACCTTCTCCAAAGCATCTCTTGGAACAACTTCAAAAAAGATAGTCCCATCTGAATTAGTGGAGCCATTACATAGCCCTCCCATATTAGAAATTTTTTGCAAATAAGTATTTGAGGCTACATTTTCTGAGCCTTGAAACATTAAGTGTTCCAATAGATGAGCAAGTCCGGTTTTACCAAATTCTTCCCTTCCGGAACCAACATGGTACATAACGGTCAATGCTACCAACGGGTTTGAATGGTCAATATGCAATATAACATTCAAACCATTCTCTAAAGTATATTGATCGTAGTCAAGAGCCACTGAATAATCTTCTGTTTTACACGAGACTAAGCTATAAAACAGCAATAAAATTAAAAAAATGCTTAAAGAAAATTTATAACGTAACATTTATAATCCAAGTTTATTTTTAATATTTTCTGGTATAATATTTTTATGTACAACAATATTTGTTGTTTTAAACTTCAAATAATTAGCAGATATGTACCATATGCCATTATAATCTCCCAATTCTCCCCATGAGTTTTTTACCATATAATATCTACTCCCCTTTTGATCCTGTGCTATTCCATAAATATGCATTCCATGATCATCAGTTGTAGAACCCTCTTCAAATGCTATTTGCCTATTTTTTTGATCAATACTCTTTTCAGGCACTGTTTGTTCATCAATTTCCGGTACAATTGCAATTCCTTTTCCACCAAAACCCCTTTCGCTTACATCAATAGCTAATAAAGCTGAATAACCCTTAATAAGTGCCGAATCAATAATTTCAATAAGCATATCAATTGGTACATTATAATATTCATTCCATCTCCAATTATCAGGCACTTCAAGAATAAATTTTTTATAAAAAGGATGATGTGAAA
>CAYZPF010000175.1:0-3607 GCA_964479995.1 uncultured Muribaculaceae bacterium | reverse complement strand
TAGATGCATATTTAATTCTCACCTCTTGACTTTTATTCATCTCTTCATTCTGAACATTTAACCTTAGCGTCCTTAGATGTATCTTATTCGGATTGGAGATATCAGAGACGTATTTTACAGCTTCGGAGTGGATATATCTTTGAGTTCTCCCGGGAAAACCATAAACTAAAGTGAAATCACCCTCTTTTACGCCACGCAATGAGATTGTAAAAAACTTTTTTGGTTTATAGGGAACATTATCCCGTGAATAAGCTGCAGGTTTATTCTCTTTATTGGCATAGATTCTGAAAAGAGAGAAATCTCCCGTATGGCGCGGCCACATCCAGTTATCTGTATCGCCGCCAAATTTACCTATCGAAGAGGGGGGAGCGCCTACCAGGCGTACGTCGGAAAAGATTTCATAAATAAAAAGAAAATATTGATTTCCATAAAACAAACTCTCTACTTTGGCTTGATAATGAGTATTTTCTGTTGCTTTTTTTATTATCTCCTTTGTGTTTTCACTAATTTTCTTTGTGCGTTCACTCTCCTCCATATTATTGGCACACCCATCCAGTGCAGCCTTAGTAACATCTTCCATTCTCACCAGAAACCTGACATTCAGACCGCTGTTTGGTAATTCTTCGCTCATATTCATAGCCCAAAAGCCGTCTCTCAAATAGTCATGCTCAATTGTGCTGTGAGACTGAATCTGGCCGAATCCGCAGTGATGGTTGGTTATTAAAAGTCCTTTGTCAGAGATCAACTCTCCTGTACATCCGCTGCCAAATTGTACTATGGCATCTTTAAGGCAAGCTTTGTTAACGCTGTAGAGGTCTTCTGCAGTAAGTTTAAATCCCTTTTTCCTCATTTCCGGAATACGTTCCTTAATTAACATAGGGAGCCACATTCCTTCATCTGCAGATACCCTCCCGGCAAAAACCGACAGTACGGTCAGAATAATAATTAGCCTCTTCATAATTCGTAAATATTGTTATTGTAGCAACAAACTTACGAAAAATTATTACTTTTGAAGAGAAATCTCAATAATGATAATTCTTTATAGACGGTGAATCAGTTAGCAAAATATATAATAGGAATTGCGGTAACTCTTGTCATCGTTTTTATCGCATGGTATTTCAGCGATATAGTGATATATATTTTAATCTCGGCCGTCATCTCTTTATTAGGGCGGCCAATAATGAAGTGGCTCAATAAACTGCACATAAAAAGATATTTTCTGCCCAGATGGCTCACAGCCGCCATTGCCCTATTCTCTATCTTCGCGCTTTTCTCCTCAATATTCTTTTTGATTGCGCCTCTTTTGGGAACTGTGTTTATGAATATCAGCAGTATTGATATTGCCTCTCTTCAACAAAAGATAGCTGAACCACTATCAAGTTTTAATGATCAGATCATTAGAATATTTCCAACCATTGGAGAAGATTTTCGTATAGAAAGTGTTATTTTCGAAGAGGTTAAAGCAATCTTCACTACCTCTTCCATAACAACTTTTTTTGCATCCATAACAAATCTGTTGATGAATACAATTCTGGGTGTTTTAATCGTGCTATTTATTACCTTCTTCTTTATTAAGGAGGAGGATATGTTTAATAACATGGTCTTAGCTCTCTTTCCGGACAAATACGAAAATAATGTTAAGAGGGCTCTTGAATCTATCAATATCCTGCTTGTGAGGTATTTTTTCGGTTTGACAATACAAATAATAGGCATAACAACATTGAATACGTTAGGTCTTACCTTTATTGCAGGCCTGAATTTCTCTTTTGCTATTGTCCTTGCATTTCTCACAGGGGTATTAAACATTATTCCATATGTGGGTCCTTGGATTGGAGCTATCTTTGCAACTCTGATAGCTCTTTCGACGCATACTCCCGAAAGTGCTCAGGTTGGCTCTTTCTTAATAGCAATCGGTTCTGTTTTCTTATTTACTCAAATTGTGGATAATTTTGTTTTTCAACCTGTTATTTTTTCAAATAGTGCAAAAGCGCACCCTCTTGAAATCTTTATTGTTTTATTGATTGCTGCCAGCATAGCAGGTGTGATTGGGATGCTCATTGCAATTCCTTCATACACCGTTTTGAGAGTTTTTGCACGGGAATTCTTCTCAAACTTTAAGCTGGTACAAAAGTTAACCGATCAAATTTAATTATCGGCGTATTGAGTAATCGTTAACGCCTGGTTTATCGCTGTTTATCAAATATAGCCAGCCGCCGGATTCTGTCCAAAAGAGCTTCTTTTTATTGGTATTATACCAGTTACGCCACTCCTTGGCTGTTGAAAAATCCATTAATGTGTAGCGTTTTAAAATCCTTAACCCCTTTTCTACATCTTCACCACTCTCCATAAGTTTAATGGCTGCTTCTAATATTTTCTTGTCATAGTTGGGGATTCCTAAACTTTTAGCATCCTCATCTATTGTCATTTTATATGGATCTTCGCCATAGAAATAGTCATAATTATCATCGTAATATTTATGATATGCAGCTACATCCATTCCAAACTTTTCATAAAGCTCCTCCCCTCCACCTCTCACACCATATTTCATAAAGTGCTCTTCATAACTAGCTCTCTGATATGGAGTAGCTCTCAAAGCTATCTCCTCCATTTGATCCAATTTCTCACCTCTAGCTTTTTTCTCCTCTGCAGTTTTCTTCTCTTCAAACATTCTACCGTAAAACTTTTCATTTAAGTTTTCCATTAACTCATAAGCTTCGGTAGTGATTAAAAACTTAAGCTCTTTTAAATATTCACGAGTTGGAACTCTATCGCTATATTTTCTAGCTATAAGTCCTTTACCGGCAAATTTAGAGATATATGAAATAGCGTTGGCAAAAACCGGTTTTGCCTCTTCTGTCATGTCGTTAGGAGAAGCTGCAAAGCCCCAGTGGAAGAAACAACCATGACGACCTAATGCAATAGCATCAGCAGTTTTATCACAAACGCCGCTTGAAATATACTCAGTATCGGGTGAGTCTAAATAACCCCAGGGACGCGACACCATTCCTATCCTCATTCCTTTTTTAGTTTTATACCCCTCTTTCTGAACTCTCCACATCATAGTTTTTTGAGGTATATCACCCTCGTAATAATAGGGATAATTGAAGATTCCTTCAGGAGTATCTTTTTCAACTACGGTCATTTTAACTTTAAAGGGGCCTTTAAATATAGGATGATTTTCTACCCAGCTATGAGCATCTGCATCTAAGCAGAGGCAATACCAGTCATGCTTTAAACCAATTCCGCCTCCGGCAGTGCTACCAATTTCTGCTATAGTCAATACAGGTCTGTCAAAATCCTGTGGGAAATAGGCTGGAGAGAAGCGAACGCCCTGCTCATTTACACCACCTTCGGTCACCTTATTACCAGGAACAGCGTCAAGTACTGTAACATCGTAATCGTAAGAAAGTTTATAGTTATAATCTTTGGCGTAAATAGCTTTAACAGTGGTAAAATATTGATTTAAAAGCTCTTCAAAAGAGGTCATTCTAGCATCAACAGAGGCTTTAATCTCTTCAGGAGTCTTTCCTGCTCTTCCCATAAAGCTTTCAAAATCGGGAGTTCCTCCCACATATAGCACTTTTAGATTCTGTTTTTTTATTTTATT
>CAYZPF010000174.1:0-3626 GCA_964479995.1 uncultured Muribaculaceae bacterium | reverse complement strand
GAGAGAATCTTAACGGGGTGGTCTCTGCAAACGAATTTCTTACCCGTAATAACCTGATGAGAGCTTATGATCCGGAATATGAAACTCCTATATATGTTGGGAAGAGAGTAGCAGTAGTAGGCGGCGGCAATGTTGCTATGGATGCCGCCCGTACGGCAAAGCGGTTAGGCGCCGATGTTACCATAGTTTACCGTCGTACGGAAAAAGAGCTTCCTGCAAGAGTAGAGGAGGTCCATCATGCAAAAGAGGAGGGGATCTTATTTAGAATGCTTACTAACCCGACAGAAGTGCTTGGCGATGAAAAAGGGTGGGTACGAGGTCTAACCTGTATTAAGATGGAGCTTGGAGAGCCCGATTCAAGCGGCAGGAGATCACCTGTACCAATACCCGGCTCTCATTTTGATATTGAGACCGATGTGGTGATAATGTCCTTAGGTACCTCACCGAATCCGCTCATCGCATCCACTACTCCCGGATTGGAGGCCAACCGCAGAGATTGTCTTATTGCAGATGAAAACGGAGCCACAACCCGTCCCGGAATCTTTGCCGGAGGAGATGTTGTTACAGGTGCGGCCACTGTAATACTTGCTATGGGCGCCGGTAGAAAAGCTGCCAGGGCAATAGATGATTATTTGCAAAATGAAAGCGTAAAATAAGATTAAATGGCGAAGAAACCTTCAATACCAAAAGGAACCAGAGATTTTGGACCGGCTGAAATGGCTGGCAGAGACTATATTTTTGATACAATCAGGAGCGTTTTCAAACTGTATGGTTATTCCCCTATCGAAACTCCCGCCATGGAGAACCTCTCCTCTCTGTTAGGTAAATACGGCGAAGAGGGCGACAGGCTTCTCTTTAAGATTCTCAATTCGGGAGATGCATTTGCCAATGTTGAACCCGGGATGCTGTCAAACAGCAACTCACTATCTCTTAGGGTGTGTGAGAAGGGATTGAGATATGATCTTACTGTTCCTTTTGCCAGATTTGTAGTTCAAAACCAGAACAAGATTATATTCCCCTTTAAGAGATATCAGATTCAGTCTGTATGGCGGGCAGATCGCCCCCAAAAAGGCAGATACAGAGAGTTTTACCAGTGCGATGTAGATGTTATTGGCAGTGATTCACTTCTTAATGAGTTTGAACTGGTACAGATTGCCGATGATGTTTTCAAAAGATTGGGTATTGATGTTACTATCAAAATTAATAACAGAAAGATACTTTCGGGAATTGCAGAGGTGATTGGCTATCCGGATAAGCTAACCGACATAACAATAGCTATTGATAAGATAGAAAAAATTGGATTGGAAGAGGTTAAGAGAGAACTTTTGGAGAGAGGTTTGGATAGTGATTCTATCTCGAAAATTGAACCTGTTCTTTTACTTAGAGGCGCTACGCAAGAGAAGATTGAGGTTATGAAAGGGGTTCTTGCATCTTCTCAAGCAGGAATGAAAGGTCTCGAAGAGATGGCGAAAGTGTTTGAACTGATCTCCCTATCGGATATTGAACAAGATACAGAGCTGGATCTTTCGCTTGCCAGGGGCTTAAACTATTATACCGGAGCGATATTTGAGGTTAAGGCAAAAGATGTAGAGATTGGCAGTATTTGCGGCGGAGGAAGATATGATGACTTAACGGGAATTTTTGGCTTGCCGGGAATGTCGGGAGTGGGAATCTCTTTTGGTGCAGATCGCATATATGATGTTCTGAGCGCTCTGGATAAATTGCCCTCTGCGGCGGTTGGCGGTGTGAAGGTTCTATTTGCCAATCTTGGAGAAAAAGAGCAGAAGTATATTATTCCTGTATTAAAAAAATTACGCGATTCAGGAATAATTGCCGATATTTATCCCGATAGCGTTAAGCTTAAAAAACAGTTTGACTATGCAGATAAGCTTAATATTCCATATTTGGTAATTACCGGTGAAAACGAAATTTCCCAAGGGTTATTTAATTTAAAAGATTTAAGATCAGGTGAGCAGAGAACTGTTACAGAACATGAACTTATACTCTTTTTTAAAGAGAGAGAGAAATAAAATTGTTATTCCGGATATTTTAATATATCTTTGCAACTCGTTCGAAAGAATTGTTATATCAACATAAGCATATACCGCGGAGTGGAGCAGTTGGTAGCTCGTTGGGCTCATAACCCAAAGGTCACAGGTTCGAGTCCTGTCTCCGCTACTAAAAGAGGCTGTCTTAAAAGTAGGCAGCCTCTTTCTTTGCAGAAGATGTCCCGCATAGAACTCTGGCAGAGCAGCAGGATATGAAATTCCGATTAAAAGAAAAGAGTCCGGTACAACCGAACTCTCTCTTTTCTGCTCCTCGTCTAGGACTTGAACCTAGGACCCCCTGATTAACAGTCAGGTGCTCTAACCGACTGAGCTAACGAGGAATTTCCGTTTTGGGAATGCAAATGTAAAATGATTTTTGTTAAACTGCAAATCTTTTTTAGAAATTTGATTAAATCTTAACTAAGCACATATAAAGCCGCATTTTTTTTAACTTTGTGAAATAGAATTGAAAAATGGACATTAATCTTCTTTCAAAAATATTCAGAGAGCTTATTCTTGAGCATGACAGAGTTTCATTACCCGGGGTGGGCAGCTTTATTGCAGAGGTAGCACCTTCTGTCTTTTCTGATAGAGGACTGATAATTCATCCGCCATTTCGTAGAATCCTTTTTAGAACCAGTGAAATATGGAATGACGGTATGTTTCAAAAAAAATATGCAGAAGAGAGAGGGGTAACAGACGAGATTGCCGGCCACGAGATTGCAAAGTTTGTTAAAGAACTGAAACATGAGCTTAATACAAATAAAAGCTTTAAGATTCCGGATTTTGGCTCTATGAGAGCTACTGAGCAGAACGATTACTTTTTTGTAGCAGATAAAGAGCTTTTTAATTACCTTGAAAGTTTCGGACTTGTTCCTGTAAATATTAAGGTGCTTTCAAAGAGAGGAGAGCTCGAAAGGTTATCCGGAAAGGCAACCCCAGGATTTTTTAAAAATAAAGAGAGAGCGCTCTATACTGGTAAAATAGAAGAGATATATGAGCCCGAACAATACGCTGTAGATTCCGAATCTTCGCTGGAAAATTTCCTTGACTTTTCTGATGACCAACTATTGATAATTAACGGAGAGGTAACCCAGGTTGTAAATATACAAGAGCCTGAAACAGAGCAAGGGATAGAATCGGAAATCATTCTGGAACCTAAGTCGGAATTTGAAATGGAGTCGGAAATTGAACCGGAGTCTGAAACAGATTTTGAATTGTCATATTCTGCAGTGCCGGAATCTATATCCAGGGAAGACAGTAAAGTAAGAGTCTATAGTAATACGGATAAGAATGAATATTCCAAGAACTCATTCTTTAAGAAGATCTTAACTACTCTAATAGTGATCTTCTCACTTTTGATTGCTATTGTATTGATATATATCTTTAAAGAAGAGTTAAGGCCTCTTCTGGAATGGATTCTTTACTCTAAAGAAGAGCGGGAGCTATTAAATCTTTAATAAAGTGTGATTTTTAGCTGATTATTGAGCCATTTGCAAGCTGCTCTTCGGGAGTTATGATTCTCATTTTACCTCCCTCTTCCTGTGCCATGAGTATCATGCCTTTTGACTCGATACC
>CAYZPF010000173.1:0-3658 GCA_964479995.1 uncultured Muribaculaceae bacterium | reverse complement strand
TCCTACCCTTGTGCTTTGCTCAGCATTCAACTATCGGAAAATTGGTTTAGATGCCGAAACCATAGCCTTAAGAGTTGATGAACAATTTCAGGGGATTTCCAATTGTACTACGTTTATCCACCCAAGCGCTAGGCATTTCATCATGCTGGATGATAGAGCCTGGTTGATCGAAAAAATCAAACAATTTATCTAAACGATGAATTTAAAAGAAAAGGAGAAGATTTTCTCTCAAATTTACGATGAGTTTAAGCATAGGATCTATCGTATTTGCTATGCTTACATATACGAGAAGAACGAAGTTGAAGACTTGTTTCAGGAAATTATAGTTAACATCTGGAATAGTTTGGACACATTTAGGGGCGATGCCCAGCTTGGCACTTGGGTATACAGGGTGGCCGTGAACACGGCGTTGTTCCACAACCGTAAGTTCAGATCGCACGAAAGCGCTAAGGCTTCCTTTTGCCAGCTAAATCATATACACAACAGCTCTTCCTGTGAAAACATTGACGAGTCAAGCCAACGGCTTGATGGTTTGGCACGTGCCATTTCGCAGCTCGAGAAACAGGATAGACTGGTTATCTCACTGCTGCTAGAGGAGTTGACCTATGATTCTATTGCTCAGGTGGTGGGAATAACCCCTAACTACGTTGGGGTTAGGGTGAACAGAATAAAGAAGCAACTTAAAAATATACTGGAGAATGAAAGCAACTAACGATTTTGCCGAGCTGCAAGCATTGTGGACCAACCAAAAGGTTGATGAGGTGGCAATGGGAGATAAATTATCCTATATGGATTCCCTCTTAGGGAAGCTTAAATCGCTTCAGCTGCATCAGGATAGATTGAACAGAATTAAGCTTATTATAATCATACTTTTACTTGGCTCGTCTCTTCCTTCCGTCGTAAAACTTGGACTGCAAGGGAACCATTTGTATTTTGTTCTATTGGGTTATGCTGTGGTCATTTTAAGCATCATTTCATTTTTTACTTATTACTTAAGAAATCAGCTAAAAGTCAGCAAACTTCCCTTCGACCGATCAACCGAACAATTTCTAGGTACTGCAATTAATCGCCTAATTAAGCAGAACAACATCTTTAAAAAGCCCTTTTTGTTCTTTATTCTGGGCATGCTCATTGGGTTGAACCTATTGCTATGGGGGATAATAGGCGATATCGATATGGTTGAAAGAATCCAAATACACGGCGTTTCATCGGCATTTTTGCTGTTAGCCGGTTTTTTGGGACATCAGTTTAGGCTACTAAGAATTAAGAATGAGGTGTTGCCAATAGTTGAGGAGTTGGTGAGAGTTAAGAAAAATCTTTCCAAAGGTTAAAGTTGTTGCTCATAAGGTTTCGTAAGAGTTTTTTTTCATTTTGGCAGCTATCTGCTGGCTTGCTTCTAGTCGCAATGGGAGTTATTCTGAAAAGGGCCCAGTTGGTGTGATGTTTTTGAATACTTAATGTAAGGCCTGTAGCTGTTATGCTTTGTAAACAATATGGGCCTAAATGTAAATAATTCGTTTACTGATGAGTAGTAAAATATTAATTAGAGTAAGATACACCTTGATAGGTTTTTGGTCTGTAGGTTGTATTACCCTTGCCATAAGCCGCTTGCTAAGAAATGAATTGTCTGATTTTGCAAGAGGGTTTTGCGATGGCTTTGCCCTTGTGCTGATTGGTGTAGGATTTATTTATATGGTTTGGTGTATCATTAAAGGTCAAAACCCTTACAAATTTGATAAACACTCGGGGTGATGGATTGCTCACTCCTACGTTTAGGGGATGTCTCAAAAGTCTAAAAATCATTTTTGCTCTTTTTGTGATTTCTTTGTGAGTCACTTCGGTAAACACTTCGATATACTCATTGCACCGCTCAGCGCATCGCTTAGTGTAACAGTGCTTTAAATGTTTCACAAAGTTCCAAAAAAAGCTTATGAGACACCCTCTAAATTTTTTCCATAAGATGCGGTTGCGGGGGTTATTACGTTAATCCATATAACGAAAACGTGTTATAGCTGTGGCTCCATCCTGCTTAAGTAAACTCTCTGTAGGTTTTTACAAAACATTTAAGTAGTTTTGTTTGTGGAGACCAGATACCAATAAAAACGGGGCCGAAACCGAAAAGCCATACGAGTAGGAAATCCCTAAATTGAATTTAATCTATGAAGAAGCTAGCGTTAGTATTTATTGTTGCAATGTTTATGCTTTCCGGTTGCGCTTTTCACAATGGCCTTACTACAAACCAGAACAACCACACCACCGAAGTGGTGTTATCCCAAAAAAACTTTCGAGTTGTTGAGAGCGTTAGGGGCGAGTCGGAAGCACGATATATATTTGGTATAGGTGGATTAGCAAGAAATGCCATGATATCCGAAGCCAGAGCGAGTATGCTGGCTAAGGCAAATATTGTGGGCACTTCTAGAGCAATTGTTAACGAAACCGTTGAGATTAAGCGATCGATTTTCCCCTTTGTGAGCAAATACAAGGTTACGGTATCGGGCCATGTGGTTGAGTTCTTCTAGCTATTGGAGTCGTAGTGCACAAAATAGCTGAGGCTGTAGCCTCGGATATTTATTCTAGCCAATTTTTTATATGCAAACACCTTTCACAATTGCGTAATGTTTCTGTGATCTTTGCTGTTAACCAACATTTGGGAGAACAATATGCTCGCAACTATAGTGGTCTTTTCATACAACTTCCTAGTGTTATTTTTTTAACTTTATGGCTAATTAATCTGTTTGTCGCCCCTAACGACACCAGTTCGGTATTGATTGACTAATAAATGCTTCGAAAAATGAAACTACAAAGACCCTGTATCCTTCTATTCTCAATGCTATTGTGTTTTACATCATGTAAAAAAGAAGATGACAACGTTGACAAACCCACAGACTATAGTTTGGAGTGGAAAAACCCTACCTTTATTAATTCAATAAACTTGCCTAAACAAGCCTATAGCGCTTTGTCAATAAAGTTTTCTTATCCAATCGATACCCTTTTTCGATTGGAGGATATTGATGAAAAGAATAATGACTTTAGGCTTTCATACACCCTTGAGTGTTTGTCCGATCCAAAAGTTGATGTTGAGATGATGGTCTATAATAATGACTCATTGGTTTTTTACCCATTATCAGGCCTTTGGCCAAGGGATTCAGAGGGATATTTCGAAATGGTTAAAATGAATATAACTGTTACGCTTGAGGTTTTTGATGATGATTGGAAAGAGGTCAAAGGGATTTTTGGAGAATTAATTAGAGAGACGCGAACTTTTAATTTTAGTTTTAACTCGACAATTAGTAACCCAGTAGGTGTGAGTTTTATAGACCTAACCGATAAATTCCAAGGTAAATTTATTTTTCCTACACTTCAAACGCTGTTGTTAAGAGCCAACTTCCCGATTGCAACTCCTGTTCATGTTAATCCAAATGCAGAAGTTCGGCTTGTTGTTAATAATGTAGTTTTTAGCGATAACGATGATCTTGTGATTGAAACAGGGTGTAGCACTGATAATAGTGATGTTATTATTTCAATAGAGCAAGAACTGCAAGAAGAAAAGAAGTATACAGTAAATGTTGAGCTTTTTTTTGAACTAAAAGCCAAGGATTCGCCATGGGTTGAGATAGGTAAAAGGATTAGCTATAAAGCAGTGTATGAAACTCGCCTT
>CAYZPF010000172.1:0-3667 GCA_964479995.1 uncultured Muribaculaceae bacterium | reverse complement strand
TAGAATAGCGGTCTCCAAAACCGTTGATGGGCGTTCGAATCGCTCTGCCCCTGCAACACCGGTTGTTACGAGCCGGTAGTTAACTAACCGGTAAGAGCAAAGCTTCCATTGTCTCGAGCCGCAATTGTGAAGAAATGAACAAATTTAGATTGTACATCAAGGAATCGTACACTGAGTTGGTAAAAAAAGTGAGTTGGCCAACCTGGCCTCAGCTTCAGAATTCTGCCATTGTTGTGATGGTAGCATCTCTGATTTTCGCTCTTGTTATATCTTTCATGGACTTTGGGTTCAGAAATATTATGACATTTATTTACAATATGTTGTACTAGCCTTATTATGAGTGAAATTTCCAAAAAGTGGTATGTTATAAGAGCTGCCGGCGGAAAGGAAAAAAAGGCGAAAGAGTACATAGAGAACGAGATTAAACGGTTACATCTCGAAGAATATGTATCTCAGGTTCTAATCCCTACCGAGAAGATTTACCAGGTTAAGAATGGTAAAAAAATTAGTATGGAGAGAATTTTCTATCCCGGCTACATCCTTATAGAAGCTGTCCTTACAGGTGAGATCCAACATCTTATCCGTAATTTGCCGCACGTATCGGGCTTTCTGACAGAGAGAGCAGGTAAAGAGAAAGAACCCGTTCCTCTCCGGCCTTCGGAGGTAAACAGAATTCTTGGTCGTGTTGACGAACTTGCAGATAAGGAAGAAGAGAATATTACACCTTTCTTTGTCGGCGAACCGGTAAAGGTTATAGACGGACCTTTTAACGGCTTTGACGGTACTGTAGAAGAGATACTGGAAGACAAGAAGAAACTCAAAGTAATGGTCAAAATTTTTGGAAGAAAAACTCTTCTTGAGCTAAATTTTGTTCAAGTAATTAAAGAATAAATAACAGAATCATTATGGCTAAAGAGATTGCCGCGCTCATTAAATTGCAGATTAAAGGCGGAGCAGCCAACCCCTCACCTCCGGTGGGACCGGCTCTTGGCTCGAAGGGTGTAAACATAATGGATTTTTGCAAGCAGTTCAATGCTCGCACCCAGGATAAAGCCGGTAAGGTATTGCCGGTTATTATCACCGTTTACAGCGACAAGTCATTCTCCTTCATCGTCAAACAACCTCCGGTAGCTATCCAGCTTAAAGAGGCAGCCAGGATACAGTCAGGCTCTGCTGAGCCAAACAGGAAAAAGGTAGGCTCTGTTACATGGGAACAGGTCCGTGCAATAGCAATGGATAAAATGCCCGACATGAACGCCTTTACCCTTAAATCTGCCATGACAATGGTAGCCGGAACAGCAAGGAGTATGGGTATAACTGTTACCGGGGATTTTCCCGAAGATGTTAAATAGAAAAATCCGCGATAATGAGTAAGCTTACAAAAAATCAGAAAATAGTATACGCCAAGATTGACCCTCTAAAACAGTACAAATTAACAGATGCTTGTCAACTGGTAAAGGATATTACCTTCACCAAATTTGATGCCTCCGTTGATATTGCCGTACGTCTGGGAGTTGATCCACGTAAAGCGAATCAGATGGTTCGCGGCGTTGTTACTCTTCCGCACGGCACAGGTAAAACAGTGCGGGTACTGGTGCTATGTACCCCCGACAAGGAGGCAGAAGCAACAGCAGCCGGCGCCGATTATGTAGGATTGGATGAGTACATTGAAAAAATCAAGAGTGGTTGGACCGATGTAGATGTCATTATCTGTACACCGTCAGTAATGGCAAAAATCGGTGCAATTGGTAGAATTTTAGGACCACGCGGTCTTATGCCCAACCCCAAAACAGGAACTGTTACAATGGAGGTTGGCAAGGCTGTAAATGAGGTTAAAGCCGGTAAAATTGACTTTAAAGTTGATAAACAAGGTATTGTACACTCCTCAATAGGAAAGGTCTCTTTTGATCAGAGCAAACTGGCAGAGAATGCGATTGAGTTGATCAATATTATTATGAAGCTTAAACCACAGGCTCTTAAAGGAACATATCTAAAGAGTATCTTTATATCTTCCACCATGAGCCCCGGTATAAATGTAGATGTTAAATCAATCAGTGTTGCTGAATAAATAACTAATGTTTTATGAGAAAAGAAGAAAAAACACAAATTATTGAAGATCTGGCAGCACAGTTAAAAGAGACACCTAACTTTTATATAGTAGATATCTCGGGACTTAATTCCGAGAAGACAGCTATGCTGCGCCGTACATGCTTCGAAAAAGAGATTAAATTAATGGTGGTAAAAAACACCTTGTTTAGAAAAACTTTGGAGCTAAGGGCACAAACAGAATCGGAGCTACTCTTTCCAATTTTGACAGGATCTACTGCAGTGATGTTTTCACTCACTGCCAATGTACCTGCGAAACTCATCAAAG
Source organism: uncultured Muribaculaceae bacterium (assembly GCA_964479995.1). Taxonomy (GTDB): domain Bacteria; phylum Bacteroidota; class Bacteroidia; order Bacteroidales; family UBA932; genus Bact-08. Next base: position 1,293 of record CAYZPF010000172.1, on the reverse strand, counting down.
AATTTGGTAAAGAGCATGGAAGACCCGTCCTAAAAGGAGCATACATTGAAGAGTGCGCCTACGTTGGAGAGAAACACCTGGATGCACTTGTTGCAATTAAATCACGCGAAGAGCTTATAGCTGATATAGTTGCTCTTCTACAATCACCTGCCAGAAATGTCATCTCTGCGCTTGTTTCAAGCGGTGGAGGTAAGATTGCAGGAATTGTAAAAACCTTGTCAGAAAAAGAGTAATAAGATAATTAATCAAATTTTAAAAATTATAACCATGGCAGATATCAAAAAATTTGCAGAAGAATTAGTAAACCTATCTGTTAAAGATGTTCAGGAATTAGCTAAAGTACTTAAAGAAGAGTACGGAATTGAGCCCGCAGCTGCAGCTGTTGCTGTTGCAGGACCTGTTGCGGCTGCAGGTGCAGCTGTCGAAGCAGAACAAACTCAGTTCGATGTAGTTCTTATTTCGGCCGGACAAGCAAAACTTCAAATAGTAAAAGTTGTTAAAGAGATTACCTCATTAGGTCTTAAAGAGGCTAAAGATCTTGTAGATACAGCTCCTAATGCAGTTATCAGAGAGAAGATATCCAAAGCTGAAGCTGAACAAGTAAAAGCTCAAATCGAAGAAGCGGGCGGAGAAGTTGAAATTAAATAACTCCACAACCCGTTTATCGGGACATATTGCCGGGTTTAGAGTCGTATTATGACTCTAAACCTTTTTGTCGTTGTTATATTTATTTTCAACTAATCCAAAAAAAATGTCGCACAAAAATACAAATCAGCGGATTACATTCGCGACTTCCAAATCTCTTCTTGAGTACCCAGATTTCCTGGAGGTTCAGTTAAAATCTTTCAAAGATTTTTTCCAATTAGAGACAACCCCGGAGAATCGCAAGAATGAGGGACTATTTAAAGTTTTTCAAGAGATATTTCCAATCACCGACACACGCAATAATTTTGTTCTTGAATTCATAGACTATTTCATTGACCCTCCTCGCTACACCATTGAAGAGTGTCTTGACAGAGGTCTTACCTACAGCGTTCCGCTAAAGGCTAAATTAAAACTTTATTGTACCGATCCGGAACACGAAGATTTTGACACAGTTATTCAGGATGTATATCTGGGAACCATCCCATACATGACTCCAAGAGGCACATTTATCATCAACGGTTCTGAGAGAATTGTGGTTTCACAGCTCCACCGCTCGCCAGGAGTCTTCTTTGGACAAAGCATCCACGCAAACGGAACAAAATTATACTCTGCGAGAATTATACCCTTCAAGGGATCATGGATCGAGTT
>CAYZPF010000171.1:0-3671 GCA_964479995.1 uncultured Muribaculaceae bacterium | reverse complement strand
GATGGAAGTTGTGGACAAAAACAGTGCACTCGAAGCAATATTTCTTGAAAGAAAGAGAGAGCTTATGTATAAAGGGTTAAACTTCTTTGATGTAAAAAGAAGAAACTCTCTTGACAATGCAAATATCTCATTAACAAGGACATATTTTCTAGATGGAGAGTGGATTACAGCACACACTCTTGAACCGGGAAGTGATAATTGGCAAATGCCCATACCATACTATTATGTTACTAAAAATCCGGAGATTATACAGAATCCCGGGTATTCAACAGAAGAATTTTAACATATTATGAGAGTTGTATCACTACTGATTATCAGCATTTTATTACTTATATCCTGTAGAGATAACCCTTCAAAGGATTTCCTATTCACCTTTGAAGGGTATCCTCCGGGAGATACCGTTTTTCTACAATTCGGGCCCGAATACAGATCTCCGAGATACCCTATCTTAATATCAGAAGGGAAGAGCAACTATATAAACGATTCCATCGGGAATACGCTCGGAGTAGGTTTATATATTGCCTATGTTCTCCGGACTACAGCCACTCCTTCTGAGATGAAACTCTGGCTGGATAACCATAAGAGATTTTCTGAGGACGAGCATTACAAAAGAATAATGGCAATCTACATCCCTCAGTCAAAGACAGATCTGGGGATGAAGCTTGAAGATTTCCAGGCAATAGACCTTAACGGAAACAGATTTTCACTTTATGAGTTTCTGCAGGATTTTAAGGGAAAGGCCATAATAATTGACTTCTGGGCCTCATGGTGTCATGCCTGCCGGGAAAAAGTACCTCATCTTAAGAATATTTACGGTAAATACAAAAACCGGGGATTGGAAATAATCGAAAAACTAATCAATCAAACATCAAATAATTAACAACATTAAGATTCAATAATATGAAAAAAATAATCATAGCAGTCATACTGGCACTTTTGTGCATGCCGGCATTTAGTCAAAAGAAAAGTTATATTATAAAAGGGACTGTTGAACAACTAAATCCGGAAATTAAACTTATATTCAACGATTGGGGTATAAGAGACGGAGTGGAAATTGTTGTTGAAAACGGAGCCTTTGAAGTTAAAGGGGAGCTGGAAGAGGGAACATATCCCAGAGTTGCCTTTATCAGCATAATGAGAGACCGTTCAGTCAGCGGTAATAATGTAATACTGGAGCCGGGTAAGATTGAGGTAAGTTTTGACAAACGAATGAAAATCACAGTCGGAGGAACTCCGGAAAATGACAATCTGCAAAGGTTGAATGGCACATTGAGTAAATATGACGATGCTTCTGCTGCTACATTTCTTAGCTGGCAGGTTGCTTACAGCAAAAAAGCTCCCGATCAGGAGCTGGAAGAGTTATGGGAAAAAGCAGAAGATGCCAAAGATGAGGCCAGAGAGATAAAACTTAAGATGTTACTAGAGAATAATAGTTACGCTTCACTGGTTCTGGCTCCCGCTCTAATCAGGTATGAGGGAGCAAATATTACAGGGCAATTTGTAAAACAGTACGAAAGATTTAGTTATACAAGAGGTTATGAAAATCTTAAAAAACATTATGAGGCCATGGCAAGATGCACTGACGGCGCACCGGTCAAAGAGTTCACGCTTCCTGCGCCTGACGGAAAAATGGTTTCCCTCTCTGACTTCCGGGGTAAATGGGTTCTTCTGGACTTTTGGTATGTTGGTTGTCACTGGTGCAGAAAGCTTGCCCCCAATCTTGGTAAAATATATAAAGAATACAAGGATAAGCTTGAAATAATAAGCATCAATGTTGACAAGGAATCAGACAAAGAGAAGATGATCAAGGTAATAGAGGAGGATAAAATGGTTTGGACCCAGGTAAATGATAAAACTAAAAAAGATCTTCCCGAATATTTTGGAGTGAGCGGATATCCAACTCTCTTTCTGATTGATCCCCAAGGGAGGGGAATTGCCATGAAGGTAGGTTATTGTGAAGCCGGCGGATTGAGAAGGTTCCTTAATAAATACATGAAGTAAAACAGATATCATATATGAAGAGTCATATTTTACTAACGCTTTTGATAGTATCCGTTTTTATGCCTCAGTCACTGCTTTTTAGCAGAAACAGGAACTCTTCCGGCTTAGAAACCAGGAGTACGGTTTCCGGAAAGGAAAAGATCATACTTAAAGGGAAGCTTATGAATTTTAACGGCGAGAAAACCTATCTCTTTGATGTTTCTGACAGAGCAGATTTGAGGGTTCCGGAAAATATTCCTGTTGAATCAAACGTTTCAGGGAGGTTCAAACTGGAGTTCTATCTGAAAGAGCCGGGTTATTATAAGCTGGAAGGGAATATGCTTTATTTGACTCCCGGAGATAATCTTACAGTTATTATTGATTGCCAGAATAGAGACAAATCTCAATTTAAGGGAAGAGGGAGCGAGGCTTGTTTGTATCTAAAAAGCATTCCGGTATATTTGAACGATATTGGGTATCTGGGCAGAGACTACGGGAATGTTAAAAAAGATATTAAGGAGTTTGTATCTGAACAGATGCTTCCCAAAGCAGAAAACAGTCTTAGAAAGATTGACGCTCTCAAAAATGTTTCAGAGGAGTTCAAAGAGCTGGAAAGAGCAAGGGTAAAGTCCAATGTAGTGATGAGCATGATGCTTTATACAGCGGGATATACAAGGAAATACGTAGAGGGATTCAGTATCCTTACAGATAGGGATCTATTCTTTAAAATACATGAAGAGCAGGTTAGTTCAGTTACAGATATCCTTAGCAAGTATGGAGCAGGATTGACAAGGGCAGAAAATATAGTACTTCCTGAATTCCGAAAGATCTTGATATGGATTAAACATGGATCCGGGAAAGATCTTCCAAAATACTCCAGGGTTGATAGGCTTGAGGAGTATGAAGAGACGTTAAATCTTTTAATGAAATATGAATCCTGTTTTAGTAGTACTGCCACTGCCGCCGGCAGGAAAAAAGAAGATGTTCTTGCCGAACTTATTGCTGCAAAAGAGAAGCTCTCTGTTCAGCACTACAAAGATATGATAGACAAGAGTATCAAAGAGCATGAAGAGATAAAGAAAGGAGGAGACGTTTATGATTTTACAGGTTACGACACTAATGGTAATCCTGTAAAGCTAAGTGATTTTAAAGGGAAATATATCTATCTGGATTTTTGGGCTACCTGGTGCGGCCCCTGCATTAAAGAGTACCCTTTCTTCCAGAAACTTTACCATAAGTTCAGAGAGAGAAAAGATATTGTCTTTATATCCGTTTCTACAGATCAGTACAAAGATAAATGGTTGCAATACATGAAGGAACACCCTCATGAAACTATCTCCATACATGTAAGCAGCAACTTTTTAAATCCATACAAAATAGCATATATTCCAAGGTTTATGCTCATAGACAAAGAGTTTACCTTCTACGATCCCTCTGCGCCCAGACCATCTCAGCCAGAAGCAGAAGCAATGCTTGAAAGTCTGAAATATTAACTTCTCAATCTTTTTAACAACACATATAACTATGAGAGAGCGCCACTCTGCCAGAGTTTTTTAAAACAGCTTGATTATCTGGCGATTAATCATAAAAATTTTAAAAATCCAAACGCTTTAAAAAGCTAAAGCACTGATAATCAGGGATTATTAAAAAACTCTGGCAGAGTTAGGGTTGAGCCGGCAGCCATGTGCGGG
>CAYZPF010000170.1:0-3698 GCA_964479995.1 uncultured Muribaculaceae bacterium | reverse complement strand
CAAAATCACCTGAATTAGCTCCGGGCCACATAATATAGAGTGATTTGGGATTGACACCTAAAGAGCTCTTATTTGTATTTAAATAGACTTCGGTTAGGACAGTATGTTCCGTCCCATAATCAAATTTAATATAGGTCAACTTAGCCTCCTTCTCTACAGTTTCGTTAAGAACAAGTAATCCCTGTCCTATATTGCTGTTAATTCTTATATTGAAGCTAGATTTGTAAAAGAGTTTTGTATCGCTATCTGTGACATAAAGAGTGCCCTTGTAATTACCGGGAGGAAGTAAGATTTGAGAGTTACATATTGTATCTCTGCTTATTGTATCTTTTAATTTTGCTCCAACCAAACCTTCAAGTATCCATAAACATTCAAGATTGATGTTAGATTTTGATTCTCTTAAAGTCTGTGTAAATTTTGGTGTGATAACCAAAGTTTCGTATTGATAAACATAATCTTGAACCTCTCCCAATTCTACTGTTACCGAATTGACCTCATTATACTCGTAATTTCCTGTGTCTTTAATGCAAGAGATCAAACCAATTATCAATATTAAATATAGTATATTTTTCTTCATAATTAAAAGTATTTAGACACTACCAAGTGTAAGCTATTATTTGATTATTCTCGTCATAAATAGGATAGTTATCCAATAGATACTGCTTTAAAGCAGGAACTTGAACAAATTTATAGTAGTTGTAATTAAGCGAAAGCTCCTCTTCATTTGGAAACTCTCCAAACAGAGAGACATAAATCCTGTGTTTTACTTTAGAATAGGGTCCAAAAAGTAAAATTCCGGAAGAACTCTCCCAAGCTGCCGGCTTCATAATTAGATTTGTTATTAAAACTCGGGTTTTTAATCTTTTATGGTCACCCAAATCAAAATTTTCATTGGGATCTATTGCTATGTCTAAGTTGACAGATCTCTCTTCAAGTTGAGGGTCTTTGTTTAAAAGAGTGATTATTAATTTTGCCCCATATTGATTTGCAGGAAATGTCTGAGTTGTGCTAAAGCTCTCATAATGCAATCCTTCTACCGCAGTAGAACTCTCAAGAACTTTAATAGTATACGTTTTATCTTCATGGTAGGATTTTCCCAATAATTGAACGGGTATATTAATATCGTAACTCTCATCTAATGTTATTATAAAAGAAAAGTAGAGTGAATCAAGATTGCTATCTCTTGTACTTAATCTGAAATATAGTGAAGGTTTACTATCGTAAACTTCAAAACTCTCCTTTGAACAAGAGCATAAAAGAAAGAGGAGCGATATAATAATTATATTTTTAGTTTTAGTTTTCATTTTCATCTTCATCTTATTTTATTTGTCCATACTCAATTTCTCGTTCCGGTATTGGTAATACATAGACATTGGGATAATCGGAAATTTTAACCTCTCTACCATTAATACCTGTAAACACCGTTCTATTAAGTCTTTTAAAATAGTAAAAAAGCTGCCCTTCTCCCAAGAACTCTTTTTTATATTCTTTTTCTATCTCCTTTTCAAAATTGAAGTTTGGATTGGAAAAATTCTCGATTGATAGTTCATTTTCGGGAGTTTTACCTATAAGCTTTTTTCTTACAAAATTAATATAGTCGAGTGCTTCGGCTTGATAACCAAGCTTAAAAGCAGCTTCTGAAGCGATATAGTACATTTCGCTAATTCTTATCATTGGAATAGTTGCCAGGCTTGAATTAGTGCCAAAATAAAAATACTTATTAAGAAACACTGCCATCTCTAAATCTCTGCTGGAGAATTGATGAATCCTCCTAAAATCTGTTAATTCATAAACATCTTCTTCAAATAGGTAAGAAAGGTAATAGTCGGGTATAGAAAATCTATGGCGACTACTTTGAGAAAAGACTTCAGCCGATTTTACTGATAAATTCACGTCATAGAGAAAAAATACCAGTCCTTTCCTACCTATTGCATCAGTTGAAGTAAATGATTCAATCGGGAACAGTTCACTCTCAATGGGAATTTTTGCTTTATCTAAAGCATTTTGATAATCCCCTTCGTAAAGATAAATTCTTGCAAGCAATGCATTAATTGCATAATAATTCATTCTGGACCTTCTTGAATATGAGAACCCTCCATCTTTTAATGCTTGATTTATCGGCACATAGGCTGAGCTCTCCTCACCAACATCTTCCATATAAAAATAGGGGTCGTGAATTTTGAGGATGTTACTTGCTTCAATAAGATCTTCTTTGATATTAGATAATACCTCTCCCAATGTCAACTGTTTATGCCCTCCCCTTATGTAAGAGTCAGCATAAGGAATAGCTTTTACATTTTTATCTGCAGCGGTAGGTGAGGGGGCAAAGAGTCTGAGTAGATCGAAATGTAGATAAGCTCTTAGAGCTTTCATCTCAGCAACAATCATTTCGTAATAGTGTTCCGGGAACATAGACTCTTGACCCTCTACGTTGGCAAGAAGATAGTTGATATTTGCAATAACAGTATATGCCTGGGCAAATGTAGATTCATATACCGGTTTTGCAAAATCATCATTATACTTATATTCGAGAAGTGAGGTGTATTTCGTGTCTGTGCTAGAGACGGGTGTGAATGATTGAGATAATATTTCTATAGCTCCGTATGTCAGTTCTCTTCCATAAATAGAGCCATTTGTCATGCCTATATAGGTGCCGATTAAGGCCCTGTAAAATCCTTGTTCCTTAGAAAACATCTCTGAATCTGTAATCTCTGACGAGGGCCTGACATCAAACCATTCATTGCAAGAGACTATCAGTAAGGTTGTTAATATTATTATAAATATTTTTTTCATATCTCTGTCTGTTTGATAATACTAAAATCTAGTTTGAATACTTAACGATATAGTTCTGCTGTACGGATAAGACAAGCCTCTCTCGCGTTTAATTGTTGAGATATAAAATATATCGTTCATATAAAGGGTAAACTTCAGAAATTCCATTTTAAGATTTTTAAGGAATTTATTGTTCTGTATCTGATAACCTACATTTAGAGAGGTCATATTTAAAAAATCATTTTTTTGAACAAACCGTGATGTAGGTCTGGTGATACCTTTAATCTCAAGAGAACGGAAAAAAGTTAGATCTCCGGGCTGTTTCCAGGATTCTGTAAACATTCTTCTATCAACATTTAACCTCTTGTCTGCATTTTCAACCTTTGAAACTAATGTTTGGTTATACTCATATCCTCCAAGACTATAGTTGCCATAAAAATTTAGAGAGAGTCCTTTGTGGTAGAGATTTAAACTAATGTTACCAAAAACTATAGGTTCTCTATTTTTATACGGATAATAGTTCAATGGACTCCAATCAAAGGTTTTATTGCCATCTAAATCTAAAAAAACTTCATTCCCGGTTGCAGGGTCTATTCCCAAGGAGCGGACAACCCATATTGTATTTATTGATTGTCCGGGGATATACCTCACTCTTATCTGATTGCTTTCAATTTGATCTTGAACCTCATTCCAGGCTAAAACGGTTTCAGCCAATTTTAATAGTTTATCTTCATTGTGCGAGCCATTAACAGAGATTGAAATATTGGTCTTCTCTTTTTTTGCTAAATAGGTTAGAAAGTTAAACTCATATCCCTTATTTAGTACAGACCCTAAATTTGATTTATAGGAGTAAAAACCCGAAGACATCGGTAGATTCATGTCTATAAGGAGATTTCTTGAAACTCCTCTGTAAAAATCAAATCTTA
>CAYZPF010000169.1:0-3712 GCA_964479995.1 uncultured Muribaculaceae bacterium | reverse complement strand
GAGAAAAATCTTAAAGCAGATTTCAACGTGGTAGAAATCGGTAAATTGAACAGTGAAATAAATGATATCCTGCTATCTATAAATAATAAACTTGAATATAAAGATCTAGAAAAGATTTATGCGATAGTTATAGATAAAATATCGCTTAAGGTAAATAGTATTTTTAATGCAGTCATAAATAAAAAATATACTAAGGTGAAAAATGACGAAAGTAAAGTAAAAGAAAAAAAGCAAGATGACCTGGAAGATGAAGAGAATGACATTGACAATAGTACTGACATGTTATCAAGCTTTTATGTTTCAGATATTGATATGATTAGGCAGAAGATTCAAAACGGAGACAGTATTGTCAAATATATTGAAGCGTTAAAGATGCCAACTACTAATCGTATAGAAATAGACAATAATGTTTCTCAAATGAAAAAATGGTTATCACCAGATAAATATCCACTGGGTAAATGGCCTTCAATTTATAGTCCTAGTTTGATGCAGCAGATAGCAATCAATATGGGAATATCAGATGAAAAACAACTCAACAATATTTTTTCAGTAAATGGCCCTCCGGGGACAGGGAAAACTACTCTCTTAAAAGAAATAATAGTTTCATATGTTGTGAAAAGGGCAATACTGCTAAGTAATTATCAAAGTCCAGATGATGCTTTTGAACAACGCCAGTTTGATTCTCCTGAAAATGAATACTTAAAGTACTACTATCAGCCAGCTTCTAAGCTAAATAAGTATGGAATTATAGTGGCATCTAATAATAATGCAGCGGTCGAAAATATATCTAAAGAGTTACCTATTGCAAAAGATGTGAAAAAAAGCAATACAAAGTTGTTTAATATGGATGAGAATAAAGAAAATTATTTCTCTGATATAGCCAAGATGCTTATGGGCAATGACGAACAATGTTGGGGGTTAATCTCTGCACGTCTTGGCAAAAAGTCAAATATTAATGAATTGAAGCAAGCCCTTTGGTTTAATAAAGATGGTATTAATTTACAGCAACTATATAAGGAGGAATTACCAGACTGGGAGCAAGCTAAGGATAAATTTAGGAGCAAGTACCAAGAAGTATTGAAATACCGCATATTGATACAGAAAGCTATTGAAAACACAAATAGACATGACCTAGTTACTCAAGAATATGAGAATGCCCAAAATGAGATGAGTACTTCAAAAAATCAAATGATTGAGCAGCAAAATTTGTTCAATCAAGCAGTTAAGGAACAGGAAAGTTTAAAATATCAAATTGAAGTATTAGAAAAAAATGCGGTACTTCTTAACAGCAGGATTAGTCTATTTAAAAGGATATTTTCCTTCCTTTTCAGGAAAGATCCTATTGTCCTGCAACTTAAGCATACGAAACAGGAAATAGACACTGTTACAATCAAACTCACAGAACATAATATGCAATTAAACCATTTACAAATGTTAATTAATGCTACGACGGTTAACTATGAAAAGGCACAAAGATATCTTGAAGAAAAAGAAAAAGCTTTTTTAAACAGCTGTGCACAAATACAAAAGAATAAAGAACAATTTGGTAAGAACTTTGCTGATGAAGAGTTCTGGATAGATATACAAAAAAATGAGAGTTCTCAAATTGCATCTCCTTGGACGAATAAAGATTACGACACGCTCAGAGAAGAATTATTTTACTATGGATTAATGCTGCATAAAGCATTTATTTTAAATTCAAAAAGTGTAAAGCAAAATATGAATTGTCTTGTTAATATGTGGAATGGGAGCTTTTCTGAGAAGAATAAGAGAGTAGCCTATACACATTTAATAAATACGCTATTTCTGATTGTACCAGTAATATCAACTACTTTTGCTTCAGTTTCTACGTTTTTAAAATATGTAGATAAAAACGGATTGGGAACTCTAATCATTGATGAAGCAGGACAGGCTACTCCGTATTCTGCATTAGGTGCTTTATGGCGAACTTGCAAGGCCATTATTGTTGGAGATCCTTTACAGGTAGAACCGGTTGTAACCGTGCCTAAAGAACTTACAAGAAAATTTGCTGAAGAGTTCGAAATAGAAGCTTCGTATAGGACACAAGAGCTTTCCGTTCAAATATTAGCTGACAGTATCAATCCATATGGAGGATATCGTAATTATTTGAATGGAAAGATGTGGCTTGGATGTCCACTCGTAATACATAGAAGATGCCTAGACCCTATGTTTTCAATTTCTAACGAAATAGCATACAATAACAGAATGTTCAAAAAATCTGCAGACCCCGAAGCAGATGTGTTACTTTTATTGAAAAGATCTATATGGATAGACATAAAAGGTAAAGAAAATGGCAACAAAGATCACTTTGTACCAGCTCAAGGAGACAAGACTATTGAAATGGTACTTAGTGCATTTAAGTTGCAAAATGGATTTCCTAATCTTTATATTATAAGTCCGTTTAAGACGGTTGCAAATAATATAAAAAGTTTACTAAAAAAGTCACTCCACAAACATTATCCGAATTATAATCAAAATGATATTGATAAGTGGGTAGATAAATCTTGTGGAACTGTACATACATTTCAGGGAAAAGAGGCAAATGAGGTAATAATCATTCTTGGTTGCGATGAAAAAAGCGGTGAAGGTGCTTCACAATGGGCTGGGAAAAAGCCCAATATACTTAATGTTGCTATAACAAGGGCGAAGTATCGGGTTGCAATTATTGGTGATGTCGATTTATGGAGAAAAGTTCCTAATTTTGATTTTGCATATAGAACATTGCATGAAGTCTAGGAGTATAAATATATTTTATAATATAGGGATGATAAAAAATACCCGATGTGATGCTAAAATTAGAGATTGAATTAGGATACAAAGGTTGGTAATTATAATGGCTAAGCCAATAACTGGAACAAGATAGTCTAATGCAGGAGATGACTTTCATTTAGTGTGGGCAGCGAAAAAGCATTAGCATTACTTGAACCGAATACAAACTTTTAAGCCCTATGCGTAGAAGGGCCAAGTCCACTAGACGCAAAGGATTTTGAAGTAGATAGTAATGAGTTGCTGTGGATAGGTTACACTTAATAGGACAGCTCTTTACTTAACAAGGTACAATAAAATCAGGAGGAGATTTTAATGACCAGGAAACGATATGATGAAGATTTTAAAAGGCAGATAGTAAAGATCTATAACCAAGGTAATCACAGTTACAGAAACCTAGGTGATGAATACGGTGTAACCTATCCACTGTGGAACAAATTGAAATTCCTAATTTCCAATCAAAGTATGTAGAAAACAGGAAAAAGTACTTTTATAAATACGATAATTGGAGAGAAGACATTATGATGGCAAGAAACTGATAAATAATGGTATTTATTTATCGGATGTTGATATCGAAAGGTTTTCGCATAGAATTTCATATGTTTGCCAATCCAATATATTATTAGAAGAGACAATAAAAAATAATATTATTTTAGAAAATGCCTTTGATGAGTCAAAATATAATAGTATAATTAGGAAGTTAAGCTTGGACCATCTAGATGGTGAAATACTTATTTGTGAAGGGCAATCTAACCTAAGTGGGGGAGAACAACAAAAACTTATGATTGCTCGTGCACTGTATAAAGAAAGTGATCTTATTATATTAGATGAACCATTTGCTTATATGGATGTTGACTCTAGCCAAAAATTATTGTTTATGTTAATCTAAAAGTAGGCCACCATTTCAGTTGAAAACTGGTCCACC
>CAYZPF010000168.1:0-3731 GCA_964479995.1 uncultured Muribaculaceae bacterium | reverse complement strand
GTTATTCGGTCATTTTTTTCAGCATGAAAATAATTTGGATTTGGGTCAAATGTGAAAGAGTCATAAAGTTCCAGATATTTACTAAAAACTTTTGCCCACGCATTGGCTCTCTCTACATCTCTGTTCTGGAGCAATTTGTCAATGTGATTATAGATGGATTCAAAAATTTTAAGGCGCTCTTCAAAATTACCGTTTTTAAAAAGGTGATCAATTACGGGAAAAATCTCTTTGAAATGCCATTCTAATAACCTAGGTGGGGTTGTAAATGCAAACATATAGAGTAAAACGGGTAGAATACCTTCACTTTTGGCAGCTGAGTGGTACGATGCACTTATTTTACCCTCTTCACCAGAGCAAAAATCATTTATATTATGGAGATATTTTATCCAGTCACTTTTACTCCATTTAACAGGTTCCAATTTTCCATAATTATCCCCTTTGGGATAGTAAAATGTGAAAATCGGGTAATAATTTCTAAGTATCGACTGATTAACAATATTGTATGCTCCTCCCCTAAGATTAGGGCGCTCTATCTTTGCTAAAGAGTCAATTTCAACGAAGAAAAAGCTGGTAAAGATATAACCCTCTTTACCATTTTCTTTCTCATATTTTTTATACTCCTCATTTAATCTAATTGCTTCATTTATAAAATGAGGCCAACCGGAGGGGTCACTTCCATATACTTTAAAAAAGCTCTCTTTCATAAAGTCGTAGGAAGCTCTGTTTTGGTAAAACCATTCAGGCAGCTCATCAAGATTTCTGAATAGTTCATAATTATTTTGAGCAAACGTCTTATGATTAAAAAGAATTGAGAGCCCAAGCAATAGTGTTATAAAAATCAGATGTTTTTTCATAGAGGCTAAATTTAGGTTAAGAGGCGATTTAAAGTTAATGAAAATTCTTTTTGCGACGATATTTTAATGCTCTTTTTGTTTAATTCTAAATATTTAGCTAATCTTTCAGGTATTTTAACATCTACTGATGAGGCTAGTTTGACTGTATTGGCAAACTTTGCCGGATATGCTGTTTCTAAGATAATTGAGTGGCAGCTATTTTGTTTCGATTTATCCGGGATAAACTTTCTATTGTGGTAATCTTTAAGAGCTAAATATCCAACTGCTCCATGCGGGTCGATTAAATAGCCGGTTTGAGTGTAAACCTCTCTGATTGCCTCAATGGTTTGATTGTCGCTGTAGCTTTGGCTATAGATAATTTTACCAATATTTTCAGCATTTCCATAAAGAGCCTCTATTCTGGCAAAATTGCTTGGATTACCAACATCCATTGCATTGGAAATTGTTAAAACGGAGGGTTTATGTTCATAAAAACCTCTTCTAAGATACTGAGGAAAGACATCGTTGCTATTTACTGCTGCAATGAATTTCTCTACAGGGAGCCCCATCTCTTTTGCAAAAAGCCCCGCTGTTAAATTTCCAAAATTGCCGCTGGGAACTGAGAAGATAATAGATTTTGCATTAGGATACTTATAGATATCAAACAGTTCATTACGAGCTATAAGTTGAGTGTATGCATAAAAATAGTAAAAACTTTGAGGTAATAGTCGAGCAATATTAATGGAGTTTGCAGATGAAAGGCATATTTTACTTTGATAATTGTCGGAATGATTGCCACTCGATTTGGCTGTTGATGCGAAAGCCTCTTTAACCATTCTTTGACAGTCATCAAAGGTGCCGTCAACTTCGAGAGCAGTAATATTGCCTCCAAGCGTGGTGAGTTGTTGCTCCTGTATCCTGCTCACTTTACCCGAAGGGTAGAGGAGGATAACCTCAATACCCGGAGCGTTGTGAAACGCGTTTGCTACAGCACTGCCCGTATCGCCGGAAGTTGCCACTAAGATTATTCTTCTCTCTTTTTTACCGAGATTTTTCTCTTGAAAATAGCTAATCATAGCGGCTAGAAAACGGGCTCCAAAATCTTTAAATGCTAGAGTTGGACCATGAAAAAGTTCCAATATGGAGAGATTATCGTTTATCTCAACTAGAGGAGCGTCAAAATTTAGAGAGGTATATACTATCTCTTCCAATTTATTGATGGGTATCTCTCCCGAGTTAATCTCATCTGCAAATAGCTCTTTTGCAATTTGAAAAGAGAGCTCTGTAAAGCCAAGCCCAACTAATCCGGATAGAAACTTAGGTGTAAACTTAGGTAGAGATAGAGGCATAAAGAGCCCGCCATCCGGGGCCATTCCTTCTAAAACAGCTTCTTTAAAGCTGACTATGTAATTTTTATTATTTGTACTATATAGTTTCATTAGCTTACAGATAAAACTTTTGGTCCTGTTGTATTAATTTTTGAATTGTAAGTTTGGCTTGAAATTCCGTAATTATTGAAGGTGATTTGCATTAATTTCGAGATTTTCTCTGCCTGCTCAAATGAATCACTAAAAGCAAATATGGAGGGGCCGGAACCCGATATGCTGCATCCAATTGCTCCACCATCCAAAGCACTATTTTTAACCTCTTTGTAATATGGTATTAGTTGAGAGCGGATAGGCTCTGCAACAAAATCTTCGACCGCCCTGCCGATAAGGGAAAAATCGTTTGTCATGAGGCCTGCAATGAGTGCTGCTGTGTTGCCCCACTGTTTTACAGCGGTTTTTAGAGGGATTTGAGTTGGAAGTAGTTCCCGAGCCTCTTTGGTTGAGATTTTGATATCCGGGTGGATTACAGAGCAGTAGAGGTTATCAGGTACTTTTATCTTTATAACATCAATGGGATTATAACTGCGGATGAGGATAAATCCTCCATAGAGGGCCGGAGCCACATTATCTGCATGGAGTGAACCGCTGGCTATCATCTCGCCCTCAAGCGCATAGGGGAGGAGCTGCTCTTTGGTAAGATTGAGGTTAAATAGTTTATTCATGGCATAAACAGCGGCAACAGCGCTGGCAGCGCTTGAACCCAAGCCGCTTCCAAAAGGCATTTTTTTATGAATCTCAATCTCAACCCCACCCTCAATCTTAAAATCTCTTAACATAGAGAGTACCGGCTTACCGGCAGTATTTAGTACCGGGTTGGCAGGTAGTTGCCCCGCATCTCCTGTAATCTTAATAATCCGTACTTCCGGTACATCACACTTGCGGAGGAGCACCTCATCTCCCGGCTCTTCTAAAGCGAACCCCATTATATCAAATCCGCACCCCACATTTGATACGGTCGCAGGTGCAAAAACTTGAATCTCTTTATTGTTAGTTTCCATCTCTTTTTAATCCGATTTTAATTATATCTGATAATACTCCGCAGGCAGTAACCACCGCTCCTGCTCCCGGTCCCTGAATCACCACAGGGCGTTCGTTGTAATACCCCGTTTTGAAAGCAATCATATTATCGCTCGATTTAAGCGAATAGAAGGGACTTGCCGGGTCAACCTCCACAAGCGATACGGTAGCGCTACCTTTAGAGAATCTGGCAATATATCTCAAAACTTTACCATTTTTACGAGCATGATTCAGCAAGGCTGCATAATGGTTGTCAAACCTCTCCATCTCTTTGAAAAACTCCTCTAAACTGCCCTTAAGTGGTACTCCATTGGGTATGAGACTTTCGATCTTAACTTCATTGGGTTCAACCTGATACCCCGCCTCTCTGAGAAGCCACGCCAGCCCTGCCATTCCCACACCACAGATACCCATCGGGTGCAAGTGAGCCGGGGTAGTTGCTAATACTTTTGTCTCACTCATCTTTGCTGAACACGATCCAGTATGATACAGA
>CAYZPF010000167.1:0-3835 GCA_964479995.1 uncultured Muribaculaceae bacterium | reverse complement strand
TTCCACTGTAGTTCTTTTTCCCGAAATCACTGCACTTCTTGTTCCTGTTTACACCTGAAATTTAAATCTAAAAATATCTGCGACCCCAAGTCGCTGATATTCAATATGTACATACTGCCTGGTAGCAATCGTCCAAAAAGACATGCAACTTGACAGAAGTACATATGAAGTTTTGCAGATATTGAACATTTCATTAACCGACAAGACTCATCTTAGAGGCCTCTTCGATAGAACTAAGTTTCAAAATGTCAAAGAACGTTTTAGACTTAATGAACCAAATTTATTTAATTTTTAAAAACGTCCCAATTTTAATGGGACACTAGTGATTTCATTTATTATATAAGTATTTGATTATTATAATTTTGATATAATAGAATGAGTGTTCAAAAATAAATATTGATTTTTATTGGACACTAGTGCTCAGAAATAATTAATTATAAACGAGTTTATGAATAGTAATATGCTTAGTTTCAAAAATAAAACCTTATTAATTACAGGAGGTACAGGATCTTTTGGGAATATGGTATTAAAACGTTTTTTAGATTCTGATATAAAAGAGATTCGCATCTTTAGTAGAGATGAAAAAAAACAAGATGACATGCGACATGCATTACAAAACCCAAAGGTGAAATTTTATATTGGGGATGTAAGGGACAAATCATCTGTAGATAACGTGATGCCAGGCGTTGATTACATCTTCTCAGCTGCAGCATTAAAACAAGTTCCATCATGTGAGTTCTTCCCAATGCAAGCGGTTATGACAAATGTTTTAGGGACTAACAATGTATTAGAATCAGCTATCCAACATGAAGTAAAGAATATTGTAGTTTTAAGTACGGATAAGGCGGCTTACCCTATTAATGCAATGGGTATAAGTAAGGCGATGATGGAAAAAGTTGCAATTGCAAAAGGTAGAGCATTAGGATTAAATTCAAAAACAACAATTTCTTGTACTAGATATGGTAATGTTATGGCTTCACGAGGCTCTGTAATACCTTTATGGATAGAACAAATTAAAGCAAATCAACCTATAACTATAACTGATCCAAACATGACGCGTTTTATGATGACATTAGAAGATGCTGTAGATTTAGTGGTATATGCTTTTGTACATGCCAATAATGGGGATTTGTTTGTTCAAAAAGCACCAGCTGCTACCTTATCCATTTTGGCACAAGCATTAAAAGAACTATTCAATTCCAATTCAGAAATACGAATTATTGGTCCCCGTCATGGTGAGAAGACATATGAAACATTAGTTACTCGAGAAGAAATTGTAAAGGCGGAAGATATGGGAGAATATTATAGAATCCCTTGTGATGCAAGAGATCTTAATTATGATAATTTAGAGCAAGGTAATGAAGAAATAACTCATTCTGAAGATTATCATTCTCATAATACCCGTTTACTTACGGTTGAAGAGATGAAAACTCTTCTTTTGAAATTAGATATTGTAAGTCAAGATGAAGTTGTTTTAAAGCATTTAAAGAAAGGGTTATGAAAATTCTTATATTAGGTGCAAATGGTATGGCTGGTCACACTATTACTTTACATTTTATTGAAAAGGGATATGATGTTACAACCTTTTCTTCTACTCCAGTTTCATTTTGTAAAAAAAATATCATAGGGGATGCATTAAAAACAGAAGAATTCAAACGGATTATATCTGGTGATTATGATGTTATAATTAACTGTATAGGCATCCTTAACCAGTTTGCTGAGAATAATCATTATAAAGCAGTTTATTTAAATAGTTTACTGCCTCATCTAATAGTAGATATATTAAAAGAAAAGAAAACAAAGCTCATTCATATGAGCACAGATTGCGTCTTTGCAGGTAATCAGGGTCCATACTACGAAGATAGTTTTAAAGATGGAAAAGCATTCTATGACAGAACAAAAGCATTGGGAGAAGTTGAGGATAACAAAAATTTGACTTTTCGTAATTCAATTATCGGACCTGACATTAAAGAAAATGGAATAGGTTTGTTCAATTGGTTT
Source organism: uncultured Muribaculaceae bacterium (assembly GCA_964479995.1). GTDB lineage: Bacteria > Bacteroidota > Bacteroidia > Bacteroidales > UBA932 > Bact-08. Next base: position 1,834 of record CAYZPF010000167.1, on the reverse strand, counting down.
ATGAAACAGGAGGGTGAAATCAATGGTTTTACTGGGGCTATATGGACGGGAGTTACAACATTAACTTTGGCTAAGCAATGGAGAAAGCTATAACTGACAATCTTACCGGTTTGTACAATTTAGTGAATAATACAAGTATTTCAAAATATGAAATTTTGATTCTATTAAACAAATACTTTAAAAACAATTCATTAAAGATCAACGAAGATAACACGTTTAGACTTGACAAATCTCTACGTAGTAAAAGAACGGATTTTTCATTTAAAATTCCTTCTTACGAACAGATGATCATTGATATGAAAGAATGGGTTAATACACATTCAGATTTTTATCCACATTATTTTATTTGAAATGATAAATTTAAAAGGCGCATATATATTATTATTGTATCCCTATGGTGCTACTAAACATTATGGAGAAAGCATCAAATCAGAATTAATTAAAAGAGGGGCAATAGTGATTGGTTATGATGAAAGGCCTTCTCAGAATCCTATCGTAAAAGTAATAATAAGATTATTCAAAAAAAAACTACCTGGTATTTTTTCATCATATGTTAGAAGTATAATTTTGAAGAATAGAGATGTTGATTTCGACTACATACTTGTTTTACGAGGAGAAGCATTCACTGAAAAAGCAGTCAATATATTAAAAGGTCATTATAAGAAGGCGAAAATAATTCTTTATTTATGGGACGTTCTAAAATCTACACATTTACAAGATGTCATACCCTATTTTGATAAATCTTTGTCTTTTGACCCTGAAGATGTAAGTGAAAATAACGGTTTACTATTTAGACCAACGTTCTTTATGCCACAATATAAGAATCTTATTAAAGATTCCATGCCTAAATATGAAATTTTATTTGTTGGCACCCTTCATAGTAATCGATATCAACTCCTTAAAACAATTAAAGAATATTTGATTCAAAAGGGCATTACTCATTACTATTATTTATATACACCAAGTCTCTTAGCTTTTATAAAAAATAAATATATAGATAAAATACCTGTAAAAATAAAAGATGTCCATTTTCAACCAATTACGATGAATAGAACATTACAATTGGTATCAAAATCAAAATGTATACTTGATTTAAATTTTACTGGTCAAAAAAGTTTATCTATGAGAGCCTATGAAGCGATGGCATCAAGAACAAAATATATTACAACAAATCCCGAAGTAAAAAATTACGGCTTTTATAATCCTAAAAATATTTTAGTGATAGAAATAAATAATATTTACATACCGAAAGATTTTCTTAATACACCTTTTGAGGAAGTTTCTGAAGAGATTTTAAATGAGTATTCTATATCATGCTTAGTTGATGATTTATTTACTTAATTGTATTATCATGAAAAAAATACTTATCACCGGTATCAACGGTTTTGTCGGCACTAACTTCACAAACAGCTGGTTTAGGAATCACAAGATATTTGGTCTGGATATTCATCAACCTGAAAAGGAGGGAGTGGAACGTATATTCGGCTGGGATGAATTGGGTAAGGTGCCTCCGGTGGATGCCATTGTGCATCTGGCGGGAAAAGCGCACGACACGAAGAACAGGAGCGAAGCACAGGTTTACTTCGATGTAAATACCGGCCTTACAAAAAAGATATTCGACTACTTCCTGCAATCGGATGATCGGACGTTTATCTTCTTCAGCTCGGTGAAAGCGGCTGCGGATAGTGTGCCGGGTGATGTGCTGACGGAGGATGTTGTACCAACGCCGATGGGTCCCTACGGTGAATCGAAGATCAGGGCGGAGGAGTATATATTAAGCAAGCTTTCAGCTGTTAGCGATAAGCTATTAGATAAAAGAGTATATATTTTGAGG
>CAYZPF010000166.1:0-3907 GCA_964479995.1 uncultured Muribaculaceae bacterium | reverse complement strand
GGGTTTAGATTGGGAGGATAATGAGAGGTATAATCTACACCTCCAAGTTTAGTGAAACGCTCCCTGTGAGAAACAATCGAATGATATAGTTATTTGTTCTTAATAGCTTCTTCGGCAAATGAGGTTTGCGAAATCTTATAAATATCATATAGATGTCGGCTTTTACCTTGAATTGACATTTTCTCTCTTGGCCGTTGATGTTCCTCGTGAAGTAAAAATAGTTTTTCCAAGAATGTTCTTTCCGGATTCACACAACAAACATCAATATTTTCATCAGCAAAGATTTTATCGGGAAACGAGTCTCCAATCATAGAACGAAACTTGCGAACGGTATAAGGTTCCATTAAGGATCGGCTACCTATTTCCAGCAAAACTCTTGGTTGAACATAAGAAGAGTACTGTGCGGCAACTGGGAATACAACTGCTATTTTGACAGGATCATCATCGGGATCTTTTATGTCCACAACATCTAATTGGATATCCTCGAATCCTGCATCTATAAATATTTTTTGTAAATTATTCAGGAAGTCATTCCTAAGATATTTGTTTGAAGCATCTTTTAATTTGCCAACTTGGGTACGAGAAATGTCGCCACTAAAGCCAAAAATTTCACGATTAATTGCAAGGTCAATATCTTCTGAAAATCTGTCTATCAACCCCCAAGCTTTACTTAAAGATGTGCCTCCTTTTTGAAGACGATCTGATCTGCAATATTCATTTGAGTGATTAACCGTAATGTCTGTACAACCCACCAGTCTTTTTCCACATATGATAATTTATACCAATTCATTTCACTTTTCTCATTATTATTCTGATCCATTCTGGAGCAAGTTTTATATCATTTGCAATATTTTCAGGCTTTTCTTTCTTTAGTAATTCAATAACTTTCTTTTCAATATCTGCTGTCAGATTTTCTTTCTTAATAGATTTTAGCGCCTGAATAACAAGCCCACTTATTTCTCCCCAAGCACTCAGATTTTTAGGAGTCGTTTTTTTAAATATCAGAATCCGCCCACCAATCTCCAATTTACGAGGTGTTCCATCTGTAAGATATACGGCTTTCAATGGAACTTGAGTAGATAATCCGAGCATATTCATGGCATACAGACCTGTAGGTATAATTCGTGCTTTATCTCTACGAGCAATATCTTTAGCTATGCTTTCAACCGTAGGCATAATATATGTCCCGAGCAATATACTCTTTTTAGGCAGAGAGTAAATACCTCGTCCAACACGAACAATCTGTCCCCTTTGCACCAATCTTTCTAAGGCTTTTGCACATGACTTACTACTCCCGTAGGCAAGAAAATCATCTATAAAAAAAGCCTGACCCCTCTTGGCTTTTTTTTCGTCATGTGAGCTGTTTAAACTATTTTTTAAGTAATAAGATCGTCTTTGTTAAAAATATTTGGTCGCTAAAAAACTGCAAACATCACCATATCCTGATTAGGTTTGCATTTCTCTTAGTATGCTGGATTATTAAATCCACTCTGAAACATCTACTGTAAAATGTGGAATTGATTACTAAAAAAAGCACTGAATCATTATGTGCCGATGGGAAGGCCGAAACTGATGATAGGACATCTGAAGCAAGAGCCAGTACCGACTTGGATGAAAAATCTGGACTTGGATTATTCGTTGGAGTTTTTTTCGACTGAAACATTTTCCAACCCTCAGTTAAAACAACTATATCCTGAAAGGCATCCTTATTTGCATGTTTCTGTATATGGCAGAGAAAGCCGATCATAACTGGTTTAAGTACCTTAATCTCGATAAGATTGAATTGGGCACAGGCAAGCACCAACTTGTAGAGAATGGTGTTTATATACCTGAATACAAAATAACAGTCCCTAAAGAACTTTACGATTATTAATAAATAATTAACTCCTATTTCATGTAATGACATTCAGTCCGTATTGTTTGCATATTTGAACAATAACAATTATCTTTGTGCATAATTACAAACATTATAAAACATGAAACGTCCGTTACTTCCCAGTCAACAAAGAACGTTGGAGACTTTTGGTGAAAACATAAAGTTTGCTCGTTTACGTCGCGATTTGTCCTCTGAACAAGTTGCTGAGCGTGCCGGAATATCCCGTAATACATTGATTAAGGTGGAAAAAGGAAATGAAGGGGTGGCTATTGGTTACTATTTCCGAGTTCTTGCGATATTGGGGCTCGACAAAGATTTATTGCTCGTTGCAAAAGATGACGAGTTAGGGCGTATGTTGCAGGATTCGAAGTTAATAGTTAAGAAAAGAGCATCTAAAAAATAAAATATGGCAGAGCAAAGAGACATATATGTGTACATTGACTCATTTGATGTAGAAGAGCCTGTTTTTATCGGGACGCTTCATAGCGAAGTGATTCGGGGGAAAGAGGTGTTTTCGTATGAGAATGATCCGGCTTGGTTGAAGCATAACTGTTTTCGTGCATTAGACCCTGATTTGTCTGCGTTTACCGGCAAGCAATATCTTCCGACGGATAAGAGTAATTTTGGATTATTCCTTGATTCTGCTCCCGACCGTTGGGGACGTACGCTTATGCGCCGACGAGAAGCGATCAATGCCCGCCCAGAGAACAGACCGATACGAACGCTAACGGAGGCAGATTTTCTATTGGGAGTCTATGATGGTAATCGAATGGGCGCTTTACGCTTTAAGCTCTCTCCCGACGGTGAGTTTATGGATAATAATAAAGCATTAGCCACTCCGCCATGGACATCCATTAGTGAATTGGAATATGCTAGTCTACAGCTTGAAAAAGAGGAACAGCCGGATACTCCGGAACACATTCAATGGCTCAATATGCTGATAGCTCCCGGCTCTTCTTTAGGCGGAGCAAGACCGAAAGCCAATATTTTGGATGCATCAAGACACCTTTGGATTGCCAAATTCCCAAGTGGCTATGATACCAAGGATATAGGCGCATGGGAGTTTATTGTTTCGGAAATGGCAATATCATGCGGAATTACCATGTCAGAATGCAGGATTCAAAAATTTAGCAGTCGCCATCATACCTTTTTGACCAAACGTTTTGACCGAAACGATGCAGGGAGACGTATTCATTTTGCTTCGGCAATGACTTTGTTGGGTTATACTGACGGAGCAAGTTATGCGGAGGGGGTGAGCTACTTGGAACTTGCAGAATGGATTATGAGGAATTGTAACGATACCAATTACAATCTGGAGCAACTTTGGCGAAGAATAGTCTTCAATATTGCCGTTTCGAATTGCGACGACCATTTGCGTAATCATGGGTTTATTCTTACAAAGGGCGGATGGCAGCTATCGCCTGCTTACGATATCAATCCCGGTGAAAATGGTATGGGCTTAAAGCTTAACATTTCAGAAGACGACAACTCGTTGGATTTTGATTTGGCTTTTAGTGTCGCATCTTATTTCGGGTTGGATAATGAAAAAGCTAACGATATTTTGGATGAAATAAAAGGCATTGTTTCCGGTTGGCAAAAAGTTGCATCTAAACATGGAATAAGTAGAGCAGAGCAAGATAAGATGAGTAGTGCTTTCAGGTTTTAGTGCAAGGTGCAAGTATCTATATATAGATAGCTTGCACCTTGCACTAACCATAAATACTTAACAATCAGCGATATTAGATTTTCAAAAAGTTGTTGTATCTTTGAATCCTGAGCTTTATGGCGACAAATGTGGTCAGATGTGGACAAATGCAGACAATTTTATTACGCTCTTAGCCATATCCTATAAACAGAAATTTTGAATTAATTCATTGAACATAAATGGGTTTGCGTGAGAGGTTCATAATCCTCTCTCTCCGCCAAACAGAAAAGTAAAATTGTGAAAAGCACTGTAAATCAAATGATTACGATACTTTTTCGTTTTTAGCAGGTAGCAAAAAAGGTGCGGTTTTAGGTATCCTAAATCTG
>CAYZPF010000165.1:0-4002 GCA_964479995.1 uncultured Muribaculaceae bacterium | reverse complement strand
AGATTCAAAAAGGTCCATGTCTAATATTTATGACATAGACAAAGTTACCTAATTTTTATTAGATAAAAACCTTGGTAGATTGATATTTTTAATTCCGGCCAGCGTGAGGACTCTGAGAGCTACTGTATTTATTAACTCTTCGATGTTTTTAGGATGGGTATAGAATGAGGGTGAGGCGGGGGCGATTATGGCGCCGGCCTGGGTTAGTTTGGTGTAATTTTCGAGATGGATAAGGTTGAGTGGGGTTTCGCGGGGGACGATGATGAGGGGGCGGCGCTCTTTGAGCATGACGTCGGCAGCGCGGGTAATGAGGTCGTTGGAGATGCCGGCGGCTATCCGGCCGATTGTTCCCATGCTGGCGGGTATGATAATCATTGCGTCTGCGGCATTGGAACCGGATGCAAAGGGATGGTAGTAGCTGTAGTTATCAAGCATTCCTTCTGGTAGCGGCTCTGGCAGCTCATCTGTCCAGACTGCCTTTGCCGTGTCGGTGAAGACAATTTCAGTGAAAATATTCTGTTCAACTGGTGTCAGTGTTGCCGCTGCCGTTGTTTCTGCCATTGCTTCTGCCGTTGCGATCTCCAGCTCTTTGAGAATCTGCAGGGTTCTTGCGGCATATATCTGCCCGCTGGCTCCGGTGACTGCTATCAGGATCTTGATGGATTGTTTTGTACTCATTGTAATTATAACTCAAAATAGACGTTGCGGAGCCAGGTTTTGAAGAGAGGGTCAAGGAATTCCCATTTGCCTCCTTCGATTGTGAGAATCTCTTTTTTCTGCACTGCAACTTTGAGGCGTTTGACATTGGCGCTGGAGTTGAATCCGTATTGAGTCATTGTTTCGAGCGCGCTCAGTTGGCTTACTCCGTCCATGATGGCTTTAAGAAAGTTGATCTGGAATCGGCTGAGTCCGCTGGTAATTAGTTGGAATCGGTAAGAGTGGAGTTCAAGCAGGGTGCTGAATGATTGCCTGATAACCTGATCGGTGAGAAATCCCCGCGTGAGACTGTAGGAGATGTCGCCCAGTTGCTGGAAATACCATGGGTGCCCTTCGGTGAGGCGGTACATCTCAAGGGCCTGCTCTTTGGTGACTACTCTGCCCGTTTTGAGAAAGCTCTTGATTACATACTCTATGAACAGTTTCTCTTCTATAGTTTGCAGTTTGATACGTTCGGCAAAGTTGTAGAAGTACCGTTTTTTTTCAAAGATCTCCTTCATTGAGTTTACAAAGGAGCCGGTAATTATATAGGTTGTGTATTGTTGCTCGTTCCAGTGCTTTTCCAGGGTTTTGAGAGTATCGTCTGCATCATCGAAAAGTAGAATCTCCTGGAACTCTTCAATATAGATTATAAGATTCACTTCAAATTTTTGAGCCAGGATTTCGGGCAGATTCAGTATTAGCCCGGTTATTTTGGGAGGTACCGGTGCTGTGTCTATCTCTGGGGAGGAGTGTGGTCGTTCCTTTGTGCAGATATCGCCGTACACCTCCGTTATCTTTGGACAGATTTCACGCATCAGTTCATCTTTTTCTGCCGGTGAATTGGTAAATTTATCGAGCAGTTGATTGCAGAACTTAAGTAGCAGGTGCTTTTTTGTCCTGACATTGAAGAGATTTATGTTGCAAACGGTGTAGTTGTATCCCTCTTTAATCAGGTTTATGAGTCCCTGCTGAATAAGCGATTTTTTACCGCTTTTGGGAGTTTCGTTTATAAGGACATGCCGCCTCCTTTTGAGCAGATTGGCTAACAGATTCAGCTCTTCTTGCCTACCCACAAAGTTATGTCCCGTAACAAACCTGTTGTATATAAACGGCGTATCCATATCCTTACAAAGTTATATAAAAAAATAAAACATAACCAGCATCAATGGAGGTTTTAAAAAAAATACAGGAGAAGTTTAAACATAAAAAGCTGCCCACCGGGCAGCTTTTTACCTTATTTAATACCTTTCCGGGTTTTCCAGTTTCCGGAATTTACGCCTGCGCCTCTACTTTGGGGAGAACCGAAACGTATGATCTGTTATTGGCTTTCTTCTGGAAAGTAACTATTCCGTCTATCAGGGCAAATAGTGTGTGATCTTTACCCATTCCTACATTCATACCTGGATAGTGAACCGTGCCTCTTTGGCGGATAAGGATATTTCCCGCTTTGGCATATTGACCGCCAAACAATTTAACACCTAATCGTTTACTGTGTGATTCGCGTCCGTTCTTCGAACTACCGACACCTTTTTTATGAGCCATAATCTAATAATTTTTCAGGGTTAAACATTAAGCAATCTCTTCAATCTGAATCTGAGTAAGATACTGACGATGGCCGTTTTTCTTAGTGTAGCCTTTACGGCGCTTCTTCTTGAAAACGATTACTTTCTTACCTTTCAGGTGAGTCAAAACAGTAGCCTTCACAGATGCTCCGCTGATATAGGGAACTCCAACTTTTACCGAACCGTTGTCATCAACCAAAAGTACTTTATCAAAGGTTACAGAAGAGCCCTCTTCTGCCTTAAGACGGTGAACAAAGATCTTTCTCTCCTTTTCAACCTTAAATTGCTGTCCTGCAATATCTACAATTGCGTACATAAATAATTTTTTAAAAATTATTGATTGTAAGCGGATGTATCTAAACATCTCTTATTCAAAAGCTTAACAATCTTCTGTTATATAAAATAGGAACGCAAATATATACAAAATATTTATCTGCACAAAATTTTTGTAAAAGAACATAGGCTCCCCAATGCAAACAATGTCGATGATAAATTAATTTATGTACATTTGCGTTTGGTGTGATTTAATTTATGGTGTATGACTTGGTATGTATTATATACGACACCACGGGCAGAGAAGCGGGTTGAAGAGAGATTGAGGCAGATGGGGGTGGAGGTTTTTCTGCCTATACATGTTGTTAAGAGGAAATGGAGTGACAGGATGAAGCTGGTGGAGGTGCCGTTGTTTAATTCTTATGTTTTTGTCAGGTGTAAGAATGAGCATGAGGTGAGGGGTTTGGTGAGTGTATATGGGGTGGTGAGGGTGGTCTATTATCTGGGCAGGCCGGCTGTGGTGAGGGAGGATGAGATTGATGCTATCAGGGAGTTTTTGCTGTTGGCAAGGGAGAGGGAGATTATTGTTTTGAGCGATGAGGTGGAGATTGCGGTGGGTCCTTTTGAGAAGAGAAGAGGTAAGGTGATTGAGTTGAGTTCTAATTATGCAAAATTGTATTTGGAAGAGTTAGGTGCAAAAATTTCTGTATCTTTGCATGATTTAACTAAGACGGGCAATCTTATTTAATTAATAGTGGTGTGGGCTTGAGATTTGAGCCGGAATAGGAGGGGCAAGCGGCCGGGCAAAGTGGCCTTAGAAAATAGCAATTTTATACAGATGGATTACAATACACAAAGGAAAAAACTGATTATGCCGGAGTATGGCAGACATGTTCAGAAAATGGTTGAATATGTTGTGAATATCCCCGATAAAGAGAAGAGGAATGAGCAGATTCGTGCGGTAGTGGGGGTGATGGGGATTCTGAATCCGCAGTTGCGGGATTTGAATGATTATAAGCATAAGCTTTGGGATCATGTACATATTATTTCTGACTTTGATATAGATATTGATTCGCCGTATCCAACTCCCACAAGGGAGACTTTTTCGACAAAACCAAGCTCTGTTCCTCTGGATAAAAGTGAGTTGAAAGCAGCACACTACGGTAGGAATATTCAGAATATGATTGCTATGATTGCCGGGAAACCGGATGATGAAGTTCGTCATAGCATGATTATGGTTCTTGCACTTTATATGAGACAGCAGTATTTGATATGGAATAAAGACACTGTGTCGGATGAGGTTATTTTCAGGGATATAAAGTTTCTTTCAGATGGGAAACTCACTATTCCGGAAGATTTCAAGCTGCCACCGTTACATAGCGGCGGCGGGCCGGGACATGGTCATCAGAGTCACCAGAGCCATCAGGGGCACAGGAGTGAAGGAGGATTCCGTTCGGAGCAGGGGCAT
>CAYZPF010000164.1:0-4008 GCA_964479995.1 uncultured Muribaculaceae bacterium | reverse complement strand
CATCCGTCCTGTCAAATACCTTTTCAGGTAACCTGTAAGCATCAATAAGGTTTGCTTTTTGCGCAATCATTTCCTTACATTTACTGTTTTGCTGATCCAACCAGGGAGTGCCACCCATCCCTGCTTCTGTGCCTATTATATATATAAGCAATCCACCAGGTTCAAGTAAATCCAATCCCCTGAATATAAAATAGTCAATAAAATTGTGTGCATGAGTATATCCTTTTTCCCCCATTCCTGTAATATGCCTTCCCATATCCTTACCGTATGGAGGATTACCGATAACAAGTCTGTATTTTGGCTTTACATTTCCTTTTACTGTCCAGTTATTTTTACCAATAAACACTTGCTCAAAGAACATAGATTCCTTTCCGTCATTCATTTGTATTTCAGGGTAAAGAATTTGGCATATACGTGCTGAGTATTTGTTTGGCTCATAACCTACCTTTACAATGTAGTCCTTTACAAACTTACGGTTGAAGAAGCGTCCAATTCCAATAGCCGGTTCCAGTACAGGACCATTATCGTAACCATATTTATAAGCCAATCCCCACATCTTTTGAATTATGAGTTCCGGGGTGTAAAATTCCCATAAACTACCTAATCTCAATTTGCCTTCAGCATCCAGGTAATACTCATCCAGACCACCTGCACCGGAATACTGTTTTAGTAACTCCAGTTCTTCTGAGGTAAAGCTATCTGGTGTATCATTCCATTTCCTATTGAGTAATTCCTCACACTGTTTATTAATAAGGTATGCTTTATGTTTTGGGTTTTTAGCTGTTATGGGTTTGTGGGTTGAAGTTGGTTCGGCTTTTTTAAATACCGTGTCCTTTAATTCTTCCCATTCCATTTCATTTAAAGTTGAGTTATTACCTGAACTATTTCTTTGCTTTTGCCATTCAATATTCTTTTTAGCAATCTCTATTTTGCGTACCGGTTTTCCTTTGTAATCCACATAATCTGTTTTCCCAATCGTTTTAGTGCCAAAACCGTCATAACTTTCAGGTGCGTTGGTGTAGAAAATTTCATACATTTCTTGGCGTTCTTTTTTCTCCATTTCATTCGCCAATTCATGGGCTTCTTCATAACTTAATCCCTCATCCCTCATTTTCTTAGCCTCGAATATCTCATGTTTTATGGTTGCCTCCATGTCCTCTGTCTTATCAAAAAGGTTTTCATCAATCCATATTTCATTATTTGGGATCCAGTCATAAGCATATCCATTACCTCCCATTGTAAACTCTATAAAATCTTTGCGTACAGCCTCACCATCAACCAATAGGATATTAAAGCCGTCCTGGGTTCTTAATGGTTGTGTATTATAAGAAGTAAAAGAAAAATATCCGGCTGTGATTTTTTCGGCTTCAGGTTTTGGTTTTGGTTTATATTCTTTAAACATCTTTACCAGTTCATCTGCAAGCTGAGAAATAGGTTTAACTTTCCCATTTTCATCTTTAAAATCAATTTGATCTATGTACTCATCAGGAGCGTCAACTTTAAACTCCCCTGAATTATCAAAAAACCCAAATTTTACGCCTTTATAGTTAATTGCTGCCACATTTACTCCCTCTCCATCTTCCGGTAAGTTGATCCACTCAACACCCCTATCGGTAAGTGCCTCTCTTAATGCTTTACCTTCCTTATTGACGGGTTTAAATTCAAAAGAATATCCGAATATTTGTTTATCTTGTTCGTATTCTTTATTATAAGCCTTTTGTCCCCATTTCTTTTTAAGTTCCCCAAAGGTCTTTTTATTCCAGTAAAAATCAAGTTCCACATTATTTCTGATAAGTTCTTCAATGGATATATAACCCCATTCTGCGTTTATATCGTCACCATTTAATACTGTATATCCAAATGCCTGGTGCTGTATTCCTGGTACCGGATCATCTTTTGCGCCTTTGTCTTTCTCAATGATGTACCAATCAGATGAGCTACTGAAATAATGTAAATGGATAATTTTATTATCTGTCTCAATATTCTCAGTCTCATACGTACTTGGCATAGTTGAAATAGTATCCGCTAACTGTGTTGCAATGTCAATAGCTGCCTGCTTTTCTTCACTACGGTACATATTTATAAGTGCATCCAGTTGAGGTTGGCTAATAAACGGTTTTATAATCTTAATTTTCGGAAGGAATATATCTAAAATATCGCTTTTCATAGGTTCTGGTTCAGGCTTACTTTCAACCTTCGGCATCCCTACAATCTGCACACGTGGATTATCCGCAAGCATCCTAATACGGTCTGCTACCTTTTGCAGTAAATCCTTCCAGTCCTGGCCTTTATGGTTGTTAATTTCCATGTTATACGCAAGCCAGATTTCGCCAACCAGAAGTCCTAAGTTACTAAATGCAAACAATTTCATATTATCACTGCCCTCGCCCTGGTTTATCACAAGTTTATCTAAAAAGCCTGACATTACCATAGCTTGCTGATCTTTCCAAACTTTCAGGTATTTTCTGCCCTTTTCAGCATCATAATTCGGGTCAATATCCTGTAATTCTTCATCCGTCTGGGTTGGAGTGGTTATTTCTTCGGAGACGATTGAAACACTTGGCTTACTCACCACATCAGAACTTTCAATGAGTTTTTTATCCATTTCGCTTACCCCTCCAACTATCCAGTGATTGAATATTTCGTCAACTGTCGGCTTGTCACCAAACATTGTGGCACCCTGGTTTCTGATAATGGCAGTATTATAACCCTCAATAGCTTGCTTAAACTTAATTTTACCGGAATCAATAAGCCTGTTTACATATATAGTTTTCCTATCGTATGTTTCCCCGAACATATTCCTTTGTCGGATAAAATCAGCAAAGCTAAGACCGGATGCAACCATTTTTTGTTGGAATATAACAGCATCGTTAAAATGTTTCTTTAAACTGCCTTCCGGCAGGCTGGCATTTTTCATCAGGACAGGCAGGGAAGTTATAAGTTTGCCTCTTATAGATTTCACTCCTGGTTGTTCGGATGCTAATAATGCCTCTCTGTCTAACACAAGGGATGCTAACAGGTTTTCAGTAAATTCCTTTCCTGTTTCAGTAAAAGTTGTATCTGAAAAATAAGCTGGCATTTCTTGTTCGGTTATTAGGTTACATTCCAAAAGATTTTTAGCAAGTCTTTTTTGCCCTGGTATATTTGCGTAAAATTCGCTGAAAGTATCATATTCCCCTACCGTTTCGGCAATTATATCTGAGCAACGTGGATTTTCAATAAGTATATTTGAAAGTTTGATAGCCTTGTCAATAGGGCGTTCAGATTTTTTCGTGTCCTTATTATATTTGGCAAGTTCCTGTGTGGTGTATTCGGGAAAATCATAGTCAATACGGACTAAAACGGGGTTTTTGAATTTAAAACCATCAACTACATGGTAATATTGACCAAAAGTAATTCCATAGGCAGCTAATTCTTCTTTGAGAAAATCTTTGTATTGATTATAATTCTCAGGATAACTTTTAGCTGCCAACTTTAAACTCATGGTCCTATTATTTCCTGAGACAACAAAACCGTCTCTGGTGACAATCGGGGTGCCGGAAGGTGTACGGGAAGTTGTAATTAACCTTTCAGGTTCTAATTCCCTGGCATAATCCATTACTGCCTTTTGCGCTGCCTGATCATCTTTGTAATTCCTGTCATTTATATTGTTTCCGGCTGAATTTTTCGGGTATAAAGGAGAACTGTGAAATGTTTCCTCATCGTGGGATGCAATTACATTATCAAGCTCCACAATAGCAAATTGAGCGTTCCGTTTCTCACTGTTCGGCATGGATATTTGTATTTCCCTTCCTTTTAAAATTCCGGACTGCATGAAGTCAGGACGCACCTTGCCAACTGGCTTATCGCTCAAAAACTCCTGCATTTTATCCCATTCGGGCTTTACGATTTCTTTTTGGGCTTCGGTTATGGGTTTGTTTTCCTCTTTCAGTTCCTTTTCAGCCCAATTTTCCGGTTTTGGATCCGTGTAATAGTTTGGGTTCTCTTTAAGGTGGTCCATAGCAATTT
>CAYZPF010000163.1:0-4045 GCA_964479995.1 uncultured Muribaculaceae bacterium | reverse complement strand
CTGAACATAGATTGCCACTTTGTAGCCTTTCTTGATATTGATTCTGTCGGCGCCGGCAGGATCTCCGTCATTACTTTGAATCACATACTGCAGATACTTTCCTCCTACTTTAAAGAAATCATCAAAGTAGGCAGCATATGTCACCTCAGCACCCGATTCACCACAGATAGGCGGGGTAGGAGCAGAGCCGCCTCCACCGGGCAAACCCTTGAAAATACAGGCAGCAACGGCAAGTTCCTTTGCATTCATAACTGCCTCTTCAACTTTTTTTCCGTATCCCCAAACCTTAAACACCTTAGTTCCATCCTGACCTACTCCCACCGGAGAGATCTCATAATTGTACCGGCTATTATAAAGAATCTTACGCTCTTTACGTGTTTGCGCTTCGGCGATACACACCACCGAAACCGCCAGCACCATCAATACAAAAAATCTCAAAAAACTTTTCATACACTTTAATTTATCACAATTTACTATTTACTGCTCACCACTCACATCAGAATCCAAACTTAAGCCCGGCCGTTAACGAGAGCCCTCCTCTATCTGTAAACCATGAGGACCACTTACCGTAATCTACCTTATTCTCATCTTTAGCCTTACCGGCTATATAGAATGCTGCACCGCCAAAAAGCTGGATGTTATGTTTTATGTTAAGATTTATATTGGATCCCAATTTAAACAGAGTAGTAGAGACTTTAATCTCCTCAGTACCGGCAGGCACAATCTTAGTCTCCTCAATACCCAGTCCGGCGAATGGCCTTAACTCGATATTCCTTGTGAGTTGTAATCCTTTTGCAGCACCTATCCCATAACGTACAAAATTATATTTATGATAATTATACTCTTTTGCTTCAAATCCACCTTCAATATAGATGAACATAGCCGGAATTCCTACAAAACGTCCCATCCTCAAATCCAGACGGCCATATATTCCACCTATTGCCCCCAATTCATAACCTGCAGAGAGCTCTGCTCCGTAGTCGTTTCTCTGCTCAAGCAGATACCCCGTTTCCATCCTTCTTCCTGCAGTCTGATAAAACTCTGTTGTGGGAGACTGGCCGGTTGCTACCTGAACATTATCGGCTATCTTTTTGGTAGCGCGAATCACGCCCCTAAGCTTCTGAACAGTACTATTGCTCCTTCTGTCGTGCACATATTCATACGCAAAGAAACGGTAGTCGGTTAGTACTCCCTCTTTTTTCCCAATTTTGGCAACAATAGGCTTTACTCCGTAAATGGTGCTTATTACCTTAAAATGTTCTATTTTCATCTCCAGATTATACAGAATTTCATTATAACTCTTTTGAAGAATGCTCTGCATCATCTCATCATCTGTCTTAGGCTTTGTTGTTCCCTGACTTTTTGTGGATTCCGACTCCGAAACAGTGAGGTCAATCCTATCTACGTAAATCAGAGGTATCTCAATCTTTGAAAGCGCCTCCTTCTTTGCTGCTACTACCTGCGGAGTGTCATCATCATAAATCCAGTTCTCATAAATCTTATTCCTCACAGTGTCGCTGTAATCAACCTTATAAAGAAATGCCTGATAGGAGCATTGCCAGCCTCGCATATCTTTTATTTTAGCCTCTTGCATGGTTTTGATATCGTGATAATCAACCACTATCACATAACTTCTATCAATAAGCCTGTTACCGTAGTCTTCAAGTTGCGCATTTCCCCTTTTAGTGGTTTTTGCCTGCAAAATGGCCTCGTCGGTGGCGTTGAACATACCTCTGGAGTGAACCAGATCCAGATTCATTTTACCATCTATATCCATCGAGTACCATTTGGCAACTATTTTATTAGAAACTCTTTGTGATTTAAGCGAGTTGCCGATAAGATTCGCCTTATCAAACCCTGTATAGCCCTTTTCATAGGGAGCTTTAAAGTTTAAATAACCTAAGTTATTGTTGAAATACTTATCGGAAAAGACAATTTTTTCGATATTTCTTCTTACAAAGCTGAAATGATTTACGGAAGGGTAGTCCAGAACCAGATAGGTGATCGAGCTCCTGTCATAGGTCTCCGGGACTCTAAGTTTTATACCACTGCCTATTACATCTTGCGCAATAGTAAATCCGGCTATATAAAACAAGAATACTGCTAAAAATGAAATCTTTCTCATAGTTATCAAAGTATTATATATTACAAATTTAGTTTAGGCCTTTTATTTGGGGTCGGTTATTAATCCTGACACACTATTATGACCGGACAAGTTTGAAGTCCCGCTTATTTTCCAAATAATACGTTAAATTTAAGCTAAATTTTCAACTTTTTAAAATAAATCAGATATTTCCTTTACCTACCTGATAAACTTTGAAGCCAATGGCTGATAATTTTTTACCATCGACAATATTACGACCATCAAACAGGTATGCAGGTTTCTTCATACTATCGTAGATTTTTTGCCAGTCGTACTCTTTAAATTCATCCCATTCGGTGAGGATGGCTATGGCATGAGAGTCATGGCATGCTTCGTAAGGATCATTAACGGCACATAAACTATTGGAGTTCTCCTGTGAAGGCCGAGAACCTAACAGCTCTAAATCATTATGCATCTGCGCCTGTGTAACCTTCGGGTCGTAAACAACTATCTTAGCAGTCTCCTCTATGAGATAATCTGCAACATACATTGCAGCAGTCTCACGGGTGTCATTGGTGTTCTTCTTGTAAGCCCATCCCAAAAAGGCTATCTTTTTATCGGCTACGGTATTGAATAGCGCAGAGACGATGTTTTCTGCAAATCTTGTTCTCTGATATCTATTAATAAGCAGCACTCCCTCCCAATAATTAGCAACCTCTTGCAGACCAAGAGTGTAAGACATATATATTATATTAAGCAGATCTTTATTGAAACATGAGCCGCCAAAGCCGACAGAGGCCTTGAGAAATTTAGCTCCTATGCGGCCATCCGCTCCAATTGCGTGAGCTACCTCCTCCACGTCGGCGCCAGTTTTTTCGCAGATAGCGCTGATTGCGTTGATTGAGGAGACCCGCTGTGCAAGAAAGGCATTGGCCGCCAGCTTCGAGAGCTCAGAAGACCAGATATTGGTTTTAATAATCCGCTCTGCAGGAATCCATCGCTCGTAGATAGCCGACAGAATATCAATCGCTTCCCGTCCCTCTTCTGTTTGGTGGTCTCCACCTATAAGCACCCTGTCAGGATTCTGTAGATCTCTTACAGCCGTTCCTTCTGCCAAAAATTCCGGATTCGATAATATCTGGAATTTTATTTTTTTGTCTGGACTCTCCACGTTGCCGGAACTTTCCAACTTTCCGGTACTCTCCAGGATACTCTTAATTGTCTGTGCGGTACGCACCGGAATGGTACTCTTCTCCACTATAATCTTATCATCGGTAGCTACTTCTGCAATCTGCCTGGCACACAGCTCAATATATTTAAGGTCTGCCGCCATTCCCTTACCCTTTCCATAGGTCTTTGTGGGAGTGTTTACAGAAATAAAGATCATATCCGCCTCCCTTATACCTCTATCAATATCAGTAGAAAAGAAGAGATTCCGGCCTCTTACCTCTGCTACAATCTCCTTAAGCCCCGGCTCATAAATTGGCAATTCATTAATATTACGGCTATTCCATGCCTCAATCCGCTTGGCATTCACATCTACAACCGTAAATTTAATATCCGGACAATTATGCGCAAAGACCGACATCGTAGGCCCGCCTACATATCCTGCACCGATACAGCAAATAGAATTTATCTTTTTCATACTGTCAAAGATAAAAATTTTTTTTAACCTTACCGCCTGCTGCTTATTAGGATGTTTACTGTCCAGTTAGGTTGTTTCCCGCACATAGCTGCCAACCTTAACTCTGCTGAAGTTTCCCATGTAGGTGGCCGGCAAACTGCCGCTCTGCCAGAGTTTTTTCACTTCTCCTGGTTATCAGCATTTTAACTTTTTAAAGCGTTCGGATTTTTTAATTTTTTATGGTTAATCGCCAGGTAATCAAGCTGTTTTAAAAAACTCTGGCAGAGCGGCTAAAGTTTCCCACATATTTAACATTCATATTAATAGGTATTTATATC
>CAYZPF010000162.1:0-4225 GCA_964479995.1 uncultured Muribaculaceae bacterium | reverse complement strand
TGGATATAATTTTTCAAACTAAACGAAAATGGGCTTTTTAAGGCTCGACTATTTAGGAAAACTTAGTTCACACCAAAGAGAGGCTCTCTATATGCGATTTACTTTGGGACTCAGTTATGAAGAGATTGGCTCTATTCTGAATATAAATTCAGATTCAGCCAGAAAATTAATGTTCAGAACGATTGAAAAACTCAGAGAGTACAGTAAAATTTTAATTTTTTTGTAATTTTTTGTCCACAAACAGATACTCTGTTCGTCTTAGATGAAACAGAGTAAAAACAAAGTAGTGGACAAGGGTAATAATTTCCTCTTTCAAGACAGGTTTATTGAGTGGAGGATGTTTCGAACAAAAGAGATGGATGAATACTGGCATAAATTCATCTCTGAGAATCCATACCTGGAGGATAGTTTGCAAGAGGCTATTGTTCGATTTGACCAAATAAGAATAAATCGGACACAACTATCGGTTAATGACAAAGAGGCATTATTTCATGCAATTATAAAGAAGATAACTGCAAGGAGAAGAATGAGAAGATTGCTGCTTAGGATTTCATCGGCGGCAGCGATTCTTCTATTAGGATTTTCCTCTGTTACTCTATATTATTTAAATAGAGAAAGGGTATCCTCCTCCAATCTTCAGGCAGATTCATACCCTATTGCAGATACTATTGATCAGAAAGAGGTTCAAATCATCACAGGAAAGCAAAAGATTACTATTTCTAATAATTCAGACCTTGAGCTTACCAAAGATTCAAAGGTAGTTGTTACCGATAATTCAAAAGTGAAAAGCGAGTTAGTATTGGATACCGTTTCTATTAATAAACTTACGGTACCGTATGGGAAATATGTTACACTGACCCTTTCCGATGGGACTAAAATGTGGGTTAATGCCGGCAGTTGCGTTGAATTTCCTTCAATATTTTCTGGAAAGGAGAGGAGGATAAAAGTGTGTGGTGAAGCATATATAGAGGTGGCTAAAGATGAAGACAAACCCTTTCTTGTAGATACAAAAAAAATATCTGTTCAGGTGCTTGGCACATCATTTAATATTAGTGCATATAAAGGAGATGATTCCCCCTCTGTTGTTCTGCTTAAAGGGAAAGTTATAGTAAAGAGTGGATGTGAAGAGGCAGAACTCGTTCCCAATGAAAGAGTAGAACTTTCTGACGGTATGCTTTTAAAAGAGACTGTTGATGCTTCGGAATATATCAGTTGGACGCGGGGAGTGTTAGAATTTAATGAAGCCACTGTGTCAGAAATACTTAAGAGAATAGGTAGGTACTATAATGTTACTTTTGACAACTCTTCCGACATCTCTTTAGTACCCAGGACCTTTTCCGGGAAACTATACCTTTCAAAAAGCCTTGACAGCATAATGCTCTCCATATCTAAGCTTTCGTCAATTGAGTATATAATAGAAGATGGTATTATTAATATTATAAAAAAATAAATAGCCTATAAGAAAAAGAAAGGAAAGAAAGAAAAAAGAATCGGACAACTACCACAATCGTCCGATTCAGCGAAAATTAAAATTTAAAGTAGCTTAATTGAAAAAAGTACCTAAACTTAAAATTCATTACAAATGTATGAAAGAAAAAATTAATTATGGCAGTTTTTCAATAGAAAAACGCAATAAGGCCGTAAAAATCTCAAAGATTTTATTATTTTCATTTTCTCTGTGCATGTTGATTTTTACTACAAAATCTATCTATTCACAGCAGACCTTACTATCCTTAAATCATAAGAATGTAACCCTTAAAGAGGTTATTTCCAAGATTGAGAGTAGCAGCGATTATGTTTTCCTTATTGCCGACGATACGCGGAGCGAACTAAACACCAAAACATCCGTTGAGGCAAATAATTTAACTCTGACTGAGATCCTTAAAGATCTTTTCAACGATACCTCTCTGGCATATAATATTGTAGAGAGACAGGTATCTGTATTCAAGAACCCTAATGCAAAACCAGTTAAGCCAAAACCCGTAACCCCTGCCCCTCCTCAACAACAGAAGAAGGCAATATCGGGAGTCGTGACAGATGAGAGAGGTGAACCTGTCATTGGAGCTAATATTTTAGAAAAAGGAACTATGAATGGCGCCGTAACAGACATAGACGGTAAATTTTCTTTACGGGTCGAGAGAAATGCTATCCTCCAGATTTCATTCATTGGCTTTGTGACCCTGGAGGTTAACACAGCCGATAAAGATTCGTTTAGCATAATATTAAAAGAAGATATTAAGGCATTGGATGAAGTGATTGTGGTGGCTTACGGAGAACTTAAACGTTCTTCTTTTACAGGATCTGCCGTAGTTGTATCATCCGAAACAATATCCAGAAGACCGGTAACCAGTGTGATGAATGCTTTAGAAGGTGTTACGCCGGGAGTACAAGTTCAAATGTCATCGGGATCTCCTACCGCAACTCCTACATTCAGGATTCGTGGCGCCAGCTCAATTAATGCCGGACGATCTCCTCTTATTGTTTTGGACGGCGTACCTTATGAAGGAGGCTGGAATAACTTAAATCCAAGCGATATAGAATCTGTTACGGTATTAAAAGATGCCGCTTCAACTGCAATCTATGGAGCGAGAGGCGGTAATGGCGTTATACTACTGACAACAAAAAAAGCAGAAGCGAGAAAGAAAATAGACATAACATTTGATACAAAACTGGCTTTATCTCAAGTACGTATGAATGATCTTTACGATGTTATAAACAACCCGGGAGATTTTTATGAACAACAATACAAAGCGCTGTACAGCTATTATCAAAATGTATTTGGCTATAACTCATACAATGCAAACAAGGCTGCAAATGCTTCCTGGAATAAAAACAGTGATGAAGGCGGTGTTGGTTATTTAGTCTATACCCTGCCGGAGGGAGAGAATCTGATAGGGTATAACGGGAAACTTAATCCGAATGCCACATTAGGCAGGACAGTTACAGGAACAGACGGTAAACAGTACTATTTGTATCCCGATGATTGGGTTAACGAGACTTACAAAAAAGGTGTACGCCAGGATTATAGTTTAAGCTTAAACGGAGGCTCAGAAAATATGCGTTTGCTTGCCAGTACAGGGTACACCAGGGATAATGGCATTACTGATGCTGCATATTATGAACGTTTTACAGGTCGTATGAAAGGGGTGTTTAATGCCAGGAATTGGTTGAGGATAAGTACGAACCTGGATATGTCTGTTTCCGATTATGTAAACGATACCGATTATAGCGATAACAGTAATAACATATTCTCTAACGCCAACAGAGTAGCTCCGATTTATCCGATATTTATCAGAGATGTGGATGGTAACATTATCTATGACGAGAACGGGAAGGTATATGATTTTGGAGACGGTAAACATAATGGTGGGATATCAAGACCTATTAATACAGGATCAAATAGACTTCAGGAGGCGTTGATTCAGACAAGGAATACAAAATCCTCTAAGATAGCCTCAAATTTAGTAGCAGATTTTACTCTGGCTAAAGGCCTTGTTGCTACATTAAATGTAGCCTATACTCACAGAAATCACCGTTCAATAAGTACAAGGCAGCCATTTTACGGCTCCTCTTTTCCCGGTGGACAGTCTTCAGTCAGTTCTTCAAAAAGTACTTCCCTCAATTTGCAGCAACTGGTTAACTATACAAAAAAGATTGATAACCACAATATAAAAGTGACACTGCTCCATGAACTTCTCGAGTCAAAAAGTTACAGCCTGTCCGGAAGTAAGTCAAATATGTTTAACTATTTTGGCAATCAGGAATTGGCAGGTGCAATCACTATGACCAGCACTAACTCTTACTCATCTGATTACTATAGTGAAGGGTTTGGCGGGCGTATTCTTTACGACTATAAGAACATATATAATTTTGATGCCTCCTTTAGAAGAGACGCCTCATCCCGGTTCCATCCCGATCACCGCTGGGGAAATTTCTTCTCCTTTGGAGGAGCATACGTTATCTCAAAAGAGAATTTCTTCAATATCCCATGGATTGAGGAGATGAAGTTTAAAGCCTCTTTTGGACAGAACGGAAACGACCAGATTGGTGATCACCTCTATACAGACACGTATGATATCGAAAACCTGGATGGTGAAATTGCTGTAACATTTTTGAGGCGGGGAAACAAACATATCACCTGGGAAACGCGCTCTGCTATAAATACCGGTATTGAATTTGAGTTATTTAAAGGCAGAGTTGGCGGAAGTATAGATTATTACAACAA
>CAYZPF010000161.1:0-4349 GCA_964479995.1 uncultured Muribaculaceae bacterium | reverse complement strand
AGCTACCGCACCACTGCCCGAGGGAATAGATGAGTACTTACTGGCCGGATTCCTGCGTAAAAAAGCAGTGCAACTTGTTGACTGTCTCACACAACCCCTTCGGGTACCCGCAGATTGCGATTTCATAATTGAAGGTTATGTAGATAAAAGTGAAATGTTGGTTCCAGAAGGTCCGTTTGGAGATCATACTGGTTTTTATTCACCGGTAGATCTTTATCCAAAGATGCATGTCACTTGTATCACTCACAGAAAGGATGCCGTATATCCTGCAACACTTGTTGGAATACCTCCTCAGGAGGATAAATACATCTCTTTAGCCACAGAAAAGATCTTCCTCTCCCCCATCCAACTTACAATGGCTCCGGAGATAATAGATTTACATTTGCCCGAAGAGGGTTGCGGACACAATTTAGCCGTAGTGAAAATAAAGAAAAGCTTTCCCGGACAGGCAATAAAAGTTGCACATGCACTATGGGGCGCCGGACAGATGATGTTTAATAAAATAATGTTTATTACCGATGAGGATATAGACATTCGCAACAAAGAGGAGCTTTTCAATACAATCCTGAATAATTACACTCCTCGTTTGGATACCCATTTTAGCCGGGGTCCTCTGGATATACTTGACCACGCAGCTCCACAAAGTGGATACGGCGGAAAAGTAATGTTTGATATAACTAAAAAACTACCCGAAGAGGGAGGTGGAGATACCGTTAAAATCAATAATATAACAAGAGCTATCAATTTTTTTCACAACAATCTGCAAGAAAAATACGGTCTTATAAATATTAAGGTGGACAGTAATTCAGACCTCAATGAAACATACACACTGCTCTGGATATGGGGCAGTAATTGTGATCCCGTAAGAGACTCCTCTTTTCATAACAATACACTTGTAATGGACAGCAGATCGAAGAGTATGGATAGTAATAAAATGACAAGAGTATGGCCGGATATGGCCCTCTCCTCAATAGAGACAGTTAATCTTGTAGACAAAAAGTGGAATATGTACGGTATCGGAGAGTTTATCAAATCTCCCTCTCGCAGATTTATTGAAAAATAAAAAAGAATGGCGGAATATTGGTTAAATTCTCTATTTTTGACGACTGATTTTATCACATATTGGCCTAATTATAAAAAGAGAGGTTGTACTCTCATTTAACAAACAGTTACACATGTTATTAGAAAGTGTATTAAAAGGATTCGTAGTTGGAATAGGAGCATCAATCCCATTGGGTCCTTTGGGTGTAATGTGTGTACAGAAATCTTTAAGTAAGGGAAGGATTTCCGGAATAATGACAGGTCTCGGAGCCTCTTTAACAGATACTTTCTTTGCCGCATTAGCTATATTGAGCCTCGCTATTATTCAGAACTTTATAAGTGATCATGATATATCTGTACTCCTTTTAGGAGGATTGATTGTCATAGGTATAGGGCTGAAAATCTTTTTGACAAACCCAGTAAAGCAGATTAGAAAAAATAAAGAGGGTAAGAAATTATTTGAAGATTTCTTATCCGCCGTGATAATGACAATAACTAATCCGGGCGCTGTTTTTTTAATTCTGGGGCTTTTTGCATTCGTAGGGTTGAATGTTGACAGGTCATCTTCCGGAGAGGTAATCTTCACCGCTCTTTTGGGCGTATTCCTTGGAGCCAACGCCTGGTGGATTATACTAAGTACCACAATTGATATCTTTAGAAACAAGTTTCGCCTTCGACAACTCTTTATGATAAATCGGATAGCCGGTATTGTAATAATGGTTTTAGGATTTTTCTCTGTGGCTGATGGCATATGGCGGCTTCTCAAACACTATTTTTATTAATATTTTTTGTATCTTTGCAGCGCTTTTCAAGGGGATGTTTTGGTTTTGACAGCATTCACAATCGAAAGGTAAGCACGTCGAGCGTTGTATCCCCGGCTCGTAAATCCCGGAGTACAAGCCATAACTGGCAATAACAACTATGCACTCGCTGCGTAATTTAAGCCAAGCTTAAACGCTTAATCGCCGCCGGCCAGGTCCGGCCGCGACGAGTATCCCGCCGGACTTTGCGCCTTCTATGTCCCGGCAAATGGGGTATCATTCAAGAACGGATGCGGAGAGTCACTCCTCTAAGCTCTCCTAAGAAATTAGAGGATAAGCTGTAAATAGCCTGCCCCCCGGCAGTTTATAGTCGAAAATTGTAGAGAGGATAAGCGTGTAGAAAGCTTTTGGATGGTTTGTTTGGACGGCGGTTCGAATCCGCCCATCTCCACTTCTAGTTTTGTGCTGAAAGAGACTTTATATTTACACTCTGTTTGTATTTTTTATATTTATGTCTATATTCGCTGCTGTTAAATCGGGTATCTACTAATATAGAATTATTATGCTACTACATCAACAATTTGTAAGGATGGCAAAAAAGCATCCTAAGAAATTAGCCTTTATTGACAAATCAACCAATCAAAAGATTCAATTTGATAAAGCGCTTATTGCATCGCTTATTCTTAGCAAAAAGTTAAACCGATACAAGAAGGGATTTATCGGGATAATGATTCCTACGTCTGCGGGGGCGGCGCTGGCAACAGCAGGTGCGCTAATGAGCGGGCGGATCCCGGTAATGATCAACTACTCCACCGGGGCAGAAGTTAATGCCAGATATGCTCAGAAAAAGTGTAAGTTCAGGACTATAATAACATCTAAAGCTTTATTGGAAAAGATAGGGTGTCCTGTTATAGACGGCATGGTATTGATTGAGGATATTATGGGCAGCGTTACTTTAATAGATAAGATTGCGGCAGCAATTATCTCTAAGCTGCCTGAATCCTTGTTGTTCAATATGATTCATAAAGGCAATGAAAATGACACTGCTGCAATTCTGTTTACAAGTGGTAGTGAGAAAGACCCCAAAGCCGTCGAGTTGACACATAAAAATATATCTGCAAATATTGAGAGTTTTAGTGAGCATATAGGATTAAAGGATGATGATATTTTACTTGCCAACCTGGTTTTCTTCCATGTATTTGGGTTAACAGCAAATCTTTGGGTAGCGCTATATCGCGGACTTACCATGGTTCCTTATGCTAATCCGCTTGATTTCCAAACCATTTGTAAAATAGCAAGAGATGAGAAGCCAACCATTATGGTCGGTACGCCGAGTTTCTTCTGGGGTTATCTGCATAAATCCGAACCGGGAGATTTTGATTCACTAAGAATAATGGTTGCCGGAGCAGACAAATGTCCGGATACTCTAAGAGAGGGATGGATTGCCAAGCATGGTGTAACACTACTTGAAGGGTATGGAGCTACCGAAACCTCTCCTGTTATATCAACAAACACAATAGAGAACAACAGACCGGGAAGTACCGGAAAAATAATACCCGGAGTACAGGTTACAATTGAGCATCTTGAAACAGGCAAAAAGTGTAAAACAGGTGAGATTGGTAAGATTATGGTTAAAGGAGACTCTGTAATGAAGGGATACTTCGAAGATCCCGGGCTTACTGCCGAAGTGCTCAAAGATGGTTGGTACAATACCGGGGATATGGGTTATATAGATGCAGATGGTTATCTATGGCACAGCGGCCGTTTTAAAAGGTTTGTCAAAATAGGCGGCGAGATGGTTTCACTGGTTAAAGTGGAAAACATCATCGAAAAATTGTTGCCGGAAGGTGTCTCCTGCTGTGTAGTAGATGTCTGGGATGAGATGCGGGGCTCTTCAATTATTGCAGCAGTAACAGCAGAGATAAATACCCAGGAGATATCTAAACAGTTGATAGCAGAGTTACCCAACATAGCTCTGCCAAAACATTTTATTGTTATCAAAGAGATGCCCGTAATGGGTACGGGAAAGGTAGATTTCCGTACTGTAAGCAACATAGTACAAGGAATGTTTGACGACAAAGCGTTTCTCACCGAGGTTTAATATTATACCTCTTTAGTATTATGGAAGAGAATTTTTACAAATCAATAATAGAGAACGCTCCTTTGGGCTGCGCTACATTTGAAATAGTTTACAACAATAACGGAGCGCCCTGCGATTACCGTTTTCTGGACATAAATTCAAAATTCGAGCAGCTTACAAATTCAAAAGCAGTTGATGTTAAAGGCCGTCTTTTCAGCGAGGTTGGAGCGGCTCTGGGAAAAGAGGAGATTGATAGAAGAATTGCTGAATATGCGAAAATTGCTATTGAAGGAGGAGAACAAACTTTTGAGTACACCACACCCGACGGCAAAGAGATTTTAAGGACACATGCAATCTCGCCTCAGAAAGGGTACTTTACCCTCTTTGCAGAAAAGATTAAAACTAATACATAATAAATAGGGTGGCTCTAATTTGGCCACCCTATTTTAATTAGTCGAGCCTTAAAA
>CAYZPF010000160.1:0-4411 GCA_964479995.1 uncultured Muribaculaceae bacterium | reverse complement strand
TCTCCTCGGCGTTCTCTAGCCTCACGTTCTTGTTCTTGCTGTTCTTTCAATAATCGATCTTTTGTTTCGATTATCAGTTCTTTACTTTTAGTTTCTGCTTCCTTTATCGCTTCCTGACTCAACCGAACAGCTTTCTGTTCAATTGATGTAAGCTTGAACTTCGCATAAATCCAACGAAATAGCCAACCTAGAATTACACTAACTAGACAAAGAGGGATAAGTAAAAACAAACTCATATAGTTTCCCCCATTGTATTAGAACAATAATAATCAGGGACAACTCGCTTGTCAAGTCAGTGCTGTTTGTTTAACCAGATGAGGATATAGATTTATCTCATTACAGTGTAGGTAAATAGAGCCCAACTATCTCCAATTACTTCGCCGAAACCGAGGTAGCGTTTCATCAAAATATATTATGGGAATTACAACAGATAGGTCTATTTTTGATAAACCCAAAAAAATTAGCCGCTGATTAGCTTAGCTGGTTCAGCGGCAAACCTCAGTATAATCATGATCCCTTGATCATGCCCACTTATAAAATACACCCTTAAGTTCAATCTTGCAAGGAATATTTTTAAAAACTATTACGATATAACAAGACCGTCACCAGTGGTGACAGCCTCTATTGGTAGTCTAAAGGTGTGAGTTACTCATCACTCTTCTCCTCTTTCTCTACCTTCTTTGCCTCTTTTCTTGTTTAGATTTATAAGTTTCTGCAACAATTCAAGGAAAGCCAAGTTTGAAAATTAAAATCTCCTTTAGCATCTCACATTTCTCTGTATTAGCAGATAGATATTAGTCGCCACACAAAAATAGTTTAAAGCAACCTAAGATACTTCTATCACAATGAGTCAGTATATACACCAAAAGACTTTAATGCTTAACTTTCTCGAAAATATTTATAAATAGCCTACTCAAAAGTAGATAGGGTCTACAGCATGCAATATCCAAGGATGAAGTTTTTTTATTTTAAAACCTAGATTTTACTCAATATCTCATGCGCTGAGTATTTTCTAATTATACTGAAATCACACAAAACTTAAAAAAATATTCTTTAAGTAGACTATAACTCTTTTACGCTATCCCTCTCTATTAATTTTACTCCAACCTGGATAAGCATTCCCTTCCCTTGGGAAATAGAGTTGTTTATCTTATTTAACAATAGAGATATTGATTGCACTCCAATTTCCTTTTGGTCAATTTGTATACTTGTTAGAGGTGGCTGAAGATAATTGGCTATTGGCATATCATCAAAGCCAATCACTGAAATATCTTCTGGAATTCTAACATTACAACTATTTGCCGCGTTAATCAGACCAATAGCCATAATATCATTGGAACAGATGAATAAAGTAGGGAAGTCTTTTTCTTCAGACAACTCCTTAAGTTTTTCAACCATTCCATTAAATACACCCTCAGAGGTACATGGCATCTCAAAAATATATTGATCTTTTACTTTAAGACCCAGTTTCTTGCTATAAAATTGAAACGCTTCTAATCTTTCAATAAAGTTATTACAACATACAGAGCTTTTTAAGAATCCTATTTTCTTATGACCTTTTGACTTTGCATAATTCAGAGCCTGATAAATACCATTACAATTATTCATTAAGACAGAATCGCAATCAAAGTTTGGAAACCAGCTATCAATAATAACAAGCGGTTTTTTCAACCCTTTATAATATTCAATATCTGAATCTTGTAGCTCTGTTCCGAGCAACAAGAAACCCAAAGCATCTTGTTGGATTATGTTTTCTTTTTTAGTTTTTGTGCTTACACTGTCATTTACATGCAAGATTTTTAATGAATAACCATAGTCAGCCACAACATGTTGAATAGTTTCAGTTAGAGACATAAAAAAGGGAGTATCACTAATAACAATTCCATGCTTTTTATGAACTACTAACAATATATTCTTTTTCTCTTGATGCTCTATTGGATTGTAGTCATCTCCATATTTCAAAGCTAAAATTTTGTCCCTTGTTTCTTTGCTAACACCTGGCTTGTTGTTTAAAGCCAATGAAACAGCCGTAGGAGAAATATTTAGTAGTTTGGCAATCTCAATGTTTTTAATTCCTTGTCTCCTTGAATATAAATATTTGTCTACAACGTATACTATTCTAGCACACGTTATAGACTCTGCAATTCAGTTTTCTCATATCTTACAGTATATTCCTATCAAAAATTGTGTTTTGCCACTACAAAAATTGATCTAGCAATGCCATTCCCGTAATTTATTAATTGGTGAGACGTCTTTGGCGGAATATAAATCGCATCGTATGATTTTAGCACATGAGTTTCACCAGTATCGGGAAAATAGACAGTGATTGGAGTTTCATCGACACAAAATATTAGAGATTCCATTTCATGTTTAATAATTTCGGAGTACCTAGCGACTACTCCCCCAGTGGGTACAATATATTCGCCCAAATCCATAAAATCGTTACTTACAGAAAATTTCATCAATATAGGTCTCGTATCTCCATGAATAACTTTCAGTTTTTTTTGTTCATCAATATGATATATAATTTTTTCAGTTCTTAGTAATTCTCCTTCGAGAGGGAATTTCCCTAAATCACGAATCGAGTTGTGAACATTTGGCTCATCAAATCTGCTAGCGTTAGAATTTAGAGCTGCAGCAGAATTATAAATAGCTTTTTGAACATCAGTATCAGTTGGGAAGTTTTGATCCTCTACAATTTTTGGTGCTATCACAGCTAAAACTCTGACTGTTTCTTTACCAAAATTATATGCTGAATGCATTGTCCCTTTAGGTATTAATAGAGAGTTATCTTTCGGAACAACAATACATTGTCCGTTAAGAGGATTAAATTGTGTTATCTCTCCTTGCAAAATAAAATAGGCCTCATCTCCAGGATGGTAATCAGGTGGATTAAAAAAGCCCCCAGGCCCAATCTCCATAATACAAACTGTAATATTATCAGTACTTAAATACATATAATTTATATCGCTATAATCCAATTGCCCGGTATCAGGGTAAATAAATTTACCTATCAAATTCTCGTTTATAAAAATAGGTTTGTCCTTCACTCCTTCAGAAAAAGGATGGTTTGTAAATACCACTTTACTATTTCTTTCCATTATAAATTCTCCTTATTATTTATTTTTTCTATTTAAAATTACCATTATTAAAAGCAAGCCTCCAAAAACCACTTGTTTAAAGTAAATGTTAACGTTCAACATATTTAGGCCACTTGATAATAATTGTAGTGTTATAATAGCAATGATAATCCCAGTTATTTTCCCTCGCCCACCGCGTGGATCTACCCCTCCCATTATCGCTACTAACATAGCTTGTAAAATATAAGCACCACCATAATCGGCGTTAGCAGAGTTGGTTCTTGCCAAGATAATGAAACCAGCAACTGCAGAAAGAACTCCGCTAAAAAGGTAAGATTTTGTGATAATATCATTGCAATTAATGCCCGAGTAACTTGCAGCCATTCTATTAGAACCAATAAAAAACAATTTCACCCCAAAACTAGTTTTTTGAATTACAAATGTAAAAATAGCCGCCATGATTATAAATATTACTAAGGGGTAAGGTACTACATCTAAAAAAAACCCGTTCCCAAGATTATTAAAACTTTCAGGGAATCCATAAAGAGATGTTCCTCTCGTTAAAATAATACTTACTCCTGAAAACAGTTGCATAGTTCCCAATGTCGTCAAAATTGGAGGTATTTTAGCTTTTGAAATTAAAATTCCATTAATTAGACCACATATTACGCCAACCACAAGAGCTATCAATAATGCAACAAAGACAAGTATGCCCTCAGGGATTCCTTTTTGAAGTACAATAATTTCCTTAATACACTTGCCTCCAACAATAGCTGCAAGATTTCCCGTACTAACTATAGAAAGATCAGCTCCACCAGTAAACATTGCTAAGGCCATTGCTATTGAAAAAAGACCAAACTCTGGGAATTGGAAAGACATTGACTGGAAATTTTTTAACCCAAAAAATCTAGAAGGGACAATGAGTGACATTAAGATAATGACAAATATAGACAATATAATTAATCTAACTAAATTTAAATCACCAAGTTTTTCCTTCAAATTCTTTTTATATTCCATTTTACACCTACGTTACAAATTATTAGTTTGACAGTTTCCTCTCTTGTATTATTGCCACACCAGAACCAATTAAAATCAGCAACCCTAAAACAAAACGTTGATAATAAGTTGATATTCCGACTAATATTAAAGAGTTATTTATCATAGTAATTAGAAAAACACCCAAAAGAACCCCAATAACCGAACCGTATCCTCCACTCACTCTTGTCCCACCTAATACAACGGCTGCAATTACAGACAACTCCGTTCCTAACAAATCAAAAGGATTAGAGGTCCGCATTAGTGCTGTAAAAGCAAGCCCTCCAATCCCTGCC
>CAYZPF010000159.1:0-4520 GCA_964479995.1 uncultured Muribaculaceae bacterium | reverse complement strand
GATAAAGAGCAAGATAGTGTTCTTGCAAAGGGGTAATTCAATCCCCTCTCTATCTCGATGGATGATAGAATAAGGAGATCATTCATATAGGCTGATAATCTCATTCTTTGAACTTTCAGACTCTTTGTTACCTTTTGGGGAAACTCGTAGTAGAGCGTTGCCGATCCCCAGGTAAGCTCGTTCCTCTTCTGTACAAAGCGGCTGGTGGCTCTGGTCTTCTCGTTTACAGAGGTGGCAGTGTCGTAAGTTCCAAGTTTTTTAAACATAGCGTGCTGTCCGGGCTGTTGCCAGCGGCCAAGTAGCACCCTTCTGTCCACATTATAAAGATACTCAATATTTTCTACACGATCAACAAGGGTATAGTTATACATCTCTCCCCCGGCCATATAACGAAATATGGAGCTGAATCCGAACCCTTTGTACTCTGCTGTGATTCCAAAGTTCCCTCTGGCTTTTGCTCTCTCATCTCCAACCATTTCCAAATCAAGCGGGTCGTATTCATAGGTTCTTGTTCCATCCCTCTTGAGATAAACTTCCTGGCCGTTCATAGGGTCAATCCCAAGTGATCTCACCGCCCAGATGGCTGTCATTGACATTCCGTCAATGTAGCGGAGTACTGGTCTGTTATTCTCTTTATCTGCGGCCAATTTTTCCTGTAATTCGTTATAGGTTCTCATGCTTTCGCTCAAGCTCACAATGCGATTGGTATTTGCTGCGACTGAGCCGTGGAGATTGATATATCCTTCTTCGTTTTGAAGAAGATTAAGGGTTGCCGCAATCTCGTAACCGAAGTTTCTTACCAGTCCCAGATTGTCTTTAACCATTGAAAACCCTGTGGATGGTGATACCGAGACATTGGTGACCATGCTTTCTGTATAGGTGTCGTAGTAGTCTGCTCTGACTTTTAGTCTCCAGATATCCAGATCTATTCCTACGTTGTAGTCTCTCTTTTGCTCCCATCTCAATTGCGGATTGGGGAGATTTGAGAGGTAGGCTCCTGTAAAACCGTCGTAGTTATAATCGGTGTAGTATCTGTAAGTACCAACTGCGTAACTAGTGTTGAAGTTTTGATTACCGGTTGTACCTACAGAACCTCTTATCTTCAGATATCTGATGATGTTGCTCATCTCAAAAAACTTTTCGTTGTGAATGTTCCATCCGGCTCCAACGCTCCATCCGGGCGCCCATCTGTTATCTTTCCCGTAAAGAGAGGATGCGCTGTGGCGATAGGTGGCATCCACGAAGTATCTGTTATCATAAGAGTAGTTGGCTGTAGCTAAAAGGCTTATCTCTCGGTTAAGCGATGACAGACCTACAGGTTTAGATCCTTCGGCGTATTGACGCGCAAAGGTGATATCTGCTGCCTGATTGTTGGGGAATCCCTCTGCTATGAACGCATATGCGCTGTACATACTCTCCGATACAAAAAAACCTATATTAGAGCTTACAAAATGTTTGCCTATATCTCTTGTGTATGTAGCATTTATATCTCCTGAAAAACTACTGCTCTTTCCGTTATCAATTCTATAGGAGCCCCTCTTCATCTTCAATGACTCATCTACCATATACATATATGTGGAGAAGGTTGAATGGTTAGAAGGCAGGAACTCATCGGCGCTGTTTCTCTTTGCAGATATCCCCAGGCGTCCTGATACCTTTACATATTGGGCAGGGCGGTATTCTACATAAAAATTGTTAAGGAAATCAAGATAGGTTTCTCTGTTTAATGTCCCTATTGTTGCATCAAATATAGGATTGGGCGTGTATGTAGAGGCCTCGGCCCATCGTAGCAATTGCCCGGTTACAGGGTCATTGCTTCTCCAGTAGGGATTCATCTTTGCGTAGGTGCTGAATGTTCCCCAGGGGCTCTCCTGTCCTGTGTTGCTAAGAGCTGTCATTATGTTTCTGAAGAGGATATTCTTGTATCGGTAAGATAAATTCACACTTCCGGATATACTTTTCCTATATGACTCTTTCATTACGCCTGTAACAGTATTATAGGTGAAGTCGGCTATTCCTTTGAGGGTTTTACTATCTCCCAGCTCAATATTGATGTTGTGCTTACTTCCCACTCCAATTCTGAGCGGTTTTGCTAACCAATAGGTGTCAAGACCCTCTTCAATCAGCTTCTTCCTGGTGTTGTACAGTGCTTTTCTTTGAAGATCAACATCTATATCGTTTGCATAGGTATAGACGCCTTCAATCCTTTCAACCTCCAGTTTTTCGGCTGAGTTAGTCAGATTATAACTGGTGAGATCGGGCATGGAAATATCGAGGCTGCCGTTATAGGTTACCCTCTGTTGATTGCCTGCAAGCTTCTTAGTCTCAATAACTATTACGCCATTTGCAGCTTTTGATCCATAGAATGCCTTGGCTGATGCATCTTTAAGGATAGTTACACTCTCAATGCGGTTCATATCCATATCCATTATTCTCTCTATGGTAGTCTCAAACCCATCCAAAATGAAGAGCGGTGTGTTTGGGATGTTCATGTAGTTTCCTTTTAGAGTGATACCTGTTGCTTTATCGGCAGGGAAACTGGTTGTCCCCCTCAGTTCCATCCCGGGAAGAGCGTTGGGGTTGGAGCCATCCAGAAGATTATCCATGACATAGAGTGACGGATCAAGATTTTTGAGTGACTCAAAGAGGTTTTTGTTACTTACACGTAAAATTTCTTTAGAAGAAATGGCAGTTACGGCTCCTGTAAAACTCTCGGCCTTCTTGGTTACAATACCGGTGATAACCACTTCATCGAGAGTTGAGGTGCTTTCCTCCATAACTACCTGATAATAAATTCTGTTATCCAGGGCTATTATAATGTCATTCATCCCGATCATCCTAAAGTTGAGAGAATAATCTCCCTCCTTAGGTACTTCAATTGAGAATCTTCCTGAGTCGTCTGTATAAACGCCTTTCCTGGTACCAATAAGAATCACACCCACTCCGGGAATGGGTTGTCCGCCTTTGTCCAGCACTATCCCTGTAACAGTATAGACACTATTGTCGGTGGCCTCACTTTTAAGCTTGATAACAATCTGATCTCCGCTAATCTCATAGGTTAGGTTTGTCTTATCGAACACAGATTTTAGCACACTTTCCAGTGGTTCTTCTGCTGCCTCAACAGTTATTGAGGGAGCACTTTCTACCTGCGAGTCCTTATAAAAGAACTTGTAGGTAGTTCTTGTCTCAATCTCCTTAAAAAATTGCACTATGGACACATCTTTAAGAGTAAGCGTTACCCTGTCTTGCTGAGGTGATCCGTATAGCTTTCCAAAGAGAAGAAAACATAATAGCGGTAAAAAAATCATCCGCCTTAACTCAATTTTTTTTCTCATAGTTTATTTGGTTGTTTATTTGGTTGTTTAATTTTTTATCACGTCACTGCTTATTCGCTCATAAATCCTCAAGAATAAGTTTGCCGGATATAATTTTATATCTGATGTTTGCACTTATAACCACTGCCTTAATTGCAGCCTCAATGTCTTCTCTGTCAAACTTGCCATTGAACCGCTCAAACTTAGAAACAGTAGTGTTGTCAATTATCTGCACACCATACCAAGAAGAGAGACTTTTAATAAGCTCTTCAAAAGATTGTCCATGAACAATCAACACCCCATCTTTCCACATTGTCATCAACCTGGAATCTACGTTCTTAACTGTAATCTCTTTGGTTTCACGGTGTAGACTTATCTGTTCGTCAGGACTTATAACCTTTGTCCTGTTATTTGCCCATACCTTTACCGACCCCTCGACCAGGATAACGGAAGTAGTTGTAGCATTTGTTCTTGACTCCACATCGAACGAAGTTCCAAGAACCTCAATGTCCATATCCTGCGTTCTTACGATAAAAGGTGTCTTTGATTTCTTAACTTCAAAATATGCTCTCCCCACCAAAGTCACCTCTCTGTTATGACTATCAAATACCGAAGGATATCTGAGATAAGAGTTCGAAGTAAGATAGACAACCGAACCATCAGAGAGCATCATCGCCACTCTCTCTCCGGACGGAGTTGAAACAGTATTGTAAGTTTTAGATTTTGCATGACCGCCCTCCTCTCCTCCCTTTTCTTTAACATCCTGGACTAATGCAGCAAGTGTAGTGATATTAGATGTTGCGCTTTTAAGACTCCTTACGCTCTCACCGT
Source organism: uncultured Muribaculaceae bacterium (assembly GCA_964479995.1). GTDB lineage: Bacteria > Bacteroidota > Bacteroidia > Bacteroidales > UBA932 > Bact-08. The sequence goes on along the minus strand of CAYZPF010000159.1, from coordinate 375 downwards.
CATTATAAAACACTTTCACGGAATCCTTAGAATAAACCAAATCTGAAAAGTTCATTGACTCCACAGTGTTCCTGTTCTCAACCAGTAAAAAAAGAGTAATTCCTATCGCAATAGCCACTACCGCGGCTGCCATCGTTCTTGCTCTTATCAAGCTCCACTGGTTTTTCTGTTTAGACTTTCTGATATAAGAGAGCAACCTCTCCGGATTATGATCTGCAAAATTATTTTCGATATAATCTTTATCAACAGCTACATGCCACATCTCCCTGAACCTTTCAAAGTAAACTTCATTAGAGTACTCCCTGATCCAACTTGAAAAATAGACAATATCGCTTTCTGTAGCCGAATTTTCCAAAATCTTCACCAGCAGATCAT
>CAYZPF010000158.1:0-4534 GCA_964479995.1 uncultured Muribaculaceae bacterium | reverse complement strand
CTTAAATAATATGAATCATCTAACAGACTATATAATTCTAATTTGCTCTAATCTACTATATTATAACTAATACTTATTTACTATAAGTAATATAAATAAATAATTATAATATATAATATTACCTCTATATCTCTCTCAAAACTTCAAAGAACAAGCCGTCAATTATGAAACGGGCTGCAAAGGTAGCTACTTTTTTCAAATCACCAAATTTTTAAATCCATTTTTAATAAAATACCCAAATATTGAAAAAAAAGCGCAATCTTGTTATTTTGCGACTAATTATTTGACGAATTAAGAATTGTAAAATAGAGGTTATTAAAATGAAAAAAATCTTAAAAATCGAAAAAAGATTAATAATTATGCTCCTTCTCCTAGCATTTATTCCAAAAAAAGGAGACGCCTGTACCAACCTGCTTGTAACAAAAGGGGCATCTGCCGATGGATCTACCATGGTGAGTTATGCAGCCGATTCGCATACCAGATACGGCACATTGTTACAGTATCCGGCAGCAACCTATCCCGCCGGAACTATGCTCAAGATTTATGAATGGGGAAAAGAGAGATACCTGGGAGAGATTCCGCAAGTTGAAAAAACTTATTCCGTAATAGGCAACATGAATGAATATCAGGTAGTTATTGGAGAATCTACATGGGGTGGAGTAAAAAGTCAGTTTGATCCCGAAGGGGTTTTGGACTACGGCTCGCTCATGTATATAGCTTTACAAAGGGCCAAAACTGCAAGAGAGGCTATTAAAGTCATCACAGATCTGGTTGAAAAGTACGGATACGCCTCATCGGGAGAGTCACTTTCCATCTCCGATCCGAACGAAGTGTGGTTTATGGAGATTATTGGGAAAGCTCCCAAAATAGTAAAAGGGGTTAACGTCAACAAAGGTGCTGTATGGGTAGCTGTAAAGATTCCGGATGGATACATATCTGCACATGCTAACCAGGCAAGAATTACCACTTTCCCTCTCAACGATCCCGAGAATTGCATATACTCAAAAGATGTTATAAGCCATGCAAGGGAGCAAGGTCTTTTCAAAGGGGCAGATAAAGATTTCAGTTTTGCCGGAGCATACGATGATGCCTCTTCTTCAACCATAAGATCTTGTGATGCAAGGGTATGGAGCTTCTTTAACAGGTTTGCCGATGAAAATATGGATAAATACCTTTCTTACGCATTGGGTGATCCTACTAAAGAGAGAATGCCGCTCTATGTTAAGGTAAAGCGAAAACTCTCTGTCAAGGATATAGCAGATATGATGAGAGACCATTTTGAGGATACTCCTATGGATATGACCAAGGATATCGGCGCCGGTGGAAATTCGCTCCCCTACAGATGGAGGCCGATGAGTTTTGAAGTAGATGGAGAGACCTATCTTAACGAGAGGGCAATCGCTACTCAGCAGACCGGATTCTGGTTCATAGGGCAGAGCCGCTCACATATTCCTAACGCAATCGGGGGAATTTTCTGGTTTGGAGTTGATGATGCAGCCACCTCTCCTCTTATCCCTGTCTATACCTCCTCAACGGCAATATCTCACCACTACGCCCTTGGCAACGGTTCAATGATTGAATACTCACCCTCTTCAATGTTCTGGCTTACCAACAGGATTGCACATTTTGCCTATCTGAGATATAACCAGATTGGAGCAGAGGTAAGATCTATTGTAGACCAACATGAAGAGGCTAAGATAAAGGAGGTTGAAGCAATTGATAAAACTGCACTGACGCTCTATAAATATAATCCCGCTTTTGTACAAGAATTTCTAACTAACTACTCGGTAAATACAGCAAATGCTCTCTTTGAAAAATGGAAAAAGCTGGATGAATACCTGCTGGTCAAATATATTGACGGCAACATTAAGATGCAGAATGAAGATGGCTCTTTTATGAACAACGGCCACTCCAAAACAATACCTCCGGCGCCTGTGTACGGCGGTTACACCGATATGTGGAAAAAGGCTGTCAAAGAGGATGCCGGTGAGAGATTATTGTTGAAAAAAAAATAGTAAAACCTTTTACCATTTATTAAATAATTCTATATTTGCAGTAACAGTTTGCTTTAACTCCCATGGCTCAGGCCTGGAAAATCCATATAACTATGAAGAAACTCTTACTGCAATTTAAAACAGAGGATTGGATTTCTACCATAATGGGCGGGCTTCTAATTCTCTTAGTTATTATTATCCCCTCTCTTGGAAGCGTTAAGTACGATTTTGGAACCGACTATCCGGCTTGGATGTCCAAAGTTCCTTTTGAGGTGACCAAATTCCTGATAATCGGTATTCTGAGCTATATAGGGCTTAGAATTCTGGGAGCAGAGCTCAAATGGTATCCGCTCTCGTTTATAGTTCTGTACGGCATCTCATTCTTAGCCCAGTACATCTCATCAATCCATTCAATCAAGATTATCGGGCTTGAATCTGTATTTTTTTCGGTAGCAATCGGGCTCATTATCCGGAATTTCTTTGGATTACCCAAATGGTTAGAGCCTGCCGTGAAGAGCGAATATTTTATTAAGGCCGGACTTGTGCTGCTTGGCACTTCAATTCTTTTCGGAGAGATTATGAAAGCCGGTTCCCTGGGGATGATACAGGCGGTGATAGTTATCTTTTCTGTATGGTACTTTACTTTCTGGCTCTCAAAGAAGATGGGGGTTGACTCCGAGATGGGAGTGCTTCTCTCCACAGCAGTCTCTATTTGCGGTGTTTCAGCAGCAATAGCAGCCAGTGGAGCTATGAAAGGAGATCCAAAAAAACTCTCTTTTGTGATATCAATTGTACTTGTAGTAGCTATTCCAATGATGTACCTGATGCCCTATCTTTCAAAGCTTATAGGGCTTAGTCCGGAGGTTGCAGGAGCATGGCTGGGAGGAACTATTGATACTACAGGGGCTGTTGTTGCTTCGGGCAAGTTCCTTGGAGATGTTGCGGAATCTCACAGTATTATAATCAAATCTGCTCAAAATGCTCTGCTTGGGGTAGCTGCATTCGCAATCTCAATCTACTGGGCTTTCAGAGGCACCAATAAAGAGATAAGGCCAAGTGCAGGTATTTTGTGGGAGAGATTTCCCAAATTTGTTATCGGATTCCTGCTCGCTTCGGTTATATTTAGCTTCTTTATGGAGCCTGCTACCGCTAAGGCGTTGGGAGCGCCGTTAAAGGCGCTGCGTGAGACACTCTTCTCTGTTGCATTTGTGGCCATTGGTCTTGAGACAGACTTTAAGAAGATCTTCGGCAAAGAGAACCATAAATACACTGCAACTTTCCTTATTGCCCAATCTTTTAATATTCTCGTTACTTTGCTAATAGCATTCCTGCTCTTTGGCAAATACGAGTTCTCATTCGGATTTTAAAATAACTCAAGAGCTCTTAGAAATTTAGCTTTGATTTCGACATTTGAAAGGTTACCTATGCTCCCTTTATGAGTATGGGTAACGCTTTTTCCTGGCACAAACAAACCTGAATTTACCTCTGCTCCCACCTCTTTATAGGCATCCCGGAATGGCTTTCCCTCCAGCACTCTTCTGTTAACCTCCTCTACAGTAAACAGATAATTATATTTTTTATCCATCAGTATCTCTCTGTTTACCTTCATGTGCTCCAGCATAAAAATTGTCATCTTTAAAATCTCATGAAAAGAGTCCAGTGCCGGGAAGAGGATCTCTTTCAAAAGTTGAAAATCACGGTGATACCCGTGCATGAGATTTCCCGTCAACAACGATATCTCATTAGGGAGCGCTTCAATCATTCTGCACCTACCCCTTATGATCTCCCAAACATCCGGGTTTTTCTTATGGGGCATGATGCTGGATCCCGTTGTAAGTTCATCTGGAAAGGAGATGAAGTTGAAATTGCTGCACATGAAAAGAATGGCGTCCGATGAGAGCTTGTTTATTGTGGATGCTGCAGATGCAATGGCGAACGAAAGCGCCTTTTCGCTCTTGCCTCTGCTTAACTGTGCAGCTATAGAGTTGTAGTTAAGCTGTGCAAAACCCATTAATGAGGTTGTCATATCCCTCTCCAGAGGGAATGAGCTGCCGTAACCTGCTGCAGACCCCAAAGGATTCTGATCGACGATTTTACGAGCGGATGCAAACAGATATATATCGTCAATAAGAGACTCCGCATAGGCTCCAAACCACAGGCCAAACGATGAGGGCATTGCCACCTGGGTGTGCGTATATCCAGGCATCAGGACCTCTTTATACTCCTCGCTCAGTTTTTGAAGCAGGTCAAAAAGAGAGACAATCTCATCTCTTATTTTGTCAATCTCCCATTTAAGATAGAGCTTTATATCTGTCAAAACCTGATCATTACGTGACCGTCCACTATGAATTTTCTTTCCTACCTCTCCAATTCTTAAAACCAGAGTAAGCTCAATTTGAGAGTGGATATCCTCCACATCTTTGCTCAGAATAAAATCGCCCGCTTCAATCTCATCTAAAATCTTCTCCAACTCCCGTGTAAGTGTGGAGAGCTCTGCCGATGTAAGCAAACCGATACTCTCCAGCATTTTGATATGAGCC
>CAYZPF010000157.1:0-4556 GCA_964479995.1 uncultured Muribaculaceae bacterium | reverse complement strand
GGGCAAATAATCCTTTTATCATAATCGGTGTTTTTTATCCGCCAAAAGAAAACCAAATTGAACTTGATTTTTTTGATTAGCATCAAACATTCTTAGAACAATTAACTACTCTTATTTTGCATTCACTGTTTACGCTTTACTCGTTCTCACCTCGTGGCATTCTGTCTCAAAGTGAAAAGGCTCGTTTAATGATGCTTATTGAAAAAGCCCATGTAGTGTTAAAAAATTATAAAAAACAATTTTCCTGAGAACTCCTCTAAAGGTACCAAAGAAAAAATATGCGCAGTCTCCTGCTAAAGATTTGCTTGTTTTCTTTAATTATAAATAATTAAATTGTCCGTTACATCTAGTAATCATAATAAGGTAGCAGCTCCTCTCTTATAATGAACCATAGCTTCTGGCACATTGAAAGTCTCCTATCCCAAAGTCGCATGAGCAAAAGGAGCGCATTTATAAAGCTCCCTGTATGCCATTTTTCGACAATGGAATACAACGGCTTTAACCTTCATTTCAAAACCGCCATTTTGTATGAGGAGTCGTGCTATGTATACGATTATTCCACCACATCAATGGCTCATATTTGAGAGAACGAGTTTATATCCCATTACTCAGTTTTAGCCATCTGCAAATCTCTATTTTTGAAGCCAATAAATCCAACCACATACAACACAATGGAAATTGCGGCCAAAGTCAAAAATGTTTGAGCTGTTTGGGGCTGTGTCGGATAAATCTGCCCAAGCGGCGTCAACAAAAATGCCGTACCTGGAAGAATACCCATTTCCCAAAATAGTTGAATGACGATAAACAGGCTAAACAAAGACCAGCTTAGTGCACCGCTAATTTTGGGTAGAAGGCTAAAAAACAATACAGCAATCCCGGAAATTGTCCAAATAGCCGGTAACTTATAGAGTGCCTTAGATAGAATAGGTAAAAAGTCACCTGTACTCCCCCCGGACATTACACTACCAATAGTGGTTGAACAACCAATTACAATTAGAAGAACTACCGAACCAAAAACTGAGAATAGTACGTGGGACAACATCCAGCCAATACGTTTCATTGGTGTTCCCAATAGCAGTTCTGCCCGACCGTCAGATTCTTCCAAGTGCAATTTTCCTGCCGCCACAATACCGTAAGCAGCGACGAACAGGGTAAATACAAACAACATAAGTGAAAGAAACGCTTCTTGTGGCTCTCCAAACATACTCATCCAAGAAGCTAGAGTAGATTGTTCTCCTAACATGTCTGAAACCAATGTATTTACATTGCCTACACCAAAGGAGAACACACCCAATACAATTGTCCACGTCAATAATGATCCGAAGTGTTGACGCCAGTCTAAAGCCCATTCGTTACGAAAGCTCGGTGCGGCATCCTTACGCCCTGTTTTGGGATGAATCATCCCCTCACCTACATCTCTCTTGTCTGCCAAAAACAGTGCAATAAAAGTGAATACAACTACTGCCAACACACCAACCAATAAAAAACCTAAATGGTTGCCATCGAACGGCCTGATTATAAAGAACCAGCGAAAAGGGGTAATATAGCTTGCAAAATTATTGTTAGCACTTAAGTTGTTTAAAAATGAGATTGCATAGAAAGCTCCTAAGAATCCTATTGCTGCACTGCTTGCCATCCGTTTGGCACTAAAAAGCTGAGATGTTATTGCACCCAGTGAAGCAAAAAGACAACCTCCAACAACAAACAGCAGTGATAACGATAACGAGCCAGCTACTGGAAGTCCAAAAGCCAACATGGTTATAAAAGTCAGTAACCCCATTAATACATTTGTAGATAAACTTAGAATGCTAGAAGCGGCAAAAGGTGCTTGCCGCCCCACCATACCGGACATTAATATTTCAGCCCGACCACTCTCTTCTTCACCACGAAGGATTTTGGTCATAGCAAGAATATTGAATATCCCGAGTACAATAAGCGAAATTGTTTTAATATTCCATGCAACTAAACTAGGAATATCTTTGCTAAGGATAAATCCATGAATAGCAGCTACAGCAGGATTTAAGATGCTTTCGTCCACAAACGCAGATAGTTCTTGTTGTGTTGCAAACATAGGAATATAGCTGGAAACAGCAGATATGGCGAGCAATGCCGGAGTTAGTAACCAAAAAACTCTTGTTACCCATCCTCGTCGAAAATAAAACTGTATTAGACGAGCAGTTCCCCTGAAGTCAAGATTTTCCATTTATATTCCTCCATTAATCTGAATAGTGTCGTATAAACAATTCCTCCAAGGTGGGAGGATTGCTGGTTAAACTACGAACACCATAATTGGAAAGAGACTGTAATGCTCCATCAATTGCATCCGAATCTGTACTGAAATTGATTTTCCCATCTTTTGTCTCTATATCATAAAGTCCTTGAATATTTGCAAGGTCGATTGCCTTTATGGGTTTTTTTGTTTCTACTGTGAAATAGGTGCGCGTAAGGTGTCTAAGTTCTGCCATCGTATTGCTTTCTACAATTTTCCCAGCTTTAATAATACTAATGCGATCACATAGCTTTTCTACTTCTGAAAGGATATGACTTGAAAGAAAAACTGTCTTTCCTTCGTTCTTAGCTTTCATGATACAATCTTGAAATTGCAGTTCCATTAAAGGATCAAGGCCAGAGGTTGGCTCATCCATAATCAGCAATTCAACATCTGATATTAAAGCTGAAATAATAGCAACCTTCTGTCGATTGCCTTTAGAATAGGTTTTACACTTTTTCGTGGGGTTAAGTTGGAAACGCTCCAGCAGTTCTGATTTTCTCTTAGTGTCTAAATGTCCCCTAAGCCTTGCCAAAAGATCAATTACTTCGCCCCCTGTAAGGGTTGGCCAAAGATTAACTTCGCTTGGTATATAGGCAAGTCGTTTGTGTAACAAAGATGCATCGTTCCAAACATCACCACCAAATAAGGTTGCATGACCACCACTTTTTTTCAACAAACCAAGTAAAATGCGGATAGTTGTTGTTTTACCTGCTCCATTGGGGCCAATAAAACCAAAAATCTCACCTTCACGGACATCCAAATCCAATCCATTTAATGCCCGGACAGTTCCATAGTTCTTTTTTAAGTCAAGTACCTCAATTACAGACATTCAAGCCCCTCCTTATAAAAACATTTCTCTACGATGTAAAAGTAAGCGTTACTTTCTTCAATGAGAGATTCATAGTCGATTTGTTCCATACGTAAGTCCTTAACCTTTTGTTGCAAGGCATCGGCTAGGCCGTTCAAAATCCAAACGATTAGATTGGTTGCTTTATTGGCATCAATATCATCACGAAACAGACTTTTATCTATTCCAGTAAATAGCTTATCAAAGCTGATAGAGCGTAAGCCCTTATTTCTTTTTTCAAGTTCGGGCGCAACTTCCTCTGAAGTAGTATCAATGGCTACTTTGTAGAAATCAAATAAGGCGGGAGATTTATGTAAAAGATCCAGTTTAACGAAAGCGATTTGTTGACATCGTTTCAACATATCTTTTTCTGTTAAATCAATTGCATTAAAAAAGTCATTAAGAATTGTCGTTATTGCATAGTCGTACAACAATAAAAACAGCTCATGTTTACTTCCTACATAATGGAATAGTAAACTTTTAGATAGACCTGATTCTTTTGCAATAATATTAGTCGAAGCCTCATCGTAACCTTTTGTGGAGAATTCTCGTAACGCAGCATTAATAAGTTGTGTTTTTCGAGGCTCTTCCAATCGTTCAAATTTAGTGTTCATATACACCATCTCCCATTTATTAACCTATCAGGTCTATATGCAATATAGCATTATTGTCCTTATAGGTCAACAAAGATTTTTATTTTACTTTCCAGAACTAATGCACCCATTAACTAATGCCTAAAAAGACATACGGCAAGAAATCCAATGAGGATACATTTGAAAATTTGGAAGGATTTCCCCACACTTGGCGTACTTCAAAACAAATAGTTTAAAAATTCCGGCGCATTATGTCTGTTGTCTTCAGTCTATCGTTATCAATTCTTGAACTTATTTTTTCGCTTGTCGGTCTCATTAAGCAGATTATAAATATTCCTTTTCGCTGCCACAACTTCCCATATGATACGAGGGATCTCCTTATGAGTTGGAAAAAACCGTTAAAATCGGCAAGACTTTTTGCGACGATTGGAATAATGGCGTGGCGTTTCCGCTGTTGGTAAGGAGCAAGCCGTTCAGCGTTTCAGCTATATTGGTATTATTGGACAAATGATGCTCCATAGAGAACCTGTTTTTTGCCTTGTTTGCTATTCGATAAACTCCTTTTTATGGCACCAAATAAGACCAAATCTTTCTACTTAGACTTCGAGAAAGTTTTTTGAGCCTTACATTTCTATACTTAAAACAAACCACTTCTTTCTGCAACCATTCAAAAACGTCTCCGTTGCCTCCAATGGTGAAATTTCAGCGTGGACAAAATCACTATTTTCAGTGATTTTATTGTTAAGCTTTTGCTAAATACAATTAAATATTTTTAAAATCGAAACGGAGTTTATAAGAAAAAATAAAAGTTGCCCAAAGAACAACCCACTATTGCCCAACGTGT
>CAYZPF010000156.1:0-4560 GCA_964479995.1 uncultured Muribaculaceae bacterium | reverse complement strand
AAAATTTTAATATCTCTATTTTGCATGGGATCCGTCACACCAAGGTTTATTCTGTCTTTTTCCGCATCTGCAAATATAGCAGCCGTTCTTTTGCTCTTCTCTGCCGTCGGTATGAATGATGGTTACGGGGCCTTCTATCTTGGCGGGACCGTTTTCAATCAGCTTAATTATTACTTTTGAATCCATATTTTTATAGTATTAGATAAGTTATTTATTCTTTATATTTGCAAACATAACAAATATAAATAAAATTTTGTTTAGAAAACTTGCCAATATTGAACTGAACAGGGCCTCTCCAGAGGAGTTTCGTACAGTCAAAAAGAATCCCGTTGTAATAGTGCTTGATAACATCCGGAGCAGTCACAATATAGGCTCAGCTTTTAGAACTGCCGATGCCTTTGCTGCAGAACAGGTTATATTATGTGGAATCTGCGCCACTCCCCCCTCGGCTGAAATAAGGAAAGCTGCGCTTGGAGCAGAGGAAAGTGTAGAATGGACCTACTACGAGAGATGTACCGATGCAATCAAATATCTTAAATCTATCGGATACAAAGTATGGGCTGTTGAACAGACCAAGAACTCCACATCCCTGGAAAAGTTTACCCCTATTGCGGGAGAGAGCTACGCCTTTGTATTCGGCAATGAAGTTAAAGGAGTCCAGCAAGAGATTGTGGATATGGGAGAGGGCACTATTGAAATTCCACAGTTTGGAACAAAACACTCTTTAAACGTCTCTGTGTCTATAGGAGTTGTTTTATGGGATCTGATAAAGAAAATTAATCATCTGTAACGGATCAAGGTCACAATAGAAATTATTTTAAACTAATCCTGCGAATCCCATAAAAGCAAGAGCAAGAATGCCTGCTGTAATAAGTGCTATAGGCGCACCTTTGAACGGTTTAGGGACGCTATTGAGTTCAAGCTGTTCACGAATCCCTGCAAAGATTATCATAGCCAATCCGAATCCTAAAGCATTTGCTGTTGCAAAAACTACCGACTGTGCCATATTTAGCATATGAGGATCTCCACCAAATGTAAACTCTTTAGATACTACAATTATTGCTACTCCCAGCACAGCACAATTAGTAGTAATAAGCGGCAGGAATATACCTAAAGCCTGGTAAAGAGCAGGGCTTAGCTTTTTCATTATTATCTCCACCATCTGCACCAGCGATGCAATTACTACAATAAATGTAACTGTCTGCATAAACTCAATCCCCAGAGGAACAAGAATATAGTATTGAAGCATATAGGTAACAAGTGTGGCCACTGCCATTACAAAAGTTACCGCACCCGACATTCCAACTGCCGTACTTACCCTATTGGATACTCCCAGGAAAGGGCAAACACCTAAGAACTGAGAGAGCAGGATATTGTTAACAAATATTGCCGATATTATTATTAAAATATATTCCATGACAGACTATTTAAAGAGATTCAGGATCTCAGTTTATTAAAGATAACCATCAAATATCCCAAAGCAATGAATGCACCGGGGGCTAAAATAAATACCAGGATTCCATCACCGGCAATAAGTTTTATTCCAAAGAACGAAGCGCTTCCCAGAAGTTCCCTTATAGCACCTAACACAGTGAGTGCCAATGTAAATCCCAATCCTATACCGATACCGTCCAATGCAGAATCTACCACGCTGTTTTTTGAAGCAAATGCCTCCGCTCTGCCCAACACAATACAATTCACCACTATCAGAGGTATAAATAAGCCCAAAGTCTCATATAACTCTGGAGTGTACGCCTGCATCATAAGTTGCAAGACAGTTACAAAGGCAGCAATAACAACTATATAAGAAGGTATTCTCACCTTGTTAGGTATTGACCCTGCAATTGATGAAATCGCCATATTTGACAAGATTAAAACAAAAGTTGTTGCCAACCCCATACCCAATCCGTTTATTGCAGAAGAGGTGGTGCCTAAAGTAGGGCACATACCAAGCATCAATACAAATGTAGGATTCTCCTTGATTATCCCTTTTGTAATTAGTTTTAATTTACTCATTGTGCACCTCCTTGTGTTTGATTCTCAATACAAAGTTTAAATATCTCCCAGGCAGTGTTTACCGCATCGCAATAGGCCCTCGAGGTTATGGTAGATGCGGTAATGGCATCCACATCACCTCCATCTTTTTTGACTACCATCTTAAAATCCTGCGGATTCTTACCTTGAAACTGTACCCCGAAACCACTCTTTCCGGGCTCAATCTTATCACCCAATCCGGGCGTCTCTGAGTGTCCCAGTACCGAAATTGAATTTATTGAACCGTCAATATTAAAACCTACCATCAAAGATAGTCTGCCTCCAAAACCAGAAGAGAAGCTCTCAATAGCATAACCTACAAGCTCTCCTCCCATTTTTGCCGGATATACCTTATAGCCCTTGCCCGATAGCTCCATGGTAAAGGCTTCGGAAGAAGGATCATTATCAAACTTTGGAGCTACAGCAGAGATTGCGCTGTTTGTTTTTTGAGCAAATGCGTTATCTATTGGCTCTTTGGTAAGAACATAAGCTCCCCCCATAAGCGCCGAAGATATAAGCGTTATAACAGAGAGGGTTGTCACCATATTTTTAAGTGTTGACTCTTTAGCCATTCTTCACCTCCTTCCCGAATTTTTTGGATTTGAATATGTTATTTATTAGCGGAACAGTAGCATTCATAATAAGAATTGCAAATGAGACTCCCTCGGGATATGCGCCAAAATTCCTGATAAGCACCGTAAGAATCCCTATTCCCACTCCAAAAATTATCATCCCCCGCGTACTCATTGGTGATGTTACATAATCGGTTGCCATAAATATAGCACCAAGCAGAATACCTCCCGTTAGTAAAGTAAAAACCGGATCCGGGTTATGAGCAGGATCTAATATCCAAAATATCCCGGAAAAAAGAAAAACACTAACGATAATGGACAGAGGGATATGAGGCTTTATAACTCTTCTCACGAGCAGATAGATAAAGCCAAGCAAAAGTGCAAACGAGGAGACCTCCCCCACCGAACCGCCAATCTTACTAAAGAGCATCTGTGCATAAGAGAAGTTATTCTCCGAAAAAATTGTATCCATTGTCATCCCTTTAGAGAGTCCCTCCTTAACAATAGAGAGGGCAGTTGCACCTGATGTTGAATCGACACCGGGTCTGAACAAAGAAAAAGGAGTTGTCCAATCTGTCATTATAACAGGAAAGGAGATAAGCAGGAACACCCTCCCTACAAGTGCCGGATTAAAGATATTCTGCCCCAGGCCTCCAAAACTCATCTTTGCAATTCCAATCGCAACGATAGAGCCGATAAGCACAATCCACCATGGTGCACTGGGCGGAAGGTTAAGGGCAAGCAGAAGACCGGTTAATACAGCCGAATAATCGTTAATTGTTCTCTTTCCCTTAATAATAAACCGCTGTATCAGATACTCTATCAGCAGGCAAGATATTGCACCCACCAAAGCCAGTTTTACGGCTGAGAGTCCAAAGTAATAAAAAGATACCAGCAAAGATGGAGACAATGCAATTATCACATCTCTCATCAGAGCTTTTGTGTTGTCATTACCATGAATGTGAGGCGCAGGTGATACTAGTAATTTCTTCATAAATTTGTCACTATTTTTTAGGACGACTTCTCATTATTTTCAATATCTGTCCTTTAGAGAGCCGTATGGTATCCAGTAAAGGTATGTTTGCAGGACAAATGTAAGAGCAGGAGCCGCACTCTATACAATCATAAATCATATTGGCCTCCAGCTCCTCCAATCTTGAAGCGCGTGAAAGCCTGTTTAACAGGTAGGGCTCCAATCCCATAGGGCAGGCATCCACACATTTTGCACAGCGGATACAATTACCCTCCTCTCCTCTTTTTGTCTCTTTTTCTGTGAGTATCAATAAGGCAGATGTGCTTTTAACAGAGGCAGCTTTTAAGTTTGCAACAGCCTTACCCATCATAGGACCGCCGCTGATAAGTTTTACCTTCTCTTCGCCCACTGTAACAACACTCTCCAAAATTGATTCAAAAACTGTCCCTACTCTTACTCTGTAGTTTTTCTGAGCAGGAAGAGAGGTTCCGGTTACTGTAACTATGCCATCAATAAGGGGCTTATTCTTTTGAACAGCTTCATATACGGCAAATGCTGTTCCTACATTGTGGGCAACTGCTCCGGTATCAATTGGCAGCCCCAGTGACGGGACTTTTCTCTTAATAATTGCATCTATAAGCTGTTTCTCCCCTCCCTGGGGATATCGTTTTTTTAGAGATACCACCTCAATATTTTTATAGCTCTCTCCGGCCAGCTCCCTTATCTTCTTTATTGCAAGCGGCTTGTTCTCCTCAATACCAAAGAATGCTTTTTGAACATTAAGCGCCTTCATCATAATAGAGGTTCCTATAAGAATCTCCTCGGCCGCCTCAAGCATGAGCCTGTAATCGGATGTAAGATAGGGCTCACATTCTGCACCGTTTATTATGAGAAATTCTGCTTTTTTATTGGGGGGTGGCGATAGTTTAATATGGGTCGGGAATGCAGCTCCTCCCAAACCTACTATTCCGCAAGCGGCTA
>CAYZPF010000155.1:0-4592 GCA_964479995.1 uncultured Muribaculaceae bacterium | reverse complement strand
CTCTCTCTATAAGGTATGCAGTGGATAACGGTGCAGACATTATAGTGCTTCCTCAACAGGGCAGTTTTTACAGTCCAATTTCAAAAGAGTGGATCCATAGTGCGATAAAATATGCAGATAAAAAAGGAGTTCTTGTTATCATACCGGTATCGGAGTACTCAACAGACATGTCCAGGTACAGTTATTACCCTTCATCAAATATGTTCCCAGGCTCCATACTAAATAATCTGATGACTGTAGGCTGTTCTGATCAACAAGGATTACCTTCTATCTCAACTAATTACGGTAAAGAAAAATTAGATGTTTTTGCTCCGGGGAAATCAATTTATTCTACATTACCCGGCGATTTATATGCCGTAGGAAATTCATCTTCTCTCGGAGCAATTGTAACTGCTGGAGCTGCAGCCTTTATAAAAGCCTATTTCCCGAAAATAAAAGGGGACGAATTGAAAAATTTGCTTGTTAGAAACGTTACAGATCTTAAAGACAAAGAGGTAGAGATAAATGTAAACACTAAGACAGGCATGAGAAATGAACTTTTCTTATATGGACAACTCTGCAGAGCTGGAGGGATAATTAACCTTAAAAATAGTATTAGTTCTATATTGAATAAAAAATAGTGCTCCCTATTATGAATTTTTTAATCATAAGAAATATTCTGATTATCTATCTCTTAATTATTTTTACCACCATTTCTTCCGCTATTGTTACAGCACAAAATCGCACTATTGTTTTACCTTATGAAATGATAGCCGGAAAAATGGTAGTAAAAATGGAGATTAATGGAAAAGAGGAGAGGCTGTTCTTTGATACGGGGGCAGGGAACAGTGCTTTTAGTTGGGAGTATATTCAAATTAATGGATTGAATATTGTTGATTCCATATCTGTAACAGATGTATCAAGCCGTACAATGGTTTACATGCAGGTAAAAATCGACTCTATTACAACATCTGACAGAAGTTTGCTTTTTCAGAATTTTAAGGCCTTAGTAATACCGGAATCCTCTCCACTTAAATGTTATAATGTGATAGGAATAATCGGAAGCGACTTGCTCGAACAGACATTGTGTACCATAAATCCACAAGAAAAGAGTATAACTATTTCATTATTAGACAAACCGCTAAATGAATATGCGAGATATTCTCATAATTTTTCGGTTAACGGTAATCTCCCGATTTTTCAGATACAAATAAATGGAGAGTTTATAAATGTTTTATTTGACACGGGGTCGTCTTCATTTATCAATCTTAAAAGGAGTGATTATGAGAGTCTTAAAGAGCAAAATCTTGTTACAATAATAAAAAAAGGATTTGGATCTCACAGTATCGGACTCTCAGGAAAAGAAGCAGTAGATTCATCATACAGAATTTTTATACCAAATCTTAAGATAGGCCCTGTAAAAGTCTCTGCTGCTATTTCGGAAATTGAGAATGTACCTGTAACACTGTTGGGTGCCAGAATATTACAATATGCCAAAGTAATAATAAATTATCCTAGAAAACGTCTCTACATTATCCCCTTTTCCAATGATATTATACGTCTTGAATATAAATTTCCAAACTTTGGAATTACTGTTAAAGAGGGGCAACTGGTAATAGCGGATATTTGGGACCGTCTTTTAAATAAATTTTCGGTTGGAGATGTCATAACGCATGTAAATGGAAAACCATCCGGCCGGTACGATTTCTGCGATATAATAAAGGGTGTGGATATTTTGAAAGGGGATGAAGCTAAGATGGTAACAATAAGAACGAAAGAGGGGAAAATAATTGAGGAGATATACCAATATGAATTTTTGAACTTATGAGAAAATTTTTAATCACGATTTTAACAGGTTTGACAATTTTATCGGTTTTTGCACAAGAGCAACTGATTAAGACAGAATTTAATCTCTTTACCGAGCATGATGGGGATATTCTCATAAATGTAATCATAGACGGGAATAGCGCAATTTTTATTCTCGATTTAGCAGGAGCTAACAAAATTCTACCGGAATTTGCAGATAAAGCAGGTGTTACACACGATGCCGTTAAGGGTGCTTGTAGTATAAGTAATCTGTCAATAGGCAATAATGTATATGCCAATGAGTTGGAATTTACTATACTTGATGGGGAAGAGGCAGATTATCTGCGTAAAGCAGGTATTACAGGTACCATTAATGGCACGCTGTTTAAAAATGTAATTTTAACAATAGACAAGAGAGGTAACAGGATTATTACCTCTATCCCACATAAACCTAAATTTATAAATGTTTCTGAAAGAATAGATTGCAATATAAAGAGAGAGCATAATGTAGAATTTGAGATTTTACTCAACGGACAACCTCAATTGGTGCTGTTTGACACCCGTGAGAAAGCCATTATGAGAATACCGGCTAATAAACCTTTTTCAAATTCCGACCTCTCTCTTGTCAATGTCAGGATTAAGAGAGCGCACATAGAACACAATACTTATGGCCAGCAAAAAGATGTAACCAGGACCGGAAGAGCTGTTGCAGGGCTTGGTTTGTTGGATTATGGCATAATTTCGATTGATTATCTGAGATCAAAAATCTATTTTCAATCTTACGAAAATACGCCAGACATAGAAGAGTCCGGAGTAATGCTAAAAGAGATTCTGCCTGGGAAGCTAAATGAAATTACTAAGGATGAATTTATAGAATATATTTACGATTATAAAAACCATAAAGATTTCTTATTCAAAGGTGACAAGCCTGCTGTAATAGATTTCTGGGCTACTTGGTGCGGCCCTTGTATGAAACTATTACCTATTATGGAGCAAATTGCAGAAAAATACAAAAACCGGGTAGTGTTCTATAAGGTAAACTCAGATGTAGAGAAAGAGTTGTGTGCAATATTTGGAATTAAGGTTCTCCCAACATTATTCTTCATCCCCGTAGGGGGGAGACCAATTATTGATGTTGGAGCCCAACCAGAGAAATATATAAATATTATTGAAGAGATATTGCAGAATTAGACTGTCAATGTTTTATATAAGATTATGTAAATCATTTGGTTAAAATTTTAGGTTATGTTACAGATATTCTATTAGATAATTCAAAACATTGACAGTTTTTAAATAGATATGAAAAAAATCTTTACCCTTTTAATTATACTCTCAACCACCTTAAGTGTTGGAGAGACCTATGCACAACATAATGAATTTGAGGTATTGGAAAGAACTATTAATGCTGCTGTGCAAAAATCTTATTCTGCCAGTGTAAGAATAGCCCAATACGATACTTTGCTTAAACAAATAATCCCCGCCTATTTCAGCGGTGTAGTAGTTAGTAAGGATGGGCATATTCTCACAGCAGCCCATGCAGTACAAACGGATAAAAGCTATATCGTCATATTTCCGGATGGAAGGAAGGTGTTAACTAAAACTCTTGGCAGGATAGACCTTAAACATTTAAACACTAAGCATGATTTGGCTATGCTTAAGATAGATGAGCCAGGAGTCTGGCCTGTGGCGCAATTGGGATGGTCGTCTTCATTAAAGGTAAACGAGCCATGCATAAGTATTTCGTATCCAGGTAATTTGAATCAATCTCTACCTTCAATAAGATTTGGAAGGATAGCAGAAATTGCAAACAGTGACGGGCTTATACGCTCAACTTGTAAAATGGAACCGGGAGATTCCGGAGGACCTCTTTTTGATTACATGGGTAGAGTTATCGGTATTCATAATGGCTGTGGAATAGACGAAGATAATAACTTTGAAAATCCGATAGATCTGTTTAAAAAATATTGGAGTGCTTTAAACAAGGCAGAAGATTATAAGGAGATTCCGGATGAATTAAATGAAATAGGTGTTGATTCTTTGACTAATAGTATTATTTCGTTGCCCTATATTGAGTATTTGAATCATGCACTACCAAGATTTACACCCGAATTATCCGGGGCTTGTGTAAAAATAGTAAGCCATATTAGAGGTAGGCAGGTAAATGCTGCAGGTACACTTATAAGAAAGGAGTCAAAAAATTTCATATTAAGTAAGAGTTCGCTAATAGGTAATGACCCCCAAATAGTCTTACAAGATATTAAATTATCAATCGGAATAGTTGCAAGAGATACATCTAATGATTTGATTCTAATGAAATTGGATGGCAGAATGAAACAAGGGATCCCATTTGATTTAATAATAGAAGAGCCAAGAGCTTTAGATATGCAATCATTGGGCAGGTTACTGGTGACTTCATTACCCGGAAACAGAAAAACTGGTATAATAAGCTCATTATACCTGGACTTACCCAGATTGTTCAGTTCCGGTTATTTAGGTCTTAATGCGTCATTTGATGATGAAAAAGTGGTAATTAATGCGATAGGTCCAAATAGTGCAGCAGCATTGGGCAATTTGAAAGTTGGAGACCAGATTAAGGCCATTAACGAAAAGCAGTTAAGTAACCTTAAAGAGCTTAGTGATGAGATTAGAAAATATAATCCGGGCGATACAATTACCATTGAATCTGTCAGAGCAGATACTCTCACTTCCGGGAGGATATTTTTAACCCGATGGCCGGTTGGAAGACACGCTGCTGAACATTTTGCCGGCGGCAGAAGTGACAGAGCAGATGGTTTTAAAAAGGTCTT
>CAYZPF010000154.1:0-4610 GCA_964479995.1 uncultured Muribaculaceae bacterium | reverse complement strand
TTAAAATCTTGTTTTGCTTAAATAAACTATTGCTGCTATTTTGAGGTATGAATAGGTTTATTGTTAAGAATCAATGTAAATACAAACCCTATTGCAAGTAGAGCTACGCCTGTTATAAACGAGAAAGTAGAGGCTTTGTCCGGATAGTTATCTTTCATTAATCCTACTATCTGAGGCCCCAGGACACCTCCGGCCGACCATGCGGTAAGAATCATGCCATATACAACAGGCATCAGCCTCTCTGTGAAAACCTCTCTGACAAAGGATGGAACTGTACCAAAACCGCCTCCGTAGCAAAGCAAAACATAGCATACCAGGGCAGCAAAAATGTAAGGACTATTGACCACCAGTAACAAAAGGAATACCACTACCTGGCTACCCATTATCAATCTGAAAGTTTGAATCCGGCCTATCTTATCTGACAATCCTCCCCAGAAAAATCGTCCGGCTCCATTGAACAGAGAGCTTATAGCTATTAGTGTGGCCCCTATGGCTGCAAGGGCTTCAGGGGTAGCAGCAGGTTTGAAACGGCTCCATAAATCCTGCATCAATGGGGATTGAAAGCTTATAAACATAATTCCTGCCGTAATATTTATAAAGAAAATAAGCCACATCATCATAAATTTTGAGGTAAAAATAGCCTCTTTAGCTGTGATTTGAGAAGCAACAGCTAAAGGTGCGAATGAAGCAGTTGCGGGTTCAACAGGCATCTCGTTTTCATTATCAGTTTTGGCATGTGCTCTACTATTATTTGACTGAGAGTATCCTTGTGGAAAATAGCCTGCGGGTGGTTGCTTTATGAATAGAGCTGCCACAACACCTAACAGTAGAATAATGATTCCGATTATAAGAAATGAAAGAACTAAGTTATGGTCTGCAATTTTAAGTACGGTGGGAGCAATAAGCTTTGACATTACCAATGCTCCAAAGCCAAATCCCATAACAACCATTCCTGTAACAAAGCCCTGTTTATCTGGAAACCATTTCGAGGCCGAAACCACAGGAGTAACATATCCCAGCCCTATACCCGAACCTCCGACCACTCCAAAACCGGCAATAAGAAAGGGTAAGCTATGTAATTTAAGAGCCAGAGCTCCAAGTATAAATCCAACGCCATACATCGCTGCACCAATTATTGCCAGTCTTGTCGGCCCATATTTAGAGAGTTTTACTCCGCCCCAAGCTGCTGCCAGTCCAAGAAAAAGGATATTCGTACTAAAAACCCAAGCCACTCCCGAATTAGACCATCCGTATGTTTCAACTATAGGTTTTTGGAAAAAACTCCAGGCGTAAACTGTTCCAAGCACTATCATTAAAATAGTACCCATGATTGCTACTAACCATCTGTTATGCCGAGCTTTATCTGTTACCATTTTGTGTAGATTTATCTGTTTATAGTCACAAAAATAGTCAAACCTACGAGGAGTTCAACCATTATTATCAATTATTTGTCTAATTTTGCCGGTAAATCATTAGGGATAACGCTCATTTGAGTTCTTAATATGCATAGGAGAGCTTTAGAAACAAACAGTAATATAAAAGCTCCGTATGAGAGGCTTTTTGAAGAGATCTACAAAAATCACTTCAACAAAGTTCGTTTCTTTGCTTATAGTTATCTAAATGATAATGAAAAAGCAGAAAATATAGCTCAAGATGTTTTTTTGGCTTTGTGGGGAGATATGGAGGCTAAATTAGATGAGCTTTTTAAACAATAGAGGGCTCTTACTTATTGTATAATTAATATAGGCATTACTTCTAACCCGATTCATTCAAATTTGAGTCGGGTTTTTTGTTAAAATTATCGTAACTTTGGTTGAAACTGATCAAAGATGAAAAACTTTATCATATTCGGGCCTCCCGGAGCGGGCAAAGGGAGTCAGGCAGTTATCTTATCAAAGCGTTACAATCTAAAGCACATCTCAACGGGGGATATCCTAAGAGAGGAAATCAGGAACAGGACAAAACTTGGAATGAGAGTTAAAAACCTTATTAATCAAGGCCTGCTTGTAAGTGATGATGTGATAATAGAGATAATTGAAGATGTAATAGATCATTCAAAAGAGTTTTCAGGATTTCTCTATGATGGTTTTCCCAGGACCATCAATCAATTTAATGCACTAAACTCAATGCTTATAAAGCATGGTTATAAAGTTGACGCAGTGATCTCGCTTATTGTTGAGGAGGAGATCATCATCAAAAGAATGCTTAAAAGGGCAGAGCTTGAGGGAAGATCAGATGACGCCAATATTGATATTGTAAAGAAGCGAATTGAGACGTATCGCACCCAAACAGAGCCTCTGATAGAGATTTTTCTCAAAGAGGGGATAGATTATTATCCTGTGGCAGGGAATACGACCATTGAAGATACTTTTAAGCATATCTGCAAAATTCTTGATAATCTCTCATAAATCTTAATTTCTTTCATCAGTTTTTTCTTATATTTACACTCGTAAATATTAAGTAACTCTTCTATACATACTTTCACTGTTCACTGAACAGATTTTCAGAATAGCAATTAACTTTTAACCTGGCTTCCGATAGAAATTTCCAATGTGGAATTTGTAGTACAACCAAGATTCTAAAATGAATCTTCCCATAGTTATATTTCACTAAAATCTGTATTAATGAAACCAATCATCGATCTTATAAAAGAGCTCGCCGACACACACGGTCGCAACAGGGAGAGTCTGTTGCCCATACTGCAAGGCGTGGTTGAGCAGGAGAGGTATCTCTCGGAATACTCTATGATTGAAATTGCCAGAGAATTAGATATTCCTGCCACCGAAGTTTACGGAACAGCTACCTTCTACTCATTTTTAGATTACAGGAAAATGGGTAAGAACATCATCCGCGTCTGTAAAACAATTACCTGCGCAATGAAAGGAGAGATGCAAATCCTCCTGGCTATTGAGGATATGCTAAAAATCAAAGTAGGAGAGACTACACCAGATGGTCTCTTTACACTACTGCGCACCAACTGTCTGGGGCTATGCCACAAAGCTCCGGCAATGCTTGTTAATAGTGAGGTTTATACCGATCTTACTCCGGAGAAGATACGAGAGATCCTCACAATGTATATAAACAAAAAAGAGGAGGAGTTAAATCATGTCAACTAGTTATCTACTTAAAAGGGCCGATTTCATCTTTAAGAATGAAAACGACTGGGAAGAGGTGCTGAGCAAAAGTATCAGCCGTCCTCCTCATGAGCTGATAAATGAGTTGATCAGCTCCGAGTTAAAAGGAAGAGGGGGGGCCGGATTTCCGACAGGATTGAAATGGAAAGTTGCGGCAGAGGTAAAAAGCAATGTAAAATATGTAATCTGTAATGCCGATGAGGGTGAGCCCGGAACATTTAAAGACAGGGAGATTCTTTCAAAAGTTCCCTTTAAGGTTCTAACCGCCATTGCCATTTGCGGCTACGTAATAGGTGCCAAAGAGGGATTTATCTATTTAAGGGGAGAATACACCTTTTTGAAACCAGAACTATTGAAAGCGATTAAGGAGTTTGAGTATTACTGTAAAGAGATAGGTTTAGACTTCACTATTAAGATATTTATAGGAAGCGGCGCGTATATCTGCGGAGAGGAAACAGCCCTTTTTGAATCAATGGAAGGTAAAAGAGGTGAACCGAGGAACAAACCTCCCTACCCTACCATCTCCGGATATATGAGTAAACCTACCGTAATCAATAATGTAGAAACGCTTGCCCATACTTACACAATTTTTAAATATGGCTCTAAAAGATTTTATGATCTTGGAGTGCAATATTCCAGGGGCACAAAACTCTTCTCAGTCTCGGGAGATACACCAAAGCCCGGAATATATGAACTTGAACTGGGAATGAGCCTGGCCGATTTTGTTGAAGAGTTTGGCGATGACGATACTAAAGCCGTGCAGGTTGGGGGAGCTTCGGGATTTCTTGTTCCACGAAAGAGATTTGCAGAGACAAATATAGGATTCCAGGGTAAACTTGTAGGTATATCGCTCCCCACAGGGGGGTCTATGATGCTTTTTAACAGCTCAAGGTCAATGTACAATGTATTGGACAACTACCTCAACTTCTTTGCAGAGGAGTCATGCGGTCAATGCACCCCTTGCCGGGTAGGCTGTCAGCAGTTGTTAAGAGGAATCAAGGCTGTAAAAAGAGGTGAAAAGAATGCGCAATATTTAGATAAACTGCTGCATCTGGCAGAAACCATGCAGATTACCGCTAAATGCGGTTTGGGACAATCGGTTGCTAATTCTTTTTCGTCAATTGTCGAGAACTTTAGAGAGGAGATGATCTACTAATGCCAAATTTTAATTTTATGGGAAAAAATGTAAAAATAACAATAAATGGGGCTGTTGTAGAGGTAGCAAAAGGCACCTCTATTTTAGATGCAGCCAGTAAGGCAGGAGTAATCATACCAACTCTCTGTTACCACAAAGACCTTTGTGTTGCAGGTAACTGCAGGGTATGCATTGTCGAGCTGCTCGGACAAAAGAGGCTCGCACCTGCCTGTGCCACACCATGTGAAGAGGGCATGGAGATACTCACCAACACCCTTAGGGTAAGAAATTCCAGAAAGCATATTATTGAACTGCTCCTCTCCGAACACAATGCCGACTGT
>CAYZPF010000153.1:0-4691 GCA_964479995.1 uncultured Muribaculaceae bacterium | reverse complement strand
TTTGATACTCCCGGTAAAATTGAGATATTCTGCCTTTGCATAGATTATTCTCTCTTCTCCCTTATAACTGTATCTTATTTTAATAAGCGGCGTTTTACCAATAAGCCCTTTCAGATTTGAAATTCTCTTTTTATTATCAACAATCGTATTCATAATTTTTTTATTAAAAATTGAAACACTAAAGTAAAAAGTAGAATTCAGATTCGCAAAATTTCTTCTAACTTATCTGCTTCCTAAACTTTTAATTGTATTTTTGTAAGAATTTGATGAAAAATTAACTACAATTAGTGAAATAATGAAAAAAACACTTTTAGCTTTATTTATTCTATTAATGGGCGGAATCTGTTTTGCACAGCAAACTCCCGTCACTAAGGCAAATTATGAACTTGCCGCAAGATTCTCACCAAAAAAAGTTAGTAGGCTTGTATTTTCAACCTCTGTCAATCCAAACTGGTTTAAAAACTCCGATAAATTTTGGTACACATGGCAAAGTTCGGAGGGCACCTTTTACTACATCGTTGACCCTGTTAAAGGGATAAAAAGGCCTGTATTTGATAATGCAAAACTTGCAGCCGAGCTTACCGAAATTGTTAAAGATCCTTTTGATGCACAAAACATCCCAATCCTCAAACTTAAACTTGTAGACGACAAGAAATTTACATTTGAGATAAAGAGCACTGCAGAGGTAGAAAAGAAAGACGAAAAAACAGGTAAGCCAAAAAAAGAGAAGAAAGTCCATGGGTTTGAATATGATATTGCCACAAATAAGCTTACCGAAATAGCAGATTATAAAGATGAAAAAACATATCCTCAGTGGGGAAATGTCTCTCCCGATAAAAAATATGTTGTCTTCTCAAGAAATTTCAATCTCTACTATATGGATATGGAGAATTTTGAAAAGGCAAAAGAGAATGATGCAGATACTACCATTGTGGAGCATCAGCTTACAACCGAAGGTACTGCAGAATTTGCCTACGGTTCGGGAAACAGTGATCTTTATGCAACAGAAAAAGAGAAAAACAAGAGAGGACCTGCTTACATCTTATGGTCTCCGGACTCCAGGAAATTTGTTCTTGTAAGAAGCAATACCTCCAAAGTTAAAGATCTATGGGTAATCAACTCCTTAGCACAGCCAAGACCAAAACTTGAGAAATATAAATACCATATGCCGGGTGAAGCCGAAGCTCCTTCAAGACATCTATACCTGTTCGATATGGAATCAAAAAGCTGTAAAGAGATAAGCACAGCAGCATTTAAAGACCAGGAATTAAAAATACAGTCTATGCCTGCTACCAAAAAAGATGCTTACGAAGAGATCAAACATAGCGTATGGCAGGGAGATGCTAATAAATTCTACCTCTACCGGGTTAGCCGCGATATTAAAAGGGTTGATTTCTGCGTTGCATATGTAGATGCAGATTCAGTTAAACCTCTTGTAGAAGAGAGACTTAATACTTATGTTGAGACAAGAAATGTTAATTTTGTAAATAACGATACCGATTTTATCTTTTGGTCGGAGAGAAGTGGTTGGGCGCACCTTTATCTCTATGACTCAAACGGCAAGCTTAAGAATCAGATAACCTCCGGAGAGTACCATGTAGAAAATGTGGTAGCAGTTGATCAAACTCAGAAAGTTATATACTTTGTGGCCAACAACAAAGAGACAGGAGAAAACCCCTACTACACCCACCTCTACAAAGTAAATTTTGACGGTTCAAATCTTAAATTGCTCAATTCCGGTAATTTTAACCATGATATAAGAATAGCAGAAAACGGCAAGTATTTTGTTAATAACTACTCAAGAGTGGATACCGCTCCAATGTCTGCACTCTATGATAACACCGGGAAAAAGTTGACAGACCTGGAAGAGACCGATTTAAGTCAACTCTTTGCAATAGGTTACAAATTCCCGGAAACTTTTACAGTTAAAGCGGGAGATGGAAAAACCGACCTGTATGGAGTTATGTATAAACCTTTCGATTTTGACTCAACTAAACTCTATCCAATAATTGAGTATGTCTATCCCGGCCCCCAAACAGAAGCTGTTAATGCCTCCTGGTCACAAAGTATGGACAGAGTGGACAGGCTGGCACAAATCGGCTTTATAGTAATAACAGTTGGTAATCGCGGAGGCCATCCCGCCCGTTCAAAATGGTATCACAATTACGGCTACGGTAATTTAAGAGACTATGGACTCGAAGATAAAAAAGTGGTAGTCGAAAAATTGGCTGCCAAATATAATTTCATAGATCAAAATAAAGTTGGCATTCACGGCCATTCCGGTGGAGGATTTATGTCAACAGCCGCAATGTTAAGATATCCCGATTTCTTTAAAGTAGCAGTCTCAAGTGCCGGTAACCATGAAAACAATATCTACAATCGTTGGTGGAGTGAACAGCACCACGGAGTGTTAGAGGTTGTTTCAGAAAAAAATGATACCACTTTCAAATACGATATCAACAAAAACTCAGAATTAGCCAGAAATTTAAAGGGCAGATTACTCTTAGTTACCGGAGATATTGATAATAATGTCCATCCTGCAAATACAATTAGAATGGCAGATGCACTTATTAGGGCCAATAAACGATTTGATCTAATGATCCTTCCAGGCCAAAGACATAGCTTTGGTAATATGACAGAGTACTTTTTTTGGAGAATGGCCGATTATTTTTCAAAATATCTGATAGGAGACTACAGAGATGAGGTAGATATCCCTCAAATGTTTAATAATTGATAGTAGAATTTTTCTACATTTGCCCCTATAAAAAAGAGTATGGCACAACTAACAGGGGTTGATAAATTTTTGGAACTATCTCATAAGTATCCGATAATTGATGTAAGATCCCCGGGAGAATACGATAAAGCTCACATCCCCGGGGCTCTTTCATTACCACTCTTTTCTAATGCAGAGAGAGCAGAGATAGGCACTATCTACAAACATAAGGGTAGAGTAAAAGCTGTTCAGCGCGGTCTCGAATTTGTTGGTCCAAAATTATCACAATTCACAAAATATGCCCTCTCGCTAAAAAGCGAAACCCTTTTAGTACACTGCTGGAGAGGAGGGATGCGCAGCTCTTCTATGGCATGGCTCCTCGAAACAGTGGGAATCAACTGTTTATTGCTTTCCGGCGGCTATAAAAGCTACCGAAACACGGTTTTAGAAGGACTCAAAAGACCTATTAAAATCTTACTTTTAGGCGGATATACCGGGTCGGGCAAGACAGATCTTATTAAACTGCTCAGAGAGAGAGGAGAACAAGTGATAGACTTGGAGGGACTTGCACACCATAAAGGATCGGCATTCGGAGCAATCGGAGAGGCGCCTCAACCGTCAACTGAATATTTCGAAAATCTGCTACACAAAGAGATTGGCATGCTTGATTCAAAAAAGGTTGTGTGGATAGAAGATGAGAGTCGCAACGTTGGAAAAGTATTCATACCGGAAGATCTGTGGCGGCAGATGAGGCAGGCGCCGCTGGTAAGGGTGGATACCCCTTTTGAAACTCGTCTGGAGAGACTTATGAGAGATTACGGAGGATATCCGGTCGAATATCTTACCTCCTCTATTAAAAAGATTGAAAAGAGACTCGGTTACGATAAATGCAAACTGGCACTGGAAGCGTGTGAGAATGGCCGATTAAAAGAGGCGGCAGAGATCTCTCTACTTTACTATGACAAAGCATACGGAAGCCAGCTCACTACCCGGTTCGGAGAACAGCTCAACACCTTGCCAACAGTTGAATTCCGGGAAGACAATTCCCGTGAAACAATCCAAAAACTTCTTGAAATATCCACCGGAATATATTCAGTAAGCTATATCTATTGACAAGATATTTAAAGGCTAAAACAATAGATATATAAACAAAATAAGATTGACAAAATCTAAATTAAAATATAAACGGAGGTTAATTGTCTTTATCAGAACTGTATTTCTATAAAAAGGAATTTCGTTAAATTTGTCAAAACAATAATGTCAAAATGAAATCATTTGGAGAATACATTCGAAGAGTAAGGGAGAAAAAGAAATTGAAATTGAATTTATACAGTCTGTAGTTAAAAGCAATCTTGGAGACTTGAAATATTTGAAAGATGGACTTAAAGAAATATTGAAAACTTTATGAGCACTAAATTTTTTACCAACGAAGCGGATAACACTTTAATCAGCAAGATTGAAGGGATTTTTAAATACAGGAATATTCATTTTTTTAATGCTTTGGTTGGTAATTTTAGGGCGTCAGGTTATTTCAGAATAAGAAAATTTGTTGAAAAAGCTGACAAAATAAGAATTCTCGTAGGAATAAACATAGATAACTTAATACATGAGGCAAGTCAACAAGTAAAACGTATTGACAACAGTTTCTTCGCTTTTAAGCAATCTCTTGAACGCTTTTTGTTAGCAACCAAAGCAATAGTTACCATGTTTGAAAATGGCAAAATTTATATTACTCCGAATTTGCCTGTTTCGAATATGATAAATGAAGATAAGGAAGAAGAGTTCCTAAATCTTATTATCGAAAAATCATTGGAATACTAGATAGTTACCCATTAAAGCAAGAGGAAGAGGAAATAAATCAGAAAGTTCAGGTGATAAAACCAAGAGTTTTGAAACCTGAGATAATTATTACCAAAAGTTTTTGTTGATGCAAATACCCACATTATCAATAATATAAATTTAGAAAAATGGCAAAACA
>CAYZPF010000152.1:0-4693 GCA_964479995.1 uncultured Muribaculaceae bacterium | reverse complement strand
CAATAAAAACGTTTTCTCTTGGCGAAATTAGAAAGGGTGTTTGTCGAATGCTTACCTTATATTATCGTTTACACAATTTAGTGGATAGTGCCTTATTTTTTCATTTCTAATATTCTTTTCACTCTATATAACATACTCTTATAATGATTTTGTGTTTCTTGTGATCCGGTATTTTGTTTCCTCTCCAGTAGACCTTTTATTTTAAGCATATAACCATAATATATTCCTTTTATATCATAACTATACACATCTTCTGTTTTAATTTCTCTCTGCCATCCGAATCCCCTAGTATCAAAATCATAAGGAATATTATTGGACACCTCCTTGATAATATTTTCATATTTTTCTATCATCCCAGTTTCATCAAGATTGTATAGAATCGCATCGTCTAGTGTAGTTGCATACACTTTCTCAAATATAGAAAACTCATACTTTTTGAAAGCTTCAGGATTAGTAAAAAAGAGAGTGCCAGGTTTTATTGAAGAATCAAAACTAGAAAACAACATATCCGTAAAAGCAATTTGAAATGTTCGATCCATTGCATCCAAAGACTTGCCTGCAAAAGTGTTTTTCCATACCTCCTGATAAATATCATCAAGGTATTCTTTCAAAGTATAAGGGTCGCTAGATCTTTCTGATGAAAGTAAAACAGCATTTTTCCGATCCAGTAAGCTTTTAAATATTGAGCTTTTTCCAGTTTGCATCTCTTTTACTCTTAATTGTTTCAATTCAATATTCTTGAGTATATCTTCATTCTTTAACCACTCCATATCTCTTAATTGATTAAAAATAAATTGAAGAGAGTTACGTTGGATTTCCTTAGGAACAGATTGATATGCAGGATAAGGATCGCCAGCCTTAATTTCATTCAAATACAGCCCGCCAATATTCATCGTTACATTTGTCAAATAGCGCCCGTATTGTGAGAGAAGTTGATTATACAATTCGCCGCGGTGAGAATAATCCGGATCGTCATGAGATAACCACGTATTCATGTTGTCCATAATATATTTGAGATTTTTAATCCCATAGGTACTTGCTTTAACAGGATCATCTCCTAAATCATTCTCCATGGATGACGGATCATAACGAAAGTATATTTGTTGTTTACCATAGCGATAAATAGGATCTCCGGCTTTATCTGATATCCATTTATCCAAAATCATTTCTTCTCCTATAGGGCTAGTATATAATGGAGTGTATAGCCATTTAATAGTATGATAATCATATGGCCCAAGATTAGGGGGAGTCAGTTTGACTCCTTTATCTTCTGGTTGAGCGATGTAGTTAAAACGAGCATAATCCATTATGGATGGAGTAGTGCCATATTTTTTTGTAAAGCTTACAGAACGCAAAGAATCCACCGGAAAAGCTGCAGATGCAGACATATTATGCATCAATCCTAAGCAATGTCCAATCTCGTGCGCTACTACATAGCGAAGCGATTCATCTCTAATATTACTTGGCATTTTCATAGATCTTACGGAGGGATCTATTTGAGAAGTTTGTACAAAACGCCAGGTATTTAACAATTTTATTACATTATGATGCAAGTACACAGAGGCGCATACAATTTCTCCACTTCTTGGATCTACCCAAGAAGGCCCCATTGCATTTTGTACTTGGGTTGGAGCATAGCGTACACAGGAAAATTTTAAATTATCAGGATCAAAAGTAGGATCGTCCGTAGGAAAATCAATTGCATGAATTGCATTTTTGAAACCAATTTGTTCAAAGGCTGCATTCCAGGTGATAATTCCTTCTTTAATAGATTCTCTCCATTCCGTGGGGAATGCATTATCAATATAAAAAATGATAGGTTTTTTAGGTTCTACAAGCTCTCCACGCCTATATGCATTTTCATCAATGGGTTCAAGGTTCCATCTTTTGGCAAAATAAATAGAGCCTGATTGATCTTTGTGATAAGGGAAATAATCATTTCGAGTTGAAAAGATTGCAATCCGATGATCAGCTATTCTTGAATGCATTGGCTCTTTCGGTAATAATAGAAAACTTCTCGTCAATTTTGCAGTAGTTGGTTTATCTTTTGCAAGCAATAATAATCCTAAAACATTTAAATCCGAAGTGTATGTCAATGTTGATTTTACACTCACATTATCTTCAAAAGCTTTTATCTCATTCAAACAACACAAATCATCTTTAAAAGTAGATTTACGTTTCACGAGACCACTATACATATTTGATCCGTAGGGGTCAAATGGTTGCAATAAATTTATATCTTTAATAAATAAAGGAGTAACATCAAAGACGACCGCAGAAGAATCGGGTGAATACGCTTCTATTTTGAATATTTGGAGAATTGTAGGTATAGAACTGTTTTTTAGTGCTTTCTTGATCTCAGACAATTTATCATCAACAATGTAATTTGTTGATGATACATGTTGTAGTTGCACTGTACTATCATGCTTTTCAAATCTCACTAGTAATGGTGCTGTAGGTTTTTGGCCTACCAGGGCATCTCCGTTATCATTAATTTCTGAAACGGTAGAACCTAATAACATATCTCTTCCCAATAGGGTTAAAGGTACTTCAAAATAGATCTTTTCATTCATTTTATGAACTGTAAACATACCTTCTACAGTCTCTTTTTTATGCCCGTCAAAAAGCTTTTGATATTTTGATTTGATTTCTGATTTTTCCTCTTCCTTCTTTTTTGCAAACAAATCTGCTGAGCTGGAGAAGGCAAACATCCCAATTATACATAATACATTTAGTAACCTCATTATTTAAAATTTTAAAATTAGTTGTAAAAATAGATTATAGAACTTTAAATGAAACGATTGACTTATTTTTTAAGATCGTAAAGAACACTTTCTTAAAGCCAATGGTTAGTAGCTTTATTATCATAGCGGTATATTACATCGACAATCTCTCCCAATCCTTCAGTTGAATAAATTACCTTCGGTTGACCGGAAATGAAAACTTCATCTGTAATATCAAATAATACAAAAGTGCCATCTTTCAATCCTAACCCCAATTCGGTAAAACCTTTGTTTGGATGGATTGACGTAATTTCCTTACCACTAAAGTCATTATATAAATGAATTGAATTTTTATTTGTATCATAATAATACAATTTATCATTATTAACTCCTGAAGTAAAGAATAAGTAGGCTCTTGTTTTTAATAGCCAGAATTTAGAATTTGAAGTTATCAAATCAGTTCCGGGAAACTCATTGATAGCATTATGAACGGGTAAAGTAACCGTGAAAATTGGTTTTTTATAAAGTATATGGAAAGTTTGCCAATAATATTTTGTAGTAGCCGGATCATATAGAAGCATGGAAAAATCTGCCTCATTTCCGTAAACACTATTGTAATCATTAAAAGAACTACCATAAATCAATTTTATATCACCGAAATTATTTAATGGGATATAATTTGGCGGATATGTGCCAGTAAATATTAATTCTCCGATATCTCCTGTAGTTGTCGCACCATAGGAACCATAAGGTAAAAGCCGCTTGTTTAATCCATCAAAAAGTAATACAAAATCCGTTGAAAAGTAAGCCGAATATAATATATTATCTACTCGTAAACCGTTTTTTATATAAACAGGAATGTTAGAAAAAGCTGATAAATGGAAGCCTGCAGTAAGGTTTTCTATCAAACGAGAATATAAGTTGCCATCACTATTCCAAACAAAATTAATATAACTAAGATAAATAATATCATTCGGGGTAAAATTTGCGGGTAATGTTTCATTTACAAATTCTTGTTCTATTCTTATAACCTTTTGCAAATTTGTACCATCCAGTTCTACACATCCTTGACCTCCTCGCTGAATAACTAAAAGTTCGTTTTCGTTAAAAGATTTAGTTTTCTCTTGATAATGCTCCACCAATTTAATAGGTTCGCTGCCTAATTCTTCATCATTATTCTGAGCTTTATAGATATCAGTAAATAATTTATACTCTATAATCTCCTCCCCTTCCTCGTCTTGTGAGCTTATTTGTGAAACATGAGCAATTTCTGATTTACCATTTTGATTACATAATAATGTCCATCCTTTAGCATAAGGCGATACTACATTTATTATAAAGTATGTGGGTGTTATGATACCTGTTTCATCATCAGTTACATACAAATAGCTACTTACAGATCCACTTTTGACACCTTTAAAAAGTATAACTCTATCTGTTGAAACCAAAAGAGAGTCCCCTATAAACCATTTAAAACTTACTTTTGTAGTATCCTTTAAATCACCATAATGCATAATTGGCTCCAGATTTATTTCCTCTCCAATAAACACAGTTGGTGATCCCATTTGTCCATATACACCCCGGTCTTTACTATAGTCATAATTACCCTTATCGCTAAAACAAGAAGGTAAAATCAATGCACTTAGCATTGCAACAAACAATATTCTTATTTTCATAATCATAATTCTTATATATTAATTATCCTAAAACTGGTACGGTCATATTGGCTCCATCCGCTTCTTTAACCGGGTCGCCGGCATCTTCGCGTTGTTGCAAATAATATTTGAATTTCAAACATAGAGATCTTATTTCGCCAGGAGTTTTATCAGTTAAATCTCCGGTCCCGCTAACTTTGATAAATTCTATGTATTTGAGATCAGAATATGCTCCCAAGAAAGATTTAATAATAGTTGCATCCCACCATTCCGGCTGGGCAATCAAATTTGATATCCAAAAAATCTTCTATTTTC
>CAYZPF010000151.1:0-4696 GCA_964479995.1 uncultured Muribaculaceae bacterium | reverse complement strand
TTATGGAAGTTGCTTGGCAAGCACATTTTGTTACCAATATGTTTATCAGACCATCCAAAAAAGAGTTAGAGGAGTATGGAGAGCCCGATTTTGTCTCTATCAACGCCTCTAAGACAATAAATCCCAAATGGAAAGAGCACAACCTGAATTCAGAGGTTTTCGTTTTCTTCAATCTTACCAAAAAGATGCAAATTATCGGCGGATCGTGGTATGGTGGTGAGATGAAAAAAGGAATTTTTTCAATGATGAACTACTATCTTCCTCTTAAAGGGGTAGCCTCTATGCACTGCTCTGCAAACGTTGGCAAAGAGGGTGATGTTGCTGTTTTCTTTGGACTTTCCGGCACCGGCAAAACAACATTATCTACAGATCCTAAACGCTATCTAATTGGAGATGACGAACATGGATGGGACGAAGAGGGTGTTTTCAACCATGAAGGGGGTTGCTATGCCAAGACAATAAATCTTAGCGAAGAGAATGAGCCCGATATTTGGGCAGCTATCAGAAGAGATGCTCTACTAGAGAATGTAACTGTAAGAGAGGATGGGTCTATAGATTTTTCTGACGGTTCAGTTACGGAAAATACCAGAGTATCCTACCCTATCTACCACATTAACAAAATTGTCCTCCCATCAAGAGCAGGACATGCCAAAAAGGTTATCTACCTCTCAGCCGATGCTTTTGGTGTTTTGCCTCCCGTATCAATACTTGACGACAAGCAGGCTCAATATCACTTTTTGTGTGGTTACACCTCAAAACTTGCAGGTACCGAGAGAGGAATAGATCAACCCCTCCCCTCTTTTTCCCCTGCATTTGGCGAAGCTTTCCTCTCCTTGCATCCAACAGTTTACGCAAAACAACTTGCAAAGAAGATGGAAGAGCACGGAGCCAAGGCTTACCTGGTAAACACAGGATGGAACGGTACAGGAAAGAGAATATCCATCAAAGATACCCGTGCTATTATCGATGCAATCTTAGATGGTTCAATAGAGAAGTCAGAGACCAAACATATCCCTATTTTAAACTTAACAGTTCCAACTCAATTAAATAATGTCTCAACCGGAGTTTTAGATCCCCGTGATACATATCAAAATCCCAAAGTTTGGGAGGAGAAGGCTATCGATTTGGCCAAGAGGTATATAAAGAACTTTGAGCAATATTTAGACAATGAAGATGCCATTGCTTTAGTTGATTCGGGACCTCAAATTTAAATAGTAATAACTATATGGAAGAGAGTGACTTAATCAAGTTTCACTCTCTTTTTTTAACCAAAACATATATGAAAAGAACACAAAATAGAATTAAAAGCGTATCCAAACTTCTCCTTATCGCCACTCTGTTTCTCTTATCTGCAAAACAGACAGAGGCTAAACGGCCCCTCTATTATTACGCTACACTTAACACCACAGCCGGTGAGATGACCATAAGGCTTTATAACGAAACGCCTTTACATAGAGACAACTTTATTAAACTATCTAAAAGCGGCTTTTTTGATGGAATAATCTTCCATAGGGTTATAGATAATTTTATGATCCAATGTGGAGATCCCGAGTCAAAAGAGAGGGAGCAAGGGAAAAAATATGGTAATGGAGGACCCGGTTATAACATACCGGCAGAGATCGTTCCCGGACTATACCACAAAAAAGGGGCGGTAGGCGCTGCAAGAATGGGAGATGATGTCAATCCCGAAAGAGAATCAAGCGGATCACAATTTTACATCGTTAAGGGTAAACTCTTTGATGATGAAACATTAAAAAGTTCAGAGGAGAGAATAAATTCAAGAAATGCCTCAAACAATATAAGTACCACGCATACAATTCCTCAAGAGTGGAGAGAGATATACAAGCAGATTGGGGGTACACCTCATCTTGACACTCAATATACAGTATTCGGCGAACTTGTTTCAGGAGAGGATGTGGTTGAAAAAATCTCAATTTCTAAAACCGATAAAAATGACAGGCCTCTGGAAGATGTCATAATTATCTCAATAAAGATTAAAAAATCAAGAAAGCTCACAACAAAATAGGTGATATTAGACTTGATATTAATTGTTAAGAATTAAATCAAATAGCATTTAGAATCTTTACGGGGAAGGCAATGTAAATTCATGCCTTCCCCAATGTTTACTCCCATTTTTGATAGCATATTTGCTGCGGTTTCATAAGCTATCTTAGGAGTGTTGTTATTATCGCTGAGATGACACAGAAAAATATTCTTTATCCTGTCGTGGTAGAACCCTTCAATTGCCTCAGCTGCCTGCTCATTGCTCAGATGCCCCCTTCCCCCTCTTATTCTATCTATCAAAAATGGCTCATAACCCCCATTAGCCAACATCTCTACGTCATAATTTGACTCGATTACAATATGGTTTGAAATTTTGCAATACTCCTTAACCCTTTTTGTAACTACACCTAAATCAGTAATAATAGTAAAACGCTCACCAAACATATCTATGTGAAACCCTACGGCATCTGTAGCGTCATGAGAAACTTCAAATGCCGTAATTTCTACCCCTTTGACAGTTACAGGTATCTCCTTTTCCAAAACTCTTGTATTGGCAATTTTACTCCCTTTACGCTCCAACACTTTATGTAACGGCGCTGTGGCATAAATAGGCTTGCTATATTTAGAGGCAAGGGTGGCTATGTGTTTAATATGATCGTGGTGATCATGTGTAAGCAAAATCATATCTATAGAGTCTAATTCAATGTCATACTCCGCCAAGCCTCTCTTAATTGCTCTAACGCTTATCCCTGCATCAATAATTAGTGACATCTTATCATTGCCAATAAAATAGCAATTGCCGCTACTGCCACTGGAGAGGCTTATAAATTTAATTTTTGAAATCATAGGGGGCACTATATATTCCATTCTCGGTTATGATAGAAGTTATTAAAGATGAAGGTGTAATGTCGAAAGCAGGATTGTAGAGTTTTATCCCTTTGGGAGCCATTCGCGACTTAAAATGGAGTTCTGTTATCTCTTTTGCCGCTCTCTCCTCTATAACAATATCTTTTCCTGTTTTACACCTTATGTCTATGGTACTCGACGGAGCAGCTATATAGTGAGGTATGCCAAAATGTTTTGCAACTACAGCCAAAGTTTGAGTTCCGATTTTATTTGCAGTATCACCATTTACAGCTATTCTGTCTGCTCCGGTAATTATAGCATCTACCTCTCCCCTGCTCATCACATCTGCCACCATGTTGTCGCAAATGAGAGTAACATCAACACCAGCATATTGCAGCTCATAAGTAGTTAATCTGGCCCCTTGCAACAGTGGCCTGGTTTCACAAGCAATAACTTTTATCTCCATACCTCTCTCCTTGGCAAGATAGATTGGTGCCAACGCAGTGCCATATTTAGATACTGCCAAATGCCCGGCATTACAATAGGTGAGAACGGTGCTTTTAGGTTTTAAGAGAGAGAGGCCAAATTGGGCAATTCTAAGATTTGCTTTTATATCCTCATCCTTTATTGCAATGGCTTCTGCCAAAAGGGTTTCTTTAAAGAGGGTCAAATTGTTACCACAGCTCTCTCTTATCTCTAAAGCTTTTCTTTTCATCCTTTCCAAGCCATTTCTCACATTTACAGCTGTTGGCCTTACAGAGATTATGATATCAAAAAGCCTCATAAACCCAGCAATATAACCCTCAACAGTGCTAATATTCAGATTGTTGAGCACCACACAAATTCCTGCAGCCGCTGCAATCCCAAGAGCCGGCGCCCCTCTTACTTTTAGATGCAAAATGGCATCAACCAACTCCTCTTCCTTAGTTATATTTAAGAAACTTAGTTGATTTGGCAGTTTGGTTTGATCTACAATTTTTATAAAATTTCCTTCATTGTCAATCTCTACCGCATCAAACTCAAATATCTGTTTCATCAAAATTTTCTATTTTTTGTATTTTTTTCTAATTTCCTCAATCTCTTTTTTGGACAAAGAGAGAGCCTCCCCTCCTCTTGCCGATATCAGGTGTGACACCTTACAAAGAGATTCCATAGCCTCCGTTCTCCACCACGCCTCTCTCAAATTTTCTCCCCATGTAAAGAGCCCGTGATTTTTCAGTAAGAGTACTCTGCTCTCCACAGAGGCATTCCCTATTGCATCTGCAAGCTCTTCTGTATTTGGAGATATATAGGGTATTAACGCTAAATTATCAACCCAAATTACCGCTTCGGGTGTAATATCCATAAAAGGGAGCGAATCTGAACAAGCGTAAGAACACGAATATGGAGGATGAGAGTGAATAATGGCATTGGCTTGAGGATTTGCCCTATAAATAGCAATATGAGAGTTAAGTTCAGATGATGCCTCTTTAAAGCCAAAGAGCTTATTACCCAACATATTTACAACAACCATCTCCTCCGGCAATAACTCCCCTTTAGAGACCATTGTCGGAGTCGAAAGAATAAAGCCCTCCGCAGTTTTAACCGAAATATTCCCTCCGTTGGTGGCTACAAAACCTCTCTCCCACAAGAGAGTGGCATACTCAATTATCTTTTGAGATAGAGGTAAGAAGTGTGAAGGTATTGAACACATTTAGATAATCTTAAAGAAGAGAGATCAACTCTGTTATAAGTAGTGAAAGCTTTTCGGCAGCACTATTGGCAGCCTTAATTACATCCTCTCCGTCATTTACAAAATCTTCATCAAAATTAACACCTACCATGTGTTTATTTGTTTGATTACAGC
>CAYZPF010000150.1:0-4749 GCA_964479995.1 uncultured Muribaculaceae bacterium | reverse complement strand
CGTACATTAACGGCAATCACTTTTCCATTGTAGCGCAATTCAATATCATCAACCTCTGAGTGTCCGACAATTATACGTTTAACATTAAAATATTTAAGAACTCTTTTAAGCTCCGGTCCGGATATTGCCTTATATTTTTCTGTATCAACTACCAAGCCGCGATACCATAATGCTCCATCAGATCCGAACAGTAGCTCATTTCTTGGATGAAGTTTGTTTTTCTTTTTTGTCGGATAGCCAAAATAGTCATTGCTTAATTTATTTATCTCCTTGATGGTGTAATTGTTATCGACAAGAACCGGGCTTATGCCGGCATGAACAAAAAGGTCTGTTCCAACGGTAATTATTAATGGTTTACTTCTCAGCCATCTGCCTAAAACGGTATTTGAACTGTATAGATCATTATATGTCAAACCTGTTTTTTCTGAGAAAGCCAGGTGGCTTTTATGTACGTATCTAAAATCACCTTTTAAAACCAGGTCTTCATGGTTACCCAAGATAAAATCTATACGCCCTCCAGCTGTTTCGGCCTCCTCCTCCAGTTTATAAATCAGCCACAGAATACCATTGTCATCCACTCCTCTGTCAAAAGCATCTCCAATAATAATCAGGCGATTTTTACCAAAAATCCAATTAAATTCATCATCAATAACTTTATTACCTTTCATAAATGCAACAAACGCATCTAATCTGCCGTGAAGATCGGATATGACAAGAATTTTCTCTTCTTTTTCAACCTCTCTTTTAGCAATCTCGCCATGCAGTTTAAACCGGAATCTGATACCCTTACCTTTATCATTCGAAATATAGCAAAAAGAGGGATTGTTTCCGGAGAGGACAAAGGTAGTATCCAGAATATCTCCTGATGTCAATCGGGAAATGGCATTGATCCTTCCCTCTTCCTTATAGATAATATGAAGCTCACCCCGCCCCTCAATAATCGCATCTTCCCTCCCATATGTAAAACCTAAGGTTGATATTAATAATATAGTAAGGAGAAATATATATTTTTTCATACGTAATAGTGAATATATAACCGGAGGTTTTAACCTCCGGTTATAAACTAATAATCAATATACAATTAACTGTTTATTACCAACTTATATTGAATGCTATACGTCCTGAAGAGGAGACGGTATAACGTGAATATCCCATCATTCTGCCTTTTTTCTCTGCAATATTTAACCAGAAAGCTGTATATGATGAGGGGTTGTCCCAAGTGTAAAAGTAGATATATGTTACATTATCAGCAGGGTTACTACCCGGAATGTAGCATGGAATTCTATTGGCTGAAGCATCTGCGTTTGCCGAGTAAAAATACCAGCGTTGCTCGTCAGCAGAGTGGTATCCTGTAGAAAGCAGAGGAATTATATTGTTATTATTGTCCACCTCAAAATCAAAATTGTATCCTGCATTATTGAACAGGAAGTTTTTGATTGTGTAGCTTCCATCGGAGTTCAAGTAGATCTTTTGTTTAAATGGGATGAATTTTGGAGTGCTTGACCCAGAGTAATCAGTTGGTGTGAATGTTGCATCACACAAAACCGACACTACTTCAAGCTTAATATCCAGATTACTTGCACCACCCTCATTTGTAGTAGAGTAAGAGGCATATGTATTTGTATATCGCCCGTCAATCTCAATGGATAAGCTGTATGGAGTGGCCAGTTCAAACTCTCCAATCTGAACTTTTAACTCTGCAGTGGCAGAGCCTGCTTCGAAATTAACAGTTGTAGGTACAGTCAAATTAGAATCGGCATATTTTACCTTAATGGGAACCTGAATTGCCTGGGATGTCTTGAGTTTATCCCTGCCAAGAGTGATCAGGACATAATCCTGAACCAGTTGTTTGTTGGCATCTGCGTCCAGTTCTACAATACGAGGAATGTTACGGTCGAAATAGACTCCCGGATTATTGGGCTCTGTTTGAGGGCCCGGCTCCCATGTATCCTCTTTTTCACATGCCTGAAACAGGGAGACAAACAGTATCCCTATTATCCAATATAATGTATGTTTAGCTATTTTATTCATATCTAACAGTAATTTGTATTATTATTCTGTCCATAAAGTATAAACACTATAAACCTGTGGATCGGGATTTAGCTTTATGGCTTTATTAAGCGTTGCTTCTCCCTCATTTGGCAAATACAGGTTTAGCCATGAAGGAGTATAGCCCTGTAAGGAGTTGTAACGATAAGATTTGATCCAGTTAGTACCTTTGTATCCGCGGGTAATAGCCAACTCTCTCCTCTTTATATCAAAGAATGAAATCCCCTCTCCCCAAAGCTCAACTCTCTTTTGACTAAGCAGATAGTTATCTACAAAATCTTCGACGCCTGTAGGGGAAATGCTGTATGTAGGTGTATTGTATCGATAACTGTTCATAAATGAGGTAAGAGCATTTACCCCTGCGGCAAGTCCTTCGTAATAGGCTTTTGCCTCTGCCTCTATAAAGTACATCTCTTCAACTCTTATTATTGGATAATCTACCTGTAAAGCATTTTTGTAGTCGTCGGAAACATCGCCCTGATGAGGCCTGAATTTAAAACCTACATAAGCATCACGCAGAGCCCATTCTGTTCCGGATGCGGCGCCATTAATCTCATCCAATCTGCCAAGCAGAGTATAGTATTTGCCCGGTGTTGGCTTTTTCCCGGCATCTGCAGGATCAATCCAGGTAACTTTTCTCCAGTCATCTTCGCCAATCTGGTCGTACAACTTCTTGTCTATCATACGATAGCAATAGTACTGCGAACGGCTGTAACCTCTTGAAAATTCAGTTACACAATTTGAATAGAAGTTATCTACTCTACTGTAAACTGCATCAATCGAATTAATAGAAATTGCAAAGACCCATGATCCTACGCTCATATCATTAAAACCATTGGTTAAACTGTGCCACTGGTTCTTTGTAAGCGGAGTATATTTATTTATAACAAGACGGGCGTACTCTGCTGCTTTTCTATAGCAGTCATTAGCAGAACTTATATCTAATTTATCGTAGTGACTCAATTCCTCATCATCTTCGTGGTTCAATTGGGTTTGTAAATCCTGTGGATATTTTTGAAAACGGGTTGCAATCTCCAGCCATAGTCGCGCTTTATAGGCTTGGACAACCGATAGGTCGGCTCTGATCTTACTTGGACGATTATAATCTGCAAGGTACTTCTCTGCCTTGTTCAGGTCTGTCATAATAAACCTGTACATCTGATAAAATGGTACTCTAGGGTTATCTTTGGCATTGGTGTCATCAAAATATTCATCAATAATTACAGTTGTAAGCCCATATATATCTTTACTCTCTGCCTCTGCATCCAAAGCCGCTATACCAGTTTTTTTGTATTCGTACATCCTCATTAGATCCATATAGGACATTGCCCGATATATCAATGCATTACCTAAAAAATATTGAATCTTCTTGGAGGCCTCTTCCGGATCGCCAATTGCAACTATTGTGTTGTTGGCATTTAAAATCATGCGATAGTAGTATCTCCATGGTTGTTTAGTTCTGCTTGATGAGAAATCTACCAAAGAGCCCCACGGTGTATTAAAATGGTTATAGTTGGTGGTAACATAAGGACAGTCTGTAAGCGCATCCCTAATTATCATCATGGCAGGATAGCCAAATTCCTGCGAACTGAGGGTTCCAAAATAGTCGTAACTATACATAAATGCCGCACCACTATTAGCTAAAGACTCTAATGCCCCTTCTGATCCTCCAATCTGGTCGGCTGTGGCGTATTGAGTTGCAACAGAGTCTTTAATACAGCCGGCAAACAAGGTTACAGATATGCACAGTATAATAGTTTTTATTATTATCTTTTTCATAACTTGTCAATTAAATAAATTAGAAGTTAATCTTTAAATTTAGCATAAATCTGCTCATCTCGGGGTTGTAGCCAAAATCTACGCTTCCATCAAAATCTCTTGTAGGTATGAACCCTTTTCTGTGAGAGAGTAAAAACAAATTATCGGCTCCTACAGATATAACAGCACGCTCAAAACCTAGTTTTTCTATGATATTTTTTGGAACTTCATATCCAAGAGAGACATTTTGTAAATTTAAATTATCTGCCTTTGTAAGCCATCTGTCAGATGAAGCAGTAAAATATCTGTCATCATACTGCCAGCGTGCAAATTCATTGCTCTTATTCTCAAGTGTCCAGGATCTCTTTACATCCTGATGGAAATTATATCCTGTATGCCCGTTGTATGGTGCTGTCATGAGGGTGGCATAACCCGAATCATAGCCGTAGCCCCCTAATCTGTATGATAATGAGTAGGAAAGTTCAAGATTCTTCCATCTGAAAGAGCCTCCGAAACCTCCAAATACTTTCGGCTGGGAACTGCCGCATGCAAAATAGCTGGCAGTACTGTTAACAGTAGTGGTTGAAATTTCTCCGGTATTACTGTCTCTTACATACCACATAGCATTCCCGGAATCGTCTATACCGGCAAATTTCTTCAAATACCATGTTCTGAATTCAAGATCCTCTCCGTAAAAATAGTTTCCTGAACTATAACCGATTGCCATTTCATTCCCGTCAATATCGTATAGGGATTGTCCTTTTCTCTCTTCTGCAAGTTTTAGTATCCTGCTATTATTCATGGAAGCATTAAAATACATGTTCCATTTAAAATCTTTCAATGATATGATATCTCCTCTGAGTTCAAATTCAAAACCGCTGTTTCTCATATCGCCCACATTGTCATAGTACGAAGAGTATCCTAATGAATATGGCACAGATA
>CAYZPF010000149.1:0-4848 GCA_964479995.1 uncultured Muribaculaceae bacterium | reverse complement strand
CCTTTCTCCCTGCTCCAATCTGCTACAAATCGCTCAAGTTTACCAATAGCAACAGGTTCTCCTTTAACTCCCAATACGCACTTGCCTTCGCACTGAACCTCTTGAGGGCACACCCTTCCGCATACAGCCGGAAGCGAACTGTCCCAGGAGATAATTTCCGCCGCCTTCTCAAAGTTTCCCAGTTCAACCTGATAAATAAACTGGGGTATTTGAATATTGACAGGACACTCCTTTACACAAGCCGGATTTTTACACCCTAAACATCTTGAGGCCTCAAGCATAGCCTCCTCTTCGTTATATCCGTACGAAACCTCTTCAAAATTCCTGATTCTTTCATTAGGATCCTGCTCCCTTACCGAAACCCTTGGTATCTTATTTCTCATAGTATCTCCAATTTTACTTATGTAACCCCAATCTGCACTTATGGTCTGCTTCCTGCTCAATATTCTTATACATTCCCTGACGGCGCATTGCCTCGTCAAAATCAACCTGATATGCATCGAATTCCGGGCCGTCAACACAGGCAAATTTTGTCTTTCCTCCTACTGTAACCCTACATGCACCACACATGCCTGTCCCATCTACCATAAGTGTATTGAGACTTACAATTAAGGGAAGGTTATACGGTTTTGCAGTGAGGGTAACAAACTTCATCATGATCATAGGACCTATCGCTACTGCCTGATCATACCTCTTTCCATTATCCAAAAGCTCTTTTAACTGTTCGGTGACTAAACCTTTTCTACCGTAAGAGCCATCATCGGTACAGATATACAGATTATTGCAAACCGCAGCCATCTCCTCTTCAAAAATGAGCATCTCTTTATTTTTTGCCCCAATAATAACATCTATTTCAGCACCCTTAGAGTGAAGATATTTGACTTGCGGATAGACTGGAGCAGTACCTAATCCGCCGGCAATAAAGATATATCTTTTGGTAGAGAGCTCTTCTCTGCTTTCATTAATAAATTCGGACGGTTGTCCCAGCGGTCCGGCAAAATCAACAAAAGAGTCGCCCTCTTGCATATTAAATATCTGACGGCTTGAAGCCCCAACTACCTGAGTTACTATTGTAACTGTACCCTGCTCTCTGTCATAATCACAAATGGTCAATGGAATCCGCTCACCCTTATCGTGTACCCTAACGATTAAAAACTGCCCGGGTTTTGCCGACGCAGCTAGTCTTGGTGCTTTTACATCCATAAGTACAATAATAGGTGTAAGCTCCTTTCTTTTAATAATTTTGTACATATAGTTTTGTTTAAGAGAATAAAAAAGTCGCAATACCAGGCCCGGCCAGATATTGCGACGCAAAGTTATAAAAAATTAATTATGACTTAGTTTTATCTCCTTTATCTTTAGTTATCTCTTTTGCAGCATATCCCAGCTTTTCTAAAGCCTTAACCAGGTTCTCCTTATTGGTCTTTTTTGTATCGTACAGGAACCATATTGTCTGCTTTTTAATATCAATTTTCATATCCTTAACACCTTTTTCATAAGGGAGTTTAGATTCTATCTTTTTTTGACAGCTTGGACAATCTACATCTACAGAGAAGAGTACCTCCTGATCGGTAGCAATTTTTTTGTTTTGCGAATAAACCTGCCCGGAAGTAAATAAGATTACTGATAGCAGCGCAATTGTAATTAATTGAAATGTTTTCATGGTTATGTGAATTAAAATATTACTGTATTTATTATTTAAAAATTGTATATCTAAGGCCGGCATAAACCTTTATCCCCATTAAAGGTCCCCAGATAACTGTAGAGTTAAACAAGGGGCT
The DNA here is from genome assembly GCA_964479995.1 of uncultured Muribaculaceae bacterium. GTDB lineage: Bacteria > Bacteroidota > Bacteroidia > Bacteroidales > UBA932 > Bact-08. The sequence continues at coordinate 3,067 of CAYZPF010000149.1, read as the reverse complement.
GTATGGATTATCGGGGCTGATGATGGCCTCTTTTTGCCTGTAATTGGTAAGGTTCTCACCTCCGATATATACGTCTAAATCCCGGAATTTTTTGGTAATCTGAGCATAGTACATTGTATAGACGGGAGAGTATCCTCCGTTATTGTAAAAATAGGGGAGTCTGGAAGGCCCGTTAAGCTGAGCCGTAAAATCAAAGGTCCACTTATTCATTTTTGTGGCATATTGGAGATTCAGCACCCCTTTGTATCTGCTTGTAAGGGGTTTCTCCACAAGCCCCTGGCCTTTTAAAGTTACCTTGGCATCGGTGTAACGGAATGTGGCGAGCACTGTGAATCTCTCAATTGGTTCAATATTAAAATCGACTTGATAGGTATTAGTATAGGAACGTCCATCGAGATTATATACTAATATCTTGGAGATATCAAATTCCTGATCAACAATTACCTGTTTGTTAAAATCTGTTCTAAAGTAATCAAAGCTCAATGAAGCATCATCCACTCCCAACGGAAAATATCCGGTTATATTAGCGCCGTATGTCCATGCATCCTCAATATCCAGCTTGGGAGCAATATCAATTTTTCTACCGGTAGAAAGTATGCCTAAATTATCGGGAACTATATTGGGAGAACGAAATCCCCTGCCACCTGAAGCCCTGAATATCAACTTCTCATCAAATGCATATTTTACATTCAATCGCGGGGATGGTAGTAAACCATGTATATTGTTATAATCGGTTCTTATGCCGGCAACAACAGTAATTTTCTCGTCCTGCGTATAGGTGTACTCACCGTAAGCACCAAGTGATTTTTCAAATCTTCCCGGATAAATATCAAAGTGAACTCCACCAAAATAGTCTTTGAGATGTTCATCTATATGGTCTGCAGTAGCACTTAAACCAAGGGAGTATTTGTGATACTCATTTATCTCATTTTGAAAGATTAAGTTTGCAAAGAGTGAGTTCTGAAATGCATTGTAATCCTTCATGCCAAAGAAAGAGTTTAAATTGTGATATGAGTAATCTAAAACAAGAGCAATATTTTTAGAATTATCTTCTTTTAGAGGTACTCCAATTTTAAAATATCCATTTAACCCTTTGTTCACAATCTCCGACCCCCAACTGTTTAAATCTCTCGTGTCCCCTTTGGTAAACTTTGTCTGCCCGGCAAGGCGATTATCACTTAAAGCCTTGAGACCAAATCTTATTTGCAATCCATTATCTGCCATATAGAGCCAGCGGTTAGAGAAGTTGAACTGCAAGGATTTGGGTTCATCTCTAAATCCATCGTTATTCCCGTCATGATCTACCGGATCAGTAGAAAAATGTCCTAATAAAACGGTGCTCCACTTATTGTTCAACTGCAGCGAAGAGGCAATATTAGCCTCTGTTCTAAGAGTATTACTAAGGAAAAGATTCATAAAAAAAGGTTCTTCCGTAGTAGGTTTCCTGTGTTCAAGATTAATCAGACCCGAAATAGCTTCTACTCCATTGATTACAGAGGAGGGACCTTTTGCAATCTGAATACTTTCCAGCCACTGTCCCGGGATATAAGAGAGACCGAAAGGTGCAGCTATACCCCTCATTACAGGGCGGTTCTCATCCAGCATCTGTGTATAAATACCCGATAAGCCCAAAAGTCTAATCTGCCTGGCTCCGGTTATGGCATCGGAGTACCCGACAGTTACGCTTGCAGAGTTTTCAAAACTCTCTGCCAGGTTACAACAAGCCATTTTACATAGCCCTGCAGCTGTAATAACCTCTGTTTTAACGGAAGAGAGTTTAGATATATAGTTGCCCTGCTGTTTAGAGACTACACGGGCAGCCTCAAGCTCTTCACCCTCTTTGATAACAAAGTCTGCCCTGTTATCGTCTTTAGATAGATATAACGTATCTTTTGTGTAGCCAACAAAAGTTGCTACCAAAGACAAATTTTCTGTTTTTTTCCTGTCAAATGAAAATTCACCTTCATCATCAGTTTCTAAAACCATCCTACCTTCAAGCCAATAGACAGATGCATAAGGCATAGGCTCCAGGATTCTGCCGGATTTTTGAACCTTAACCGAACCATGTACTATTTGGGAAAAGAGCGGATATGTAAAAAATAAAATAAATAATAGTAGTAATAATTGCTTTTTAATATTCATAATTACTCAATAAAAAATTAGTGATAAACCGAAATAACATTTTTTGCTTAGTAAATAAGCATGCTATTTCCGTGAATCATAACCTCCACTGAGAAATTACAGGCAATATATTATCAGTTAATAAACCTCCCGGTCCATGTTTGAACTCAACATACTGATAACCAACCAAAGAATCCGGTATTAATAAAGTAGTATGTAGAGAAGCTACAAGAAAGGCATCGGTAAGATAGAGAGGCAAACTATCAAGCACCTCGATTATGTCATAGTCCATATCCAGGTGGTGCATCTCCGTTTTACAACAGCCATGCCCATGTTTATGATGCGAAGAGCTACAGTGATTTGAAGTACATGAGCACTCCTCATGAATCTCTTTGCAGGAGGTTTTACTGCTTAGTAAGAGTAGCTTACTGCTACCGTCATTAGAGCAGATATGCAATCCAAATCCAACGCTACCGGTAATGTATACAAGCAGAATTATTGAGGAGATTGTATGTAGAATTAGCCTCTTCATCCTTGCAAATATACAATTAAAAATATTTTATTTTCAAAAATTATTTTTTAAAAGATGTTTTACAGGGTTCAGCACCCTTCTTAAAACAGATAAGTTTTCTGTTACTATCTCTCCGGTACCATGCATCTCTTCGGTAAAAATCAACTCTTTGGAATAGTTAGTCACTAAGCCTTTAGGCAAGTCTACATCTACAATATAGAAACGGCCGTTATTGGCTGATGCCGGTAGCCGCGATATGCTCTTTACGCATACTTCAACCATTCCATATTCCAGATAAGGGTAGCTGTCCAGTTTAATGTTTACCCGTTGGCCCACCTTTACTTTTCCCGCTCCTGTAAGCGGTATATATAATTTACCCGAAATCTTACTCTCTTTGGAGGGCAAAACGGTAAATACCACATCTCCTACAGAAAC
>CAYZPF010000148.1:0-4992 GCA_964479995.1 uncultured Muribaculaceae bacterium | reverse complement strand
CCGAGAATTATTTCTGGAATATTCTCAAACGTTATGATATGAAGCTTACAATCTGTAAGGAGAACACAATGCTTGTTACAGATTTCTCAAAAATTAACGAACCGGGAGTGCCCTGCAACTCATTCTTTGAAAATGAAATTTACCTGTATGGAATGCCACTGGCAGAAAATTCCAACTTCTTTTTTATGAACAATTTCAATGGCAGGATAAGCTATCTGGGAGTGTTTATTTACAGGACATTTGCCGAAAATATCCGGCTTTATATTGAATTTGACAGTAAGCTGAGAAGAGAATCTATCGGATATCCCGACATACTACTTGATTACAAAAAAATTGACAGTTATAATCTTCCTTCCGGTTACTCGTATGCAAAATATTTGAACTCTAAACTTGTCTCATATTCAGGAGATTTTAACTATCCTGTCACAATTGGTGATCAGTTTGAAGTAGGATATCATATTGACAAATCTGAGGGATATCTCCACTTTATACATAAGGTATCCAATGAGAATCTCATAGTAATCTCCCGCTTGGAAAGAAATATGTTTCCCTATATTGTGTCGCTCTCTTACATAATGCTATTTTACTCTTTCATTACTTTACTGATTTTAAGTATAAGACAAAGAAGTATTATTTTCAACGTGCCGAGAAACTCATTCAGATGGAAGATTACATATCTTATCATCTCATCACTTATCTTCGCTCTCTTGGCTATGGGTACAGGTAGCATGTGGTTTTCCGTGAGATTTTTCAATGAATCCAATAAGGCTCAGATGCAAGAGAAGATCTCTTCTGTACAAAACACCCTTTCGGAAAGAAGCAGAATGGCTCAACGGTATAATGACTATATTTTCAATAATGCCGAGTTGATGAAGAGTATGAACACACTCTCCAATGCAGCTCAGGTAGATATCAATGTATATGCATCAGACGGAATGCTTTTGAGAACCACTCGTGCCGAAATATTTGACCGCTTTATTCAAGCGGGAAGGATGAATCCCGATGCTTACAGAGAGATAGTATTTAATAACAAAAAACTTTTCATAAATGAGGAGAGTATAGGAGAGTTTTCATTTCACTCCTTATATGCCCCACTGTTAAATGCAGACGGCAGGCTTATCGCAATCGTTAATATACCTTACTTTCCCAGAGAGAGCGACTTAAGAAAGGATGCTACCTCAATCATAGCTGCCATAATAAATATTTACCTGCTACTGTTACTGGCATCACTCTTTGTGGGCATAGCGCTGGCGAATTCCATTTCCAAACCACTGGCAGAAATAAGTAAGAAGATGGAACTTCTGGATATATCTCAAAAGCCGGAACATATAAACTATACCAACAAAGATGAACTGGGGATTCTGGTAGCTGCATACAACAAGATGGCGGACGACCTTAATGAGAGTACACAAAGACTGGCCGCAGGAGAACGGGAGCAGACATGGAGAGAGATGGCCAGACAGATAGCGCACGAGATAAAAAATCCTTTGACACCTATGAGGCTAAGCATTCAACATCTTGTGAGACTTAAAGAGCAGGGAGTTAAAGAGTGGCCCGAGAAATTTGATGCTCTTGCCAATACATTGATTGAGCAAATTGATATCTTGTCGAATGCGGCCGGAGAGTTTTCCAGCTTCTCCAGATTCTTCTCCGAAGATGTTACCGATTTTGACCTAAGGGAACTAATTGAAGAGCAGTTGATTCTGTTCAATACCCGAGATAATATAAATCTTACTCTCATCTCTCAGGAGGACGAGCTTCCGGTTCTATCCAGAAAAACACAACTCTCCAGAGTCTTTGTTAATCTTATATCAAATGCAGTACATGCTGTCGAACTGAATGAACCAGGCGAGATAATCATCACGATAGAGAAAGGGGATAATCGTTATATTGTTAAAATTGAGGATAATGGAGTTGGAGTCCCGGAAACGTTGACTCACAGACTATTCAAGCCGAATTTTACCACTAAGACCGGAGGAACGGGACTCGGCCTGGCAATTTGCCGTAGTATAATGGAACAGAGCGGAGGTGATATCTACTATGAAAGATCACAATCGCTTGGAGGAGCCTCCTTTATTGTTGTAATTCCGGTTTAAGAATCTATTTTTGTCTGAAAAAGAGCTGAATAGGCACCCCTTTGAAATTAAATTTTTCTCTCATCCTGTTCTCCAGGTACCTTTTGTAGTCATCTCTTACATACTGGGGAAGATTGCAGAAGAAAGCAAAAGATGGCGAGGGGGAGGGTAACTGAACTATATACTTGATACGGATATATTTCCCTTTGGTTGCAGGAGGCGGATATTTCTCAATTTCCGGAAGCATAACCTCATTTAGCACAGAGGTTTGAATTCTACGCGACCTGTTTTTATAAACCAGAGCTGCTTCGTTTAATACATCCAGAATTCTCTGTTTGTTAATCACTGAGGTGAATATCAATGGGATGTCATTAAAAGGAGCAATTTTTTCCAGGATCTTTGCAGAGAACTTTTTCATACTGTTGGTCTCTTTGTTCTCAACTGCGTCCCATTTATTTATTACAATAACACAACCCTTTTTGTTTTTTATAATCAGGTTAAAGATTGCCATATCCTGATGCTCTACACCCATTGTCGCATCCATCATCAGAATGCAAACATCCGAGTATTCAATAGCCCTTACCGATCTCATAACCGAGTAAAATTCAAGATCCTCCTTTACCCTGTTTTTCTTTCTCAATCCAGCGGTATCAACCAGGATAAACTCATGCCCAAACTTGTTATAATAAGTTGAGATAGAATCCCGGGTAGTACCTGCAACCGGTGTTACGATGTTTCTCTCTTCACCTAAAAGAGCATTTAAGAGTGAAGATTTTCCCACATTAGGTTTTCCCACAATGGCTAAATGTGGAAGCGCTTTCTCCTTATCCTTACTCTCCTTTGGAGACGGCAGCATCTCTACAACCTTATCCAGAATGTCTCCCGAACCGCTTCCGCTTGCCGAAGAGAGTGCCCATGGCTCACCAAGTCCGAATCTATTAAACTGGTGAATGTCAAACATCTTATCACCGGTATCTACCTTATTGGCAATAACTATCACCGGCTTATTTGAACGCCTTAAAATACCTGCGATAGTAGTATCAAAATCGGTAATACCGGTCTGAATATCGCACATAAACAATACCAGATCGGCCTCTTCTATAGCTAACAAAACCTGCTTCCTGATCTCCTCTTCAAAAATATCCTCGGTGTTTACCGCATATCCTCCGGTATCAATGACAGAGAACTCCCTGCCGTTCCATTCACATTTGCCGTAATGACGGTCCCTTGTTACACCTGCAATCTCATCTACGATTGCCTGACGCATTCCCACAAGACGGTTAAAAAAGGTAGATTTACCCACATTGGGGCGTCCTACTATTGCAACAATACTCATTATTCAATATTTAATCTTCATCTGAACAACAACAAGAGGAGCAGGACTTTTCCCGGCTACTATTACTCCATAAGATTCTCTCCTCTGACTTGGCACACATAAATCCTCTCTTACGCAACTCTTTATTATGCCCAATCTCTGTTTCAGGAAATTTGCCATTCTTCCGGAAGATTATATTAAAAGAGATAAAAAAGATACCTAAACCAAGGATAATTATTGAAATTATAAAAAGTGACATAATCAGTTACATTTAATACATTTATATAAAGGCAGCAACGGATTGTCGCCCAATTGAAGCATAGGAGGCATTTGATGAGTTTTAAATGATGACGCCTCTTTAAGCCTTTCAATTTTCTCAATCACTGCCCTGTTACCACCCTCCCGGATTAATTCAGTTATACTCTTCTTCTCCTCTACCATTGAGTAGAGTATAGGGTCTAAAATTGAATATTCGGGAAAGGAGTCGCTGTCTTTTTGCCCTACTCTCAATTCTGCCGAGGGCTCTTTTGTTAAAGTGGAATCAGGAATGACCTTTTCTACTGAGTTGATATAATGGGCAAGCGAGTAAACCTGCAGTTTATATAAATCGGCCAGTACCATTAATGCTCCGCTAAGGTCCCCGTACAGTGTTCCATATCCCATCGCCAGCTCGCTCTTGTTGGAGGTGTTTAGCAAGAGCGATCCCGTATTGTTACAATATGCCATAAGAATAGCAGATCTGATTCTGGCCTGGATGTTTTCCAGTACAATCTCCTTAACCTCTCCGCAGAAAAGCTCCTCCATCAGCTTTAAATACCGGCTGTAAACAGTATCTATGGGTACTATTAAGTAGTTCACTTTTAAATTCTCCGAAAGTTCAACGGCATCTGCAACTGAATGCAGTGTAGAAAACGGAGAGGGCATCAGAATACTGTGCACATTCTCATTACCCAAAGCATCTTTAGCTATACAAAGTACCACAGCAGAATCCAACCCTCCGGAGAGGCCCAATACAGCCCTCTCTTTGCCACTCTCTTTAAAGAATTGTCTTACTCCTCTTACAAGCTTTCCGTAAATAATATCAGATTCTTTGGTAAACATTTTATTTATAAGTGTTTAAAAAACAAAGCTACTACTTATTGACTTGTAGTTATAAACCTTATCAATTACATCGGCAAAAATATCGGCGACAGAGAGAACCTTGATTTTGCTCTTATCAGCATCGGGATTAGATGTGAGAGGTATTGTATCTGCCACAATAACCTCTACCAACTGTGAATTGGCAATCCTTTCATATGCAGGTCCGGAAAGAACCGGATGAGTAGCCAGAGCCCTTACACTTCTGGCCCCTTTTTCCATAAGCATATCTGCTGCTTTTGTAATTGTTCCGGCAGTATCAATCATGTCGTCAATAATTACAATATTTCTGTCTTCTACATCTCCGATTGCAGTCATTGACCCCACTACATTTGCCTTCTCTCTTGATTTATGGCAGATAATCAGCGGGCAACCCAGGATTCTTGAGTAGGCATTAGCCCTTTTTGCACCACCCATATCGGGAGCAGCTATTGAGAGATTTTCCAGTTTAAGCTCTTTGATATG
>CAYZPF010000147.1:0-4998 GCA_964479995.1 uncultured Muribaculaceae bacterium | reverse complement strand
TTTTAAGGTTAATCGTCAGGTAATCAAGCTGTTTTAAAAAACTCTGGCAGAGCGGGAGTTTGTCGGCGACCTGTATGGGAAACTTTAGCAGAGCGGAAGTTTGCCGGCGACCTACATGGGAAGCTTCAGCAGAGCGCAGCTTTTAAGAAACTTTTGCAGAGTCAAGTTTGGGAATAGAGAGTGGTAAGGTGTGCTTTTTTATGTATCTTCGCGCCAAAGTAATTAATGGTATGAAATTCTTTATTGACACAGCAAATTTAAACCAGATTCGTGAAGCAAACGATTTGGGGATTCTTGATGGGGTAACAACTAATCCGTCATTGATGGCTAAAGAGGGCATCAAGGGTGCAGAAAATATTAAGAATCATTATGTTGAAATATGCAATATTGTCCAGGGAGGCGATGTTAGTGCCGAGGTTATTGCTACCGGTTTTGAGGGGATGGTTCGTGAAGGTGAAGAGTTGGCAGCACTTCATCCTCAAATTGTGGTAAAAGTACCCTGCACAAAAGAGGGTATCAAAGCTATCAGGTACTTTACAGAAAATGGTATTAAGACAAATTGTACTTTAGTTTTTTCGCCTGGACAAGCTCTGTTGGCTGCAAAGGCAGGAGCTACTTACGTATCCCCTTTTATCGGCAGATTGGATGATATCTCTACAGATGGAGTAGAGCTTATAAGGCAAATAGTTAATGTTTATAATTATTACGGATATGCAACAGAAGTCCTTGCCGCATCAATCAGACACACCATGCATATAATTCAATGTATGGAAGCGGGTGCCGATGTTGCAACCTGTCCGTTGGATGCCATATTAGGACTGCTCAGGCATCCGTTAACAGACATCGGATTAGAGAAATTCCTTACCGATCACAGGAAGTCTCAGGAATAAACGTTATTGAGCTACAAAATCCCACATGTATTTTACAGAAGGAGGGCAAGAGATATCTATTTTATCAACTCCGCAATCCCATTTTCTGTTTCCGTTTTTGTCTATAAGATAGTTGGTACAAGATTCGGTTGCACCAGCGCCAAAACGCCATATTAAATTTATTGTTTTACCGCTCGGAACAGTAAAGCTGCTCATCTTTACACCCGATGACTGTAAATGAAATACCCCATTCACAATTCTGAATGAACCATCTTCACAGTGATATTCCGGTTCAACCCAACTTTCATCGTTTTCATCACAGGGATCACTCCAGCTACCCATCGTCTCTAAAAGCTCATATTTTATATTAAGATTGGATATTAAACGGCAGATTCTATAAAATCGATTCTTAAAAGTTATCTTTAAACTGTTATATTTACCTGACGGTATCTCAACAGGGGAAAATGAATAATCTTCAAATAGCTTTAGCTCCTGGTTTGTGGTAGTTGTAAGTTTAATCCACTCAAAATCATCAGGTTTACCCTCTTTAATTTTGCTTTTAGAAATCCAGACATCTCCTATGCATATCCTGAGCGATTCCATGTAGGTCTCTGTGGTCTCCCCGGTAAGATCGGGATTTTGATACGGTGCGGCATTGTGTCCTACAGAACTTTTTGTAACGGACACTAGTGGATTGTAAGCCTTAAACTGGATTGTTCCTGTTCCGCTTCCTTCTTTATCACAAGCTGTAAATGCGAAAAGCGCAATTAACAATACGCTCAAGAGAGATAGAGGAAATTTTAATGTGTATTTTTTCATGACTCTGTTTTTTTAAATAATCTGAAAAATTTTGATAAATGGTTAAGTGATGTACACAAGATAATTATAATATTCAGATTTTCAAAAAATATCTTTGATTATATTTATCTTAGATATTCTATAATAAATATCTTTTGTAATATTGATCTTAGATGCAGAGTTGTCTTTATCGTAATCAAAGAGCATATCCCCGTTTTTCTTAAATAGCCCTTGTACTTAAAAAGCAGTACTACCGCAAAATAGTTAAAAGATTAAAAGGACTCCTCTTCTACAAATTTCTTAAAACTCTCCATCTGGCTATCTTTCGCCAATCTTTAGCATCTCTTCGTCAAAGGTTTTTTTGAATTTCTCATAGTCATAATCTACCTTTAGAAACTCATCTCTGGAGAAACGGTCATTGATCATCTTTAGTATCTCGGCGCCACCAAGCTCAACGCACACATAAGTTTTATAGTTACCGCTTTTTTTCTCTTTAGTCATCTTTTCACAAACGACCCTGCTGCCCACTAAGGATTGGTTTACAACCTCACGGGAGAGCCCCTCGTAGCGGTTGCTCAAATCTTCCTTGTTGTTGTGGATGGAAGACTTAACATAGTTGTCAATCACACTCTTTATTTTTGTCTCAATCTGAGCAGCAAGACCAGCCCTGGCCTCACTCATAGCCTTTTTCTTGGAGGTCATCTGATCCATGCTTGTACCAATGGCGGTATAACGAAGAGCTGTAGCGTCACTAAGGTAACGGGGACCGCTACAGTGAACATCAACATTTCTTTCACCCTTTATTTTCGTAGAACCGCATGATGAAAGAAGAGCCGTTGCAGATATTGCTGCAAACAGGGTTATAAAAATTAAGATTTTTTTCATAATGATTGATTATTAAGTATTTAGTATATTGTAATTCAAATTGGTCTAAAGCATATAACAGATAGGCAGATTTTACCAATCTGTGCTATATTGCTGGTTTAAAATTCTGAACGAGCCTGTTTCGCCGGTATTGTTGTTTATATAGTGAATCATACCGTTTAATTTAGGTACGACTTTTCCAAAAGAGGAGCTCTTGCCTGCATCTATAGATTTTTCAAAAAGAAGAGCAAGATTATGGACCCCTTTCCCGGAGAAGCTGCGGCCTACATGATCTATTACAAGGTGTGGTAAACCTTTGAGTTCAAGAACTACCTTTGTTATAGTAAAAGAGGCATCACTTTTTGAAGAGATGGTCAAATCTGCCGTGTATCTGTTAATTGTTTCGTTGACAGCTCCTTCTTTATTAAAGACAATGGCCTCGCTTATGTAAATATCAACCTTCGATTTAAGAACGTCAAAGTAAAACACCTTATCAACATTATTACCTCCAAAACGATACTTAACGGTAACACTGTTCTGCATGTCGGGATAGCACTCCGAATAGTCGTAGCTGATAGACCAAACTCCACGGGAATCCTGATTGCTGTTGAGGATTCTGGCATTACCGCTTATTAAAATCGGCTTCTTTACAGAGGTAATAGGCGACTGCCCCAGTTTAAGATGATATTTTACAGTACCCAAAGTACTCCCCGCATCTGTTATCTCAATAGCTCCAAGCATACCGTTATACCGGCGGATAGCCAGATTAGCCAGATCTTTACGCCCATCCATAAAGTAATCGGCCAAAACCCGAAGCTCTCCAATGATTGATTCAATCTCCTCTACGCTTGAAGGCTGGTAGCCCTCGGCAGAGAGGCGTTCCAACTTTTCTGTAAGCTCCTCATCCCTTAGTTTGAATTCAAAGGCAAGACGGTTCATATCCACTACCGGAAACGGATATCTTATATGATAAGCATATCGGATGGAATTATCTTTGGCACGTAACTTCTCCCAGTAGTACCCCTCTGCCTGTGCAAGCGTTATACCCTGCAAGAAAGGTACTTTGGCAGATTCCGAAGTGGTAGATGAGGTGAAACTCTCAAGAAATGAGAGGACCCGGCTCCTGTTTGTCACCTCCTCTGTCCTAATGTTTGTCTGGCTCTTTACATTTACCGCAACAGCCTCCACAATACTCTCTTTAATCATCATAAGAGCCTGCTGTTGCGCAAGATCAATTGTAGCACCGGTTCCCACAACAATGATGTAATCTTTCTCAAGCGCATTAACCCATTTGGGTTTGCGACCGCTTTTCTCTACAACCTTATCCTGTGCATTCACAAGAATAGGTATGAGTAGCATTAAGAGTAGAATCCTTTTCATAAGTTTAAGTTTTAATAATGAAAAACAGGCTAATGCCTGTATCTATAGAGCCAACCCCAATTATAATTGTAGTTGCTCCAGTAGGTGGCATAAGCCCAGGCAACAGCAATGTCACGCCTGGCTTTAATAATCAACCTGTCTCTCTCTATGGCATCATCGTACCTTTTCATTTTGAAGTTCCATACATTTGCACCATCGGCTATCATCTTGCGGGTAATCTCATCGGTAAGCTTAGCTGCCTCATTATAACAGGCCATATCGGGAGTAATTTGTCCTAAATTTGCAGCTGCTGCATCGGCATCCATATTAGCCCATGCTGCCCTTGCAGCCGAAAGAAGCTGTGTGCATCTGTAATTTGCATAATCTTTGTAAATCTCGGTTGAGAGATCCATACATCTGTCATGACACTCCCTGCAAACATCAGGAATACTCATTAGATTAAAAAGAGCCTCTTCATAATTTTTTTGTCTGGCCAAAGCCTGCGCACGACTAATAATAGCATCGCATTTAGAGTTGTAATACTCAATAATCTTTGTTTTGCCCCGCTCTACAAAGCCTTTGAAGTGCCCCGCTCTGGTATTAATGTTCTTAATACCGGATATCAAGGCCTTCTCCTCGGTTTGTCCTACACCTTTTGCAGATACGGTGGTTTGTGAAAAGATTGCTTCGCCAATTGCGTCCACTATGTAGAATGAAACCTCCAAGGTCATAGCCACCATGGGGGGAGCGGTAGGGGTGACATCTTTGGAGAGGAGATTCACCATTGGAACAATGCAGAAACGGGGATCAACACCTCCGGCTCCTAAACCATTATTGGTAGCTATCTGCATCATCTTGTTTTCAAGTAGCTGTTTAGCACCGGCAGGAATATTTTCTGCCATGTCAGGAACATGAACAGCAAGGGCGATCCTGCCGATATCATCGGTTTTACCCAAAGTGTTCTGAGCTGCTACCCAATTGAGCGGAAAGAGGGTAAGAAGCAGAATAAGGGTTAGTATTTTTTTCATTTCCGGAATTTTTATCTGTTTCTAAAATTATGAGTTTTCCATCTATTTCTCTCCCAGGATTCACCAGGCTTAACCTAATC
>CAYZPF010000146.1:0-5038 GCA_964479995.1 uncultured Muribaculaceae bacterium | reverse complement strand
ATTATATGTAAAATGTGTTAAATAAGCAACGAGGATAAAACAATATATCCTAAAGTTGTTGCTTCAACTGCGACTATTAGCAGGGCAAAAGAGCAGTGTAATGCTCTTTATGGAAAAGGCAAAGAAGAAGTATTTCAGTTTCCGCCTCCAGGGCTCAATTATGATAACTCTTTTTTTGCAAAAGTTGACAATAATCAAAACGGCAGACAATATATTGGTATTATAGCGCCCGGAACTACCGAAACAACTGCTTCAATAAGATTATATGCAGCATTATTGTATGCAGCAAAATATATGGAAGTTGTCGAAGAGAAGGAAAGGGATCCCTATTGGACCAACATCGGTTATTACAACAGTATAAGAGAATTGGGGCAAGCTGCAACTTGGGTACAAGCTGATATAAAACAACATCTTCATGTTATTTATAATAGAAATCACTTTTACAAGCGAGAAGATGGAACTGATTATAAGAAGAAAAGGAGATATATATACAGTTCCGAGGAGTTAACCAGTCGAATCAGGAGTGACAAGGTAACTGAAAGTTTAAAAAAATTAGAAACAAAATATGATTCTGATTTTTATGATGATAGGGCAAACAAAGAAAACCCTATCGATATCTGTCTAGCGACAAATATGATTTCTGTTGGACTTGATGTTCAAAGGCTTGGATTGATGACTGTTGCGGGACAACCTAAAACAACTTCCGAGTATATTCAAGCTACTAGCAGGATTGGCAGAGATTCGAAAAATGCACCTGGTCTAGTATTTGTTCTATATAAAGGAGGTAGACCTAGGGATAAATCCCATTACGAAAATTTTAAATCGTTCCATTCTAAAATTTATTCTTATGTTGAACCTACTAGCGTAACCCCCTTCGTTCCTCCCGCACGAGAGAGAGCTCTTCATGCGATTTTAATAGGGATAATAAGAGTTAAAAACTATATTAGTAATTTGGACAAACCGAACCTTCCGTCGGAAAGCATTTTAAAACATGTAAAAGAAACTATCTTGGAAAGGGTTAGGTTGATAGATGAAGGTGAAGTTAAACATACTGCAAAACAACTCGAGGATATCATTACAAAGTGGGAAGACTGGAATCCTTCTAAATACCATGATTTTTGGGGAGGAGAAGATTTGCCACTTATGTACCCTTCTGGGACTCGTCCCAACAAAGCGTGGGGAGAAAATCGTGGATTTAAAACACTAACATCTATGAGAAACGTTGATGGAGAATGTAGAGTTAAAATTTTAGATAATAGTTTAGGATTTGTGGAGGCTAGAAATGGCACGCTATAATGATAAACCAATAAGGAGAGAACAGCTGATAAGTCCATGGGGGGTCGGTGCTATAGTTCCTTTTCCCAATGACGAATCAGTTATGATTGCTGGGCTTGATGTTTGGCGATATAGAGAATACGAGGAATTTATTGTAAAAGACGATAGATTGGTTAAATGGCTAGGTGTAAATCACTTAAGGCTACCCCCAGACTTTAGAGGGAAAAATTCTGATAGCATAAATTATAATTTGACAATTCCAGCTGTTAGATTTCCCAATTGGTATTATTGCCCACATTGTGGGACAATGGAAAAAACCACTTATTATCAAGGACAAATACCGAGATGTAGTAAATATCAGTGGAAAATAGGAAATAAGTGCGATAAAAATAAAAAATATGCACGCTTACTTATACCTGAAAGATTTGTTGTAGTTTGTCCTCACGGACATATTGACGATTTCCCTATTGCAGAATGGGTTCATTCAAAATCCAAAACGCCATACAACAAAGATACTTGTATAATTAGACGTAATACAGGTGGAGTTTCTGCCTCCTTGGCAGGGGTCTCTTATTACTGTTCCTGTGGAGCAAAAAGAACTCTGTCTGGGGCTATGGAGGAAGGAGCCTTGGCGAAGATAGGATATACTTGTTCTGGATCAATGCCTTGGTTGGGTAAGTATGGGAAAAGTGGGGATTGCGGAGCTGAAGATATAAGGGTGGTCCTTAGAGGTGCTACAAATGTTTGGTTTCCAGATATACGAAGTTCTATTTTTGTCCCTAAAGATAGTGCCAGCATAGCAAGAAAAATTAAGTCAATTTTAGACAAACATGAGGATGAAGTTTTTTCTTCATTAGACAATGGCAAGCTCAGCCCACGGATAATTGAGTTTGTAGCAAAGATGGAAAAAGTAAATTTTGAAGAACTTTATGAAGCTTTCAATAATCGATATATGGGGGTGATTGAAAATGATAATAAAGAAACTAACTATAATGAAGATGATTACAGGCTAGAAGAATATGAAGTATTAAAAAAATCTAGTGGTGGCGATGTTTTAGAATTCCATTCAATTAATTATTCAATTGAGGTGTATGATAAAATAGTCCAAAATCACTTTGCAAGTTTTTCTTTAGTTCCCAAATTAAAGGAAACAAGAGCATTTGTTGGCTTTTCTAGGTTAAATCCGCCACACAGTGATGTTTTTGAGCAGAAAAAGATGTTAAGACAGCCAAATTCAGATGATAATTGGTTGCCTGCGATTGAAGTTTATGGAGAAGGCATTTTCTTTGAATTTTGTAGTGAAAAGCTAGAAATATGGAATAGAATAAGGGGAGTTCAAGAAAGAGTGAAGAAATTAGACAGAGCTTTATCAAATAGCCTTTTTAAATTAGAAGGTCCCTTAAATCCTAACTACATACTAATCCATACTTTTGCTCATATTGTCACAAATCAATTGACGTACGAATGTGGTTATGGTAGCGCCTCTATAAGAGAGAGAATTTACTGCAAGAAGGTTAAATCAGGTTCTGGTAGGGAGAAAATGAACGGTGTTTTGTTATATACAGCCTCTGGAGACTCTGAGGGTTCACTAGGGGGGCTAGTTCGCCAAGGTTATTCTGGAAGATTGGAAAACACAATTATGGCAGCAATTGAAAATGCTAGATGGTGCTCTTCTGATCCAATATGTATTTCCTCTGATGGCCAAGGTCCCGATTCCTGTAATTTAGCTGCTTGTTTCAATTGTGCATTGTTATCTGAAACTAGTTGTGAGATTGGTAATAGACTTCTAGATAGGGCCCTAATTATTGGCAGTTTGGAAAATCCAGAGCTAGGATTTTTCAATACTTGAAATGCTAATAATACATTATATTAAGGGTAATTAAAGTTTTTATAGGAGGATTCTAAACTTTGATATGCTTAATAATACTTTAGCATGAAATTTACCAGCATGAAAATCAATCAAGATTTTATTTAATTCAAGAAAATTATAAAATAATGGCCTATATTTAAAGAGAATAGTAAGTGTGTTAAGTTGAGATGATTTGATTTTAAAATATGAGAGTATGGAGTCACTATGAGTGATAGTTTATTGTTTTTAGATCTCTTTGCTGGAGGGGGAGGGCTATCTGAGGGTTTTATTCAAGCAGGATTCAAGCCAGTAGCACACGTGGAGAGTAATCAAGCTGCCTGTTTTACTTTGCGTACACGCTTAGCTTACCATTGGCTTAACTCCATTGGACGTAACGAAACTTATTCGGCCTATCTCGAAGGGAAAATAAACCGCTTCGAATTTTATAGCCATATTCCGAACCAAGTTGTTGATTCTGTTATCGTAGCTGAGATTGGGGCAAGGACCCTTCCTCAAATCTTTGCACAAATAGATTCTTTTTTAGGAAATCACACTTTAGATTTGATAATTGGTGGCCCTCCTTGTCAAGCTTATTCCGTCGTAGGACGTTCACGTGATAGAAATAGAATGATAGGTGATGAAAGAAACTATCTGTATGTACAGTATGCACAATTTCTTAAACGCTATAACCCCACATATTTTATTTTTGAAAATGTAACTGGTCTTCTTTCTGCTAGAGATGTAAATGGGAACTCATATTTTGATGCAATGAGAGATCTATTTTTAAAATGTGGTTATCAAACGGAATATAAGATTTTATCCTCTGAAAACTACGGTGTTTTGCAAAAACGTAAGAGAGTTATTCTTGTTGGCAGGAAGGGGAATGTAAATGGATTTTTTCCAAATCCTAAAAAATGGAACCCTTGCGTAGATGTCAAAGAGATATTTGAAGATTTGCCAGTAATTAATGCCGGAGGAGGCGATTCTGGTCCTTGTAAATTAAAACCATATAACGGCTCTTGGTTATTTGAGGCAGGGATTAAAAATGAAGGGATGCCAGTAACTTGGCATCAAGCAAGGCCCCATAATTCCCAAGATTTAGAAATTTATAGAATAGCGGTTGATCTTTGGAATAAAGAAAAGTCTAGATTAGATTATGACGCACTACCCAATCGATTAAAAACACACCGAAACCAAAACTCCTTTAGAGATAGATTCAAAGTAATCGCAGCTGATTTACCTTATTCTCATACTGTGGTTGCTCACATAGCTAAAGATGGCCATTACTATATTCATCCAGACATTAAACAAAACCGATCTATCACACCAAGAGAAGCTGCACGTTTACAGACATTTCCTGATGACTATTTTTTCGAGAGTAGTACAGGAGTTCCAAGTAGGACTCCCGCATTCCAACAGATAGGCAATGCTGTTCCCGTGTTGCTAGCCAAGAAAATAGCTGAGGAGCTCAAGGAAATTTGGCAATGAATATAAAAGTGTTTTCAAATGCTTTAAAAGAGAGACATAATCGGAGATAGTGAAAGGATAAGATTGCTGTCGATGTGAGAGTGGGCCTGTCAGTAGTTTTGTTTAATTGATTTTCTAATATCTACCCTCTCTCCAAACATAATGGAAAACTGGTTTAACGCTAATCCCCAATTCATCCATGTTTCCGCAGATAGTTTAATTGGATCGTAGTATTAATTCTTTAAGGTGGATTAATTTCCATCTATTTTTTTTACTTTTCAGATAACTTTCTATTGCATTCCGTTGACTTACGTTGTATAATTAGGGAAGGAGAAATTTTATGTTTATTAAAGTAATTCCAGAAAAAGCTACCGGGCGCCAACTTATTAATCTGAGTTCACCGATGCAACTCGGCCACTCGGCTGGAGTAAACCCTGCCACTGAATT
>CAYZPF010000145.1:0-5046 GCA_964479995.1 uncultured Muribaculaceae bacterium | reverse complement strand
ACCAAATCATTCAATTGGACAGCCTTCTTACCCTGATTCTTAAGTGACATATTTATAGCACCCTGGAATCCTTTCAGATCTGCCATCATAGAGCCCATCATACCTCCCGGAAGTCCACATCCCACTAAAAGTGAAGTCATCTGCTTATTACCCGCATCAATAAAAAATCCCAGAAAATCATCAATAAAGCTCTGAGTCAATCTTCTTGCCTCCATATAAGCACCCATATTGATATCTTTCACAAGGAATCCTGCATCCTTAAGCATCGCCTGAATTGTGATTACATCGGGATGAACCATACCCCAGGAGAGGGGCTCCATAGCTACATCCAGATAATCTGCACCCGCACGGGCGACCTCCAACATTGAGGCGACAGAGAAGCCGGGGCCGCTGTGACCGTGATACTGAACTACTATATGTGGATATTTAGTTTTAATAGATTTGGTGAGCCTTCCCAAAAATGCAGGGCGCCCAATCCCTGCCATATCTTTTATGCATGTCTCATCACAGCCAAACTCAACAGCCTTATCCACAATCTCCATATAGTGCTCAACTGTGTGAACAGGAGAGGATGTGATACTTAATGCAACCTGAGAGATCATCCCCGCAGCCTTAGCATACTTAACCGAACCTTCCAGATTCCTGGGATCATTAAGGCCACAAAAAGACCTGGAAATATCTGTCCCCTGCTTAACCTTTACCTTATACATCAACTCGCGGATATCGGCAGGGACAGGATTCATCCTCAGTCCATTAAGTCCTCTTTCAAGCATGTGGGTCTGAATCCCCGCTTTCTTAAAAGGAGCGGTCCACTCGCGGACTGCTTTATTGGGATTTTCTCCAAAAAGCAGATTCACCTGTTCAAAAGCTCCTCCATTTGTCTCAACCCTGTCAAAGCATCCGATATCAATTATTGCCGGAGCTATCTCTTTTAGTTGATGCACCATCGGGACATACTTTCCGGAAGATTGCCACATATCTCTGTAAATGAGGGAAAACTTAATTTCACGAGCCATAATTCTAATTTTGAAATGTTAAATATTAAAGCGATGATTTTAAAAGATACAAAGGTATAAATTTTGTATGACCTTTTAAAAATTATTGTATTATCAAAATTATTATTAATTTTGCAGCCCGATTCTTCGGATAAATGGTGGTCGTAGCTCAGTCGGTTAGAGCGCTAGTTTGTGGCACTAGAGGTCGTGGGTTCGAATCCCATCTTCCACCCAAAGAAATAAACCGGCACTATTTGTCGGTTTATTTGCATTATTAAAAAATAATATTCTATATTTGCACAGATAAAGACTGACATACATCAGATATATGCAAAATTTTAACACATTTTTCTTCTTTTATTATTACTTCTTTCAAAAAGAGAGGGGCATATGTGTTATTGATGTAAGTTAAACCAAAACAAGAAGAGTAAGAAAATAGTACATAAGCCCTGAGACCCGGGGCTTTTTTTATTTGTATATTATGGAAACAGCAGAAAAGGCTCAAATTATTGTGAGAGGTTCCGCAAGAACTAAAAGAATCAAAGAGTACTACTTCTCTCAAAAGCTTCGTGAGATTGATTTGCTTAGGAGCAAAGGCGCAAACATTATTAACCTGGGAATAGGCAGCCCCGATCTAGCCCCTTCTCAATCTGCAATTATGGTGCTGGAAAAAAGTGCACACTTTGCAGATGTCCATGGGTACCAGAGCTATGCCGGAATCCCGGAGTTACGATGGGCTTTTGCTCAATGGTACGATCGTTATTTTAATACAAACCTCAATCCAAATGAAGAGATTCTGCCTTTGATGGGGTCGAAGGAGGGGATAATGCATATAACTATGGCCTTTGTGAATCCGGGAGAAAAGGTGTTGGTGCCCGATCCGGGCTACCCTGCGTACGCCTCTGCCGCCCGCATCTCGGGAGCACATCCTGTTCCATATAATTTAACCCCGGAAAATAACTGGTATCCAGATATTAAAGAACTTGAAAAGAGAGACCTTACCAAAGTAAAACTTATGTGGGTAAATTATCCGCATATGCCTACAGGGCAAAAGGCGAGCAGGAAGATTTTAGAAGAACTGGTAGCTTTTGGAAAGAGAAACAGGATTCTTATCTGCAATGATAATCCATACAGTTTTATCCTTAACGATGAGCACATCAGTATTCTGAACATTGACGGAGCAAGGGAGATAGCCCTGGAACTCAACTCGGTAAGTAAATCTCATAACATGCCGGGATGGCGTATAGGCATGGTTGCCGGGCATCGGGACTATATCAAAGAGATAATAAAGGTAAAAAGTAATATGGATTCCGGTATGTTCCGGCCATTGCAGCTGGCTGCAGCCGAAGCTCTACGGGCAGGAAAGGAGTGGTATGAGATAATCAACAAAGAGTATAAAAGGCGCAGGGTTATAGCAGAACAAATTATGGAAATGTTGGGGTGCAGATACGATACGGAGCAGGGAGGAATGTTCTTATGGGGAAGGATTCCGGATAGCTTAAAAGATGCAGTGGAGTTGTGTGATAAAGTTTTGTACAATGCAAATGTGTTTATAACTCCCGGATTGATCTTTGGGGAGAATGGTAAACGATACATCAGGATATCGCTGTGTGCAAATGAGATGCTTTTATCGGAAGCGTTGGAAAGGATAAAAGGAATTTGAAAAGAGATAGAGCTATGGATAACAAAAGGATTAATGAGAAAAGGATAAGCCGGGAGAATATGGTTGTTGGCGACGGGAAGATAATATGCGTAATTGGAGTGGGACTAATTGGAGGTTCTTTGGCATTGGCTCTTAAGTCAGGTGGTTTCGCTTCACAGATTCTGGGGGTTGAAAACTCTCCAAAAAACGGGGCGAGAGCACTGGAATTGGGATTGATTGACAGATTATGCTCTTTGGATGAAGGTGTAGATGTTGCAGATATTGTGCTGATTACTACTCCTGTTGATTCAATCTGTAAACTTTTGCCGGATATTTTAGACAGAGTAAAAAAGGTACAGGAGGGAGGTTTAGTCAAGCCGACAGTAATTGACGTTGGCTCAACTAAACATGAGATTATCACAAGCGTTCATGGTCATCCAATGCGTGGGTCATATGTTGCGGCGCATCCGATTGCGGGTACGGAATACTCGGGACCAGATGCTGCCCTGCCAACATTATTTAAAGGTAAAAATGTGATTTTATGCGATACCGCTCAAAGCAGCACTTTTGCATTAACCCAAGCGGAGAGGATGTTTGCAAGCATCGGAATGCGCATCTCAAAGATGGAGTCACTAAACCACGACTGCCATGTAGCTTATGTTTCACACCTTTCACACCTTATCTCTTTTTCATTAGCATTAAGTGTTTTAGAAAAAGAAAAAGATGAGGAGAAAATTCTAACGCTGGCTG
The DNA here is from genome assembly GCA_964479995.1 of uncultured Muribaculaceae bacterium. Classification (GTDB taxonomy): domain Bacteria; phylum Bacteroidota; class Bacteroidia; order Bacteroidales; family UBA932; genus Bact-08. The sequence goes on along the minus strand of CAYZPF010000145.1, from coordinate 1,659 downwards.
CAGGCGGGTTCGATTCTACAGTAAGACTGGCCAAAAGCAAGGGAGATACATGGGCCTCAATATTTCTTCAAAACAGGGAGTTTCTGTTAGAAGCGCTGGATTCTTATTCTAATAAAATATCTCTTTTTAGAGATGCGCTTTATAACAGGGACAAGGTGGGACTGACCAAACTAATGGATAAGGCTAATGAGATAAAAAAGGTGCTGAATTAGAAATACTTAAAAATTTAAATATATGAAAGAGGCTTTGAAACTTAAAAAAATTGAGGAGTGGGCATTCTACAAAAATCGTCCTTTAAATATCTGCGGTCCCTGCAGTGCAGAGAGTTATGATCAAGTGTTGGATACAGCCGTTGAACTGGCAGAGTTGAACAAAGTAGATATTTTTAGAGCCGGAATCTGGAAGCCGAGAACCAGGCCCAACTCTTTTGAAGGGGTAGGAAGAGAAGGGCTAAAATGGCTCAGAGATGTAAAAAGAGAGACAGGACTACCTACTGCTACCGAAGTGGCTAATGCTTCACATGTTAATGATGCCCTGAAATTTGGTGTGGATGTTTTATGGATTGGTGCAAGGACCTCTGCCAACCCGTTTGCAATGCAGGAGATTGCCGACGCCCTTAACGGGGTTGATGTGACGGTTTTGGTTAAGAATCCGGTTAATCCGGAATTGAACTTGTGGATAGGAGCAATTGAGAGAATAGCCGGAGCGGGTATTACAAATATAGGAGCGATACATAGAGGAGTATCAACCTATGAACATACCGTTTACCGGAATCAGCCAAAATGGCTTCTACCCATTGAACTTAGAAGGGCAATCCCTCACATCCCTTTGATTTGCGATCCCAGCCATATAGGCGGAGCAAAGGAGTATCTGCAAGAGATCTCTCAAAAAGCATTGGATCTCAACTACGATGGCTTGATGATAGAGACCCATATTAACCCGGAAGCAGCCCTTAGTGACAAAAATCAACAAGTGACACCACTGCAACTGAACGAATTGCTGAGTAATTTAATTGTTAGAGAACATGAAACAAGCGACCTTGCATTTCTGGATATATTAGGTGAACTAAGATCGCAAATTGATCTTTTTGATGAACAGTTACTGGAACTTATGGAGCAGAGAATGGCCATTGCAGAGACAATCGGCAAGTATAAAAAAGAGAATAACATCACAATTCTTCAAAGTAACAGATGGGAGGAGATTGTGAATAATGTTTTAAAGAAAGGAGCTTCAAAGGGTTTAAGTAAAGAATTTGTAAATCAGATGTTTAAAATAATTCATCAGGAGTCAATAAACCATCAGAATATGGTTATGAACACCTGATTAAGTTGCGCTCTGCCAGAGTCAAGTTTGGTTAAGTGTAACAAGCATATTAACAGTTAATTAAATGGTGTTAATAATTTTTCTGTAAATTATTGCCGATTTATTTTGTTACATTGAAAAAAGTCTCATATATTTGCAGCCCGTTTCGAAAAAGAAACGCTGAATAGAAGTTCTTTGATAGCATTAAATTATAAGAGTAACATGGTAGAGGTTTTTTGTAGTAAAAACTTCGTCAATACTTAAAAACACAAATAAGTAGTTCAGGTCAGGATGCTAATAAATTTTTTTTTTACAATGAAGAGTTTGATCCTGGCTCAGGATGAACGCTAGCGGCAG
>CAYZPF010000144.1:0-5210 GCA_964479995.1 uncultured Muribaculaceae bacterium | reverse complement strand
TATTACATATCTTATCTATAAGGAAAATATCTTAGAAACAAGTTTATAATGTTTGTTGTCCTTATAAAGATCGCCGAGACTTATAACAAGAGCATAATCCCCTGGCAATGTATAGATACCGTCTGGTTTTTCCCTCTTGTATTTATTTTCAAATCCATCAGTAATACGAAAATATCTATAGGTTCTGAAATTATATATAAAGTTTAGGGTCACTGTTCTACTTTCATTCCCCCATGTTTTAACATCTACCTGGGGGTCAGTTACTTTTATTAAAATTAAAGAATATCTGTCTCCCGGTTTAATCGAATTAATACGATCACAATGTATACTGTAACCGGTGTCATAAAATATAAAGTTCTTGTTTTCAAAAGGATGTATTTTTAATACCTTATCCAAGGACCCATTTCCGATTTTATGTATATTTATAGAACTGTCAAAAACATAGTTCTCCGGCTGATGGTAATTTAGTTCATATCCTTTACATTCTATTTCGATTTTATCTAAAATTTGCGCCTCACTTCCGTTACTGTACCTCAAATGCCTGTCCAACATCTCATTAGAAATACACTCTATTTCATCTGAAACTATTCTAATCCATTCCCCACTTTCCAAATCTATTCCAGCCGTACAATAACCTTTGTTTTTTCTAGATTTAGTTAAAAGTATCATGGTTTTTTTCATTTCTATTCTCCTCCGTGGATTTTTAAAAAGAACCACTGTACCTGATCCCTCGGTCTTCGGCCTTTCTAATATTTTATTCGTGAATCTGTATATCAACGGCATTATCTTCGCTACGTACTTCATATAGTTTTTCAGGCTTTCCGTATACATTCACTAACTGGTGACTGGTAGCAAATGAATTGTCCTCAAGATAAGTCTTACTCCCAAACATTATCTCCTCGATAAGCGGCGATAACTGTTCGCTATATGCCGGCTGTTCTTTGCAGAGCCTTTCAACTTCCTTGATAAGCATGAGGTTGTCAATATTTTCAGTTTCGTCTTCGGGCATTAAGATTATCAAATAGTCCCTTGCTCGGCTTATCGACACATTTACAATATTCAGCTTATTTAGAAACATATCCTTGTGTGTAGAGATTTTTGGCGGTGGGTTGAATAGAGCGATAATAATATCACACTCATCACCTTGGAAACCATGAATTGTTCCGACCTGAACATCGACATTCCCGGGTAATTTGGCCGATATCATTAACTTATCAATCAAATCAGCCTGTGCACGATATGGAGCGATCAACCCGATACGAAATTCTTCATCTTCTTTAACTATTTCTATGAGTACGGCGAGGTGTTTTACAAACTCAAAAGCAAACAAAGCAGAGTATACCTGATACGGTGTTTTACCTTGAAGCCGCTTCGATCTGTAAATACTTTCAAACTTGCTCACAGGAAATTTTATAATGTTCACAGATTTAAGATCAATAAAGTCCTGAATTGGCAGTATCCGTTGACTTTCAGCAGTACGATAATGTTTCAAAACACCGCCGTAGGAAAACCGGCTGAACACTTCTCCGATTTCAGGAATGCTCCTGTACTGAGTGGTCAGCAGTTCAACATGATAGTCATGCGGCACTGTCGTCGGCTCAGTAAATGATTCGAGTTCGACCATCGTGTAAATATTTTCGTTTTTCCAGGTATCAACAGTTGTAATTGGCTCTATTTGGAACGGATCACCCGCAATGATAAACCTTTCAGGTGTTTTCTTATAGAGTGGATAGATAATGTTGACAAGCGGTATCATAGATGCTTCGTCGATAATAATGTAATCCCACTTTAACGCACTTAAATGCAGCCGAGTCCCTTCGTCCGGTAAAAAGTAATCATATGGAAAACGAGCAATAGTCGTGACTGTCACATTTCTTGAAAAAGTGCGAATATCAAGGGTTTTATCGCGGAAAACACCGCTTTGTTCTATAACATTTTCGTTTGTTGCCCCAAAACGCACGAGCCAATTTAGATAGCTTTGATCTGAGCCCATGCTCTTCATAAGACGACATACAAGAACATCCGCCGACTTGTTGGTAGGTGTTAAAACAAGCACTTTTAAATCCTGCGTTGAACACATCAACGGCAGCAAAATATCATTAGCAATGTAGGTTGTCTTGCCCGTACCGGGAGGTCCGAAAACAAACTCAATATTCTCACAAAGGTTCCCTTGCATATCGAAATCGTCTTTGTATCCGTTTTTTTCGCCAAGCCGAACAAACGCTTTGTGTAATTCCTTAATTAAGAATACAGGATTACGGGCTTCAATTCGCGCCTCAGTGACTTGTGAAAGATCAATGCCGTCTATATGAGCGTTTGTTCGGAGCTTCGCCCGAAGCGTATAAGATTTCACACTTACGACTTCCACAGCCACCTTGACCATTGGTTTTTCTGCAAAGTGCAACTCAAGAGGAATGTCAGCGAGGTCTTCCATCGATTGTGGAATATAACGATTTGGGTGTTTTAAAATCAAGATTCTGGACGTATTCGCCTCACGCTCAACTTTGGCAAATGCTATTGATATTTCACGGCTGTTTGCGTTGTTTTCTCTGCTATTAAGAGATTCCAATTCAAGTAAAGCTTTGAACCAACCAAAGGAATAAACATCCGCTTCTTGGGCCCGCTGTTTCAAATCTTCAAGATGTGCGATTTCCTGTATTTCACGTTCCGCCTGTTCTTTTATTTTTTCAATTTTTTTGCTAATATCTACAGTCGGCTTTGAATAGTCATCTTCATCAGTCGGTGTGTCATCAACAGCATCATCTGTTTCGGGTGAGCTTTCTTTTGGTATAGCAATTGCTCGTTTAGTAATCTCTTTACCCACACGCTTGATGGATGAACGGCTTATAGTAGATGTCCCCTCATCACCATTCTCATCAACATCAGGATAGTTGTCATGGCCTGTGGCGACGTCTTCATCATCGCCAAAACCCGATTCTCCATCGAAGTCATCATCTTTTTTCTTTTTGGCAAATTCTAATAAAGCCTGTCTCTGCTCCTCTTCCGTCAGCCCTAACTGTTCGGCAAAAAAAATGATATCAGTATTTTCATCATTCAGCTTACTAGATTTTTCTTTAATCCCCAATATATTAAATAGTTCGAACACTTCATCACTTGAAGTGTCATACTGCCGGTTTAAGGTCTGTACAGTCAAATCGCTTGGTGAGACAAATTCCCCATCCTTGTTTAAGAGCCATGATTGTGTACGAAGACGTCTTGCTTCACTTGATTCAAACATTTTGAATCGTGGATTATAATAGAAATATTCATAACAGCCGAACAGTACATTCTCCTGAGACCGGTAGTGGTCATCCTTCAGATATCCAACCTCAACAAATTTAAGCAACTGAGACCATAACAGCACAGAAAGGCCAGCGTCCTTTTTTTTAACAATCGACTCGATTATTTCCGCACAGCCATCAATCGTTTTTTCTGTCCATGTTCGGCTACGACTCGAATAAGGCCAAGAATCCTGGATTTGCATAGCCTCTTGGTAGCTTAGTTGACGTGATAAAATCCGTGGCACATCCTTTACACCGAGATCAATCAAAAAGGTGACTAACTCTTCCTCCTTATCTTCCCCCACCAGTTCAAGATATTCATTATAACTGACAAATTTCGTTTCCGGCTTAGATTCAAACCATTTTGTCAGTGGATCGAACGGAAAATAAAGCTCTTCGGACTTTCCTCTATATTGAGTTTCATCGTCTTCCGAGGAATATAAAACAAAATCATGGTTCTTTATAGTCGAAAGAAACGATTCCACTTCAGCCTGCGAACAGGTCTGATAGTAACGAAAGAATTTCTTGAAGTGTGGACGAGTATTAATGGCAGCATCATTTTCGTACTGTTTAAGAATGATATTATATATCTCGTCACGAAGAGAAGGTTCGCTGATACCAATTTGCTTAATAAAAGCCACAGTATCCTCATTTTCTAATAAGTCTTCATTAATAGTGTCATATCCACTACCGCCATCAACCGGCAAAAATAAAATGGCGTGTTTCTTTGCATCGAAAGCCGCTGCCGCTTTTTTGTTTTGATTGAGAAATATTGGCTTTGCCAGTATTAACTCAGTTCTGCCCTTTGTATCGGCTATCCATCTGTAAAAATGATGTAGCCATTCAATAGGTTGAGCTTCTATAAATGAAGCAGTTATGCCCTCATATGAGGGCCCATCTTTATTCGACCAACCTTTAAGAATAGCGTTTTCGTCAAGCCAACCAGCTGTTATTGAGTCTATATAATCAGTTAGGGCTTTATTTTTTTGGAGCCTGTATTGTCGTCCAAATGATGTAAACACCCAATGAGCGTTATCGTTTTGAGTTAACCCCGCAAGTTGTTCGTTTGAAAACAGCTCTGCAATTTGCGGTACAGAAGCCCAATATGCATTTTCTGCTGTGACATAACCGTCAGTTGCAGGAATAACAGCTTCGCTTTTGAAAGTCTCTTTTATAGTAGTATAGAATGGTTTGAAGGAGATAGCTTTTTTGCTGGCAACATCTCCAAAGCCGCTCTCATCATAAGGCACGATATCAACAATGTTATCACCAATGAGTGGCATGTCTTTGGACTGTCCAATATCCCTCAGATAAACGAGACTGTCGGCCGCTAACTTCGATAACCGTGAAATCATATCAAGGTTGTGTTGCACACCGGCACAAATCCCCTCACGATTAACTATCAGAAGAAACGGGGCATGAATAATAAAGTTCAGCCCCGTAACTTCTTTTGTTGGAAAAAAGCAAAATGCACTTTGTATCTTAGGGATTAAATACCCCTCGCCATCAACAAAATATCCGACGGAATATGTATGCTTTTCCCTATTATCGCGTGTAAAGAGCCACAACATATCCTCATAGAGTTCTTCGCGGTTTTCACCATCATTTTGAATAAGTCTAATAAACTCAGCGATCGTACCGTTGAAATCACGTTTTTCCTCGACTATTTTCCCATATAATCCAAGGATGCCTGAAATCTCGAATTCAATATCTTTCAGATTTAATAAAAATAACAACGGGTAATCTAATGAATGCAGTTTTTCAGAAATATCGGCATAAGCTTCTTCGGGACTACGCTTATCGTGATCAAACGGAAACACAAACAACGTTTCATTGTTTCGTCTACCCGGGTAATCCTCATCAATACGGATAGGAACAATAAACCTTTCTATTTTAAAGAACACATCAGGATCATAGATGTGAGGAGTG
>CAYZPF010000143.1:4701-5416 GCA_964479995.1 uncultured Muribaculaceae bacterium | reverse complement strand
GTGGCTTAAAATGAGGGATATACTTCTCTATTGGCTAGAGTTAGGGGTTGATGGGTTTAGGTGCGATATGGCAGGAATGGTGCCGGTAGAATTTTGGCAATGGATTGTAAATGATGTTAAATCAGCTTTTCCAAATACCATATTTATCGGTGAACTCTATGAAAAGGAGAGATATAATGAATATTTTATTTCCGGTTTTGATTATCTGTACGATAAAGTCGGCCTATATGATACACTTTGGGCTATTTTTAAGGGTGAGAAAAGCGCTTGTGAAATTACATCCGCCTGGCAATCTTTAGGTACTTTTGAGGATAGGGCGCTTAATTTTATTGAAAATCATGACGAGTGCAGAGCCGCATCAGATTTTTTAGCAGGAGATCCGGACAAAGCTATACCGCTTGTCACCCTTTCTTTATTTTTAAACAGGTCTGCTTTTTTGATCTATTTTGGGCAGGAGCTGGGCGAAAGAGGTGCGGATTCGGAGGGTTACAGTAAACTTGATGGAAAAACATCAATTTTTGACTATTGGTCAATAAAGAGCGTAAGAAATTGGCTTAAAGGTAACTATACTCCGAAAATCAGAGAGGTCTATAAAAAATTACTTAATCTTGCGCTCAACGACAAAGCTATATCGTGCGGCACAAAGTATGACCTTCAATATGCTAATATTCACTCTCCCGATTACGATAGAGATTCTCTGTTTTCATTTCTGAGA
>CAYZPF010000143.1:0-4691 GCA_964479995.1 uncultured Muribaculaceae bacterium | reverse complement strand
AGAAAAGGAAGTAATTCTCTTTTTCTTATTGTCGTTAATTTTAAAGATAAAGTACAGGAGACAAATGTTATCATTTCTTTGGGAGCTTTTGATTATTTGGAGCTTGATAAAAATATGATATGTATAGGAGAAGAGATAATAACAGGTGAACGGGTAAAATATACTCTCTATCCGGGTTGTAAAATACCTTTAGTTATTAGTAATTACGGAGTTAAAATTATCAAACTTCCGCTTTTATAATCTCGCCCTATTAGAAACTATAATAATCTATTAACCCGATTATATTTAGAGGAATTTACAATAATATACAGTAAAAGAGAACCAATAAAGATACCAATATAATTTGCCAGTAAATCTAAAAGTTCAAAACTCCTCAATGGGGTTAAAATCTGAAGAGTCTCAGTTATAGTTGAGATAATGATTCCGAAAATAAATAGCACGAAAATGCAATAATTATTAATCTTCCTTTTCAAATATGCACCAAAGGCTATAAAAGAGAGAAAAGAGAAAGGGAAGAATATAATGAAGTGTACTATTTTATCAGTTTTAATACCTAAGAATCTATCTGAAAGATTAACACTTAAATCTTTGAAAGAGTACAGTGAGAAAAAGAACAAAGATATAATGTATAAAATGAAAGTAAATTTTAATATTCGAGCTAATATTTTCATTTTCAAGAAATTACATTTTATATTATCATTTTAATAAGCTCTTTACTGAGATATAACTTCAATTCGTTATAATTCTCTTACCTTTTAATTTGGGATGTAACAAAGATATACTTTTAAAGAGATTAGCGATTTTTTTGTATTCTATTTAATAAAATTTTATCTTTGGATTATTATAAAGATTTGATTGTAAGCCTATCTTTATGGTTTGCTTAAATATGTTGGAAATATTAGGTATCTGTAAATTATTATACAATAGAAGCCTGACTTTGATAAGGTTGACACTAATTGTTTTTTTGACACTCTTTTCCCTATCTTTAGCATCAGGGCAAAATAGGCTGGAAAGAGACTTAATTAACGAGGGCTTCGAAAATGTAAAACATTTTGTATGTGACATAAAAGATATTATTTTTGTAGAAGCAACAGCTTATAAAAGCAAGGAGAGGGCCAATGAAGATTTAAAAAAAATTATTGAAAAAAACATAACCGATTTGCAGAATAAATATTTTGAATTGGTTATGCTGAGAAACGGAATACCCGTCAATAGGCTCTACGCTGAAATTGATGATTACGGAAAAGTAATAATAGTTCATAAAGACAGGAGTAAGAGTAAAACTAAAGTTCTTTCAAATAGTGTGATAAAAAGGGACAATCTCTTGAATAACAACAGATGGAAGGCAGATTTAAATTTCTATCCTCAGTTTAGGTTTAAGAATTCGCGTTTAGATAGAATTTACCTTGTACAGCTTAATCTTAACCCTACATTTGAATTAAATTTGTGGAGAGGCGCCAAATTGACGGCTCAGCTTATTATTCCCCTGTATAACGATTATTCGCTTGAAGAGAGTGAAATAAGGCCGGGATATGTAACGTTCAGCCAACATGTAAGATTACCTGGAGATGTACATTTACTTGCTACTGCAGGAAATTTCAACATGTTCAGAACCGGGGTTGATTTTAAACTTTATAAGTCTTTGACTCCTACATTAGGAGCATATGGACAATTTGGTGCCACATTCTGGTCTTTACCGTTGTTTCATAAGTGGATTTATGATGATTTTGAACATTTTAATTGGAGATTAGGTTTTAATTATTATTTACCAAGCAAGAAAGTACTGTCAAACCTTTGTATTTCAAAATATTTAGATAACGATATTGCGTTAAGAGGGGAGGTTGTCAGGTTTTTTTCTAACTCGGCTGTTGGTTTTTATATTCAATCTCTCCAATACGAAGGATATTCATTTAATGGCGGATTCTTTTTTTCAATTAAACTACCCCCTTATAAACACAAAAGAAAAAGATGGCTGAGAGTTAATTCCGGAGAGAACTTCTCCATTGAATACATTGCACGTCCATATCCTCAAAGAGGTAGATTTTATTTTACCTCTCCCGAAGAGAGTAGTTCTTTTAATTTTTTTAACAACTTATTAACCGGCAATTGACTAATAACTAATCTATATCATTATTTTAACTGGAATTAAGCATAAATATATATTTTTAATTAATATAAACCTGACACTATGAATAAAAAGAAAGAAATTGGAATGAGATTCAGAACGATTTTATATTCGTTGCTTTTAATCTCTATTGCGGGGCTTACTTCATGTGAAAAGAAAACCACACCGTCTTTACCTGAGCCTCAACCTGCTAAATACACTATTAAAGGAGTTGTACAGAGTCAAAAAGATAATTCGGCAATTTCCGGAGTTCTCGTAACTATGGGATCGCTTACCCAAACAACAGGATCAAACGGAGCTTTTGAATTCAAAGATTTGACTGTTGCCGGTAAATACACCCTGATTTTCACCAAAGAGGGCTTTTTTGATGCGACATACAGCATTGAGTTCCAAGCAGCCCCTCTTAACAGTGTTATTACTTATAACTTAACAGTATCTTTAGTGCCATATGTGCCGGGTGTTACTCCTATTAGTCCACAGCAGGGGGGGACAATAACAATTCCGGGTACTATTCCGGCCTCTCTCTCTATTCCTTCCGGGACTACTGTTACCGATAAAGATGGTCAACCCGTAACCGGCTCGATTAACATTACTGCAGTAATAAATGCGGATATTGTTACCGGTACCGTAAACAATCCGGGTATTGCAGTATTAAGATTTGAACCGTCTGGGTTACAATTTAGCAACCCCCTTCAATTAATTGTTGATAACCCTTTAACTAACTATAGGTTTACTGATATCCACCTGGAGTACTACAATGAAACTTTAAAGCAATGGGAGCTTAAAACTCAACCTGTTACTTATAATACTACGACGAATAAGTATGCCACTACAATCAATCACTTTTCAGTTTATAAGATAGCAACCAATTTCCCAAGAACATATTTGGGTGCTACTTTAGATAATATAGAGGTGATTGATAATGTAATAGAGAACAGGTCTGTACAGAATCTGACTGTTACCAAGATAGCAATTAAACGCAAAGACGGCTATATATTTGATCCGGCTCTCTCTACAGCTATTGCCGCTGAAGGTATTACAGGAGTAGATGCTACTGCATTGGCTAATATGATTAAAGAGGCTATTAAACCATATTATTACAATAATGATGCACAAACAGACTTCTCAATCGTCAATGAAGATATCAGTATATACAGAGTTATTATTCCTGACAATAAACTGGTAACAACAGGACAACAGGCTATTGATGCCAATAAGTACTCTGTAAAAGTTACTCAACCTAACGGTACTACAATTACTATTGAGGTGGTAGTTAAATCGGCCGGAGCAGTGACATTATCACACGAAGAGATGCACTATACTCACGGCTCACATGGTAGCGGTGGTGGCGGAACCAATTAAGCCTTTGTTTATACCTGTATGAAGGTGTTAAAAATAGTGGTGAAGAGACTGATTTTGACAATTTCACTGTCAGTCTCTTCATCTCTTTTATTTTCTCAGGGTTCAATGGGTGTTACAGGTTTACTTAATAGTCCCAATGCGATCTTTTCTCCCGATGCAACTGTAAAAATAGGGGGGAATTTTCTTCATAAAATGCTTACTCCTGATACCTGGGATTATAATACATTTAACTATTTTCTTAATGTCACCTTTTTCCCTTTTGTAGAGATAGCAATAACAAATACTGCCTTTGATCTCTATAATGAAGGAAAATTTACCAACGTTGACAGGGCTGTTTGCGTGAGATTCAAGTTGTTAAACGAAGGGAAATATTATCCTGCCGTGGCAGTCGGCTCGAATGATGTAATAACATCTAACAGAGAGAACATTTTTTCGTCCGGAAGTGGTAATAAATATTTTGGTACTCACTACTTTGCAATAAGTAAGCATATATATGTTCTGGGTAGTAAAATAGGGTTACATTCGGCCTACAATATTCTTTCCAGCAAACGTCAAAAAATTAACTACCCTATTTCAGGAGGGCTCTCTTTCTCACCCTCTTTTCTAAGATCTATGAATTTAATTGCAGAGTATGATACAAGAAACTACAATCTTGGGGCTACAATAACACTCTTTAAACATCTGTATCTGCAGTTTTTCTTTCAAGATATGAAATATCTCTCCTTTGGCGGATATCTATTCTTCACAATACAATAATTACATATCTAATATCGGGAGTTAAGAAGAGGGAGACCAATGTTGACTAAGCGCTTTTGCGATTGTTCTTTCTCCAGAAATTGTCTCGTTTCCGCTTGTTCTTATTTCTTGACTTACCTATGAATATTTGCTCTTCTTTTTTCTTTTTCAAAGGCTGTGAACTGCTTTTTTTGATTCTTTCAATCTTTTGTAAACAAAGATCGCATTCATATTGATGTCCGTTTACTACATTGATTTCTCTATCTATGAGCTTCTGAATGCTTTTGAGTAATCCAATCTCTCCTAAATCACAAAATGATATGGCCTTACCACTATTACCTGCCCTTCCTGTTCTTCCTATTCTGTGGACATAGGTCTCTGCATCTTCCGGTAAATCATAATTAAAAACATGGGAAATACGGCTAATATCAATTCCTCTGGAAGCTATATCCGTTGCAATAAGCACTTT
>CAYZPF010000142.1:0-5497 GCA_964479995.1 uncultured Muribaculaceae bacterium | reverse complement strand
ACTATTATGCTGTAATGTAAATAATTATACCGTTTTTAAGGGCTGACTAATTAATGAACAAAAAAAACCACAATTTAAATCACATGCTGGTATTTTTGATTTTGAATTAGATAATTCGAGACAAATTTTAAACGAACTCCGAATAAAGGTCAGTTTTAAAGAAATTAAATAATTAGCGCATAACAACAGGTGCAAACAAGGTGCATTACCCTAGTTTGTCAATCACTTTTGCTAAATCAAACGAATAATGTTCATTATGAGAAACATACCCTAACTGATTGCTCACACATTGAGTTCTCCCTATGATTTTATCAATATTCCGGTGCGAATGTCCATAAATCCAATATTTGATTGAACTTGCTGCGATATATTCTTCTAATTCGACTGTAAAAGCACCATTAATCTTGCTCCCTGCAAAATCAGGTGAAGCTAGTTGAAATGACGGAACATGATGTGTAACAACAACAATATATTTTGCTGCACTTTTCGTAATGGCATTTTGTATGAATTGGAAACAACGATCATGTTCCCGATTGAAATTGTCAAATGTTAGCGCTTCGTTATTATACAAAATCCGATAGAAATCACTAACTCCTCGTTCGGTTATATAGGCTTCTTCCAAAGGAATTTTTGCCCATAAAGTTGAAACTATCAAATCAATGTCTTCTATTTGTATTACTGCATTATAATAGCATTTTACATTGTTGCGGATTGAACAAACCAGGCCTTGCGGCATTTTTGCTAAATCATAGTATTTATATAGTTCATGATTTCCTACAGCGACAATTACTTGCTGAAAGCTATCCGATACATAGTCCCAAAACGGATGCTTGCTGTAATTATCATCATTCAGATAGCCTATATCTCCGGCAAGAACAAGAATATCCCCCACGGGCTTTAATGGATTCTTCCTTAAATAACGAGAATTGTCGGAAAACTCTAAGTGTAAGTCCGATGCGTATTGAATTTTCATATTTGTACTATTCCAAATATATTTTTCATAATATCGAGAAAACCCTGGATATCACTATCTGTGCGCTGCAAACTACCACGTAATGATTGGTTTGGCAAAGATGATTCTATCATTTCAATAAAAGCAATCAACTCATTTTTCATTGTTATAGATAATTCAATAGGCGTAAAGGGATCAATACGCATAGCCAACAATTTGAAGACATCATCTCTGTGTTTCTTTATATCAGCACTTCGTACTTTTGAATTTGTTTTCTTTTCTTCTGTCAAATTCAAAAATGCTTTTACCTTTAAGCATAAAAGCGACATGGGGTTTGCGATACGAACATCATCTTCAATAACACTATTTTCAATTACCTGATTGTAATATTCTTCATCCAAAAGAATAGCGGAAAGGCTCGGGATTTCCTCTCCAACAGGTATCGGGGTTAAATGAAATCCAGTCGGCTCACCTAATACATCCGGATATTTCGATAAGAGTTCTATCTGGACAGGGAAACCATCTTTTGGATCGGAAAATCTGAATAGTTCTGCTACCGGTTCTTTATCCTCTCGTTTTCGTTGACGTGTTGTATATTCTCCCAAAACAATAAAATCCCAAAAACATTGTCCAAACTCAGGCGTCAATTTTTCAATGACCAAAATAATATCAATATCATCAGTCGCTCGTGGACGCATGTCTGTGTCACGTAAAGCAATATCACAAGCCGTCCCGCCGATGATAACATAATTATCTTCAAATCCGGCGAAGTGCTCCTTAAATTTTTCCAATTCTTTTACCATTTCATCCCTTCTATCATGATTTCCAATTCTTTTTCTATGCGCGGATCAGACTCATATTTCATTGATAAAAATAATGAGAGTTTATCGACAATTCCAGCTTCTTCTTGGTAAGGTATCGTAGTCGGATATTTCCATATTTCGATTTTATATAAACCTTCCAACTCGTTATATTGTCCATTCGTTTGGTCGAAAAATTTTTCCCAAACAGCCAAAGTTTCGTATTGCTCCGGATTCAAATGCGAATATTGCGATAAGGCATTGACACCGCTTATGCTAAAATACCCTTTGGGTTTAGAATCAGAAAACAAGATTTTTTTAACAGGAGAAGATAGATACTGTTGAGATTTCTTCCATAACTCACGTTTATTATTTATAAAATGAATATGTTTCGTTCTTGCATTATCAATTTTTGTTTGGCATAATTCACAATCTTCGAGATTTACCACTGCTCGTGCTACTGCTACATAGTTGTAAGGTATAATTTTCTCCAACTCTTTAATTGTGAATTCATCTTTCCTATTTCCGACAGAAAGATAATATAACAGCAGGTATTGGGCAGCAGGCGTTAATCTGTCCAATTTCTTTTTTTTCTTTAGTTGAGAATTTACAATCAACGAGGGGAGAAATGCGTATTTATCAGAGATGATGAAATATACACCTTGATTTATCAACCGCTCTCGCTGAATGTATATCAACGAATCATCCAGCAAAACAGCCACAGGCATTCCAACAACGGCCTCTACCTGATTGGTGATTTTCTTATATCTTGCCGGCGTTATAGCATCTTCTTTATTTTTTGTATGTATGACACACAACAATTGTCCATTAAAAACTGTAGAATAAAAGGAAAACCGTAAAAGCATATCCACATTAAGACCTCTCAATGCGTTTTGCTGTATGGGAGTTAACTCCGCCTGAATGCCTAATATAGATATTGATCCGCTCATTGTAATTATTTTTGTACTATTATCATGACTTATGATAATGGTACAAAAATAGTGATATTTATTGAATTGGCAAATATATGAGCACTTGTATTATAACGTAAGTATCTGATAGATTACCTCCACTATGGGTATTTGTACACTTCCAAATTGGAAGCAGCATTATGGTTACCGCAAAACATAAAGTTTTTTCTACCAGTAGCTACTTGTAATCAGAAGTTTTGTATGGCGGTACCTTTTTAGATAGGTTCTAAACAATAAAAAACTACTATTTAGCAGTAGAACTTCCTGATCCAAAATAGATATTTAAAGAAATTGTATATGGCTCAACCATTGATACCGAGCCGGTGTCAGTTGAGTATTCACAGCCGCTGACTGTGACAGTGCCGGTAGGGGTATTGGATGAATATTGCGATACATATTTATCATCCCATTTAACTAAAGGGATATTGGAGAAGGTGGCATTTGCCGTTACATGTCTATCTGTAAAAGTTGCATCGTTATTACTAAATGAAATGCTGCCGCTCATTTTACTGTTTTTAAGATCTATATTACAGACCAGAGAGTTTCCGTTGTAAGAGGCTGAAAAGACTTTGGTTTCGTTATTGTAAGAGCCTTTTAGCATAGGGTAATTCGGCCAATCTTCAGAAGAGACCTCCTTAGGAAATTCAACCGAAGCACTGCTTATTATATCTCCGGAAAATTCTCCATGAACATATAGCTTAGCCCAAACTGCATCCAAGCCCAATCCTCGCTCTACTATAAAGTTTACCGTGATCTCATCTTTTGAATTGGTAGAGTTAGGCCTAATCACTAAAATTCTGGCATTCTCATCTTTCAATTTTTTAAGGTTAGGGACAATAAATTCATCGTAGGCTCTACCCAATAAAGATAGTTCGAGTCCCTTAATCTTATAGACCAAAAATTCACCAATGGCACTTGATTGTATTGAGAGGTTATCCGCTTCTTTTATCCCACTGTAGCTGACTTCTACTCTGAATATACGAGCTGAGAATCCTTCATACTCTTTTGTAATAGTTTTTATCGTATCGTCTTCCGATGCCATGTGAAATCCTTCAGTAGCATGTGATAGGAGTAAGGAGCGTTCAAAGTCAGAGTATATTTCACCGCCAAAATATTCTTCTAAAAACTTGGGATAGATTTTTGAAAAATCGAGCGAATGGCTATTCTCAATTGCCTCTACAGGATCTTTTGCCGAACCACTTTTGATTGAATTGTAAATTTTTGAGAGAGAGGTGATATCGTTTTTTTTAACAAGATATTTGATAAAGGCTGACATCCCATAACCATAGTGCTCTGCATTGGTTTGAGGACCTTTGTAGATACCCGCAATTGGCTCCATGTGGTGTCCCCGTCTTACAGAGGGTAAAAAAGCGGGATCTTGTACTGCAACCTCCTCAAACCATACAGAGGAGGCCTCATCTAACCAATAGAAAGGGTCGGTTTTTACCATTTTAGAGAGGGCTCCTTGCGGATTGTAGAGCGATTGAGCAAAGTGAAACAGCTCATGCCCTGCTGTTGCCACAAGCTCTCTCTCATCTGACATATAAGTCGTGTTAAACTCCATAGATGAGTAGTTATGACCCCATTTGGATTGAACAAAATAGCCGTAAGCTGATTTTTGACTACCGGAGAACTCTTTAATATTTACCTTTAACGGCCATTTAGTGCGGGTGGAAAAGGAGAAGTTCATACCCTCCAACTGACCGTAAATTCTATCCAAGTGGTCCCTTAATTGCAGCGCTTCTGTCCTGAAACCTACCGGATTATGAACAATAAATTTAGATGGAGCTTTGGTTGAAGTGGCCTCCTCGTAATCTTTTACCAATCCAAAAGTGAGTGTTAAAGTGGAGTCCGGAAGATTGATATCGGTATCAAACGGCTCATAATCACATGTGTATTTATTGCCGGATTTTGTTGCAGAGATAAATTGAGTTGTGGAGATTACTTTTTGTAAAGAGGGTACAAACATATCCTCGGTTACGGTCATCAGCAGATTGTCGGGTGAGCCTGAGTTAGCGGTAATTGTTACTTTAATAGGTTTAGAAAAAGAGGCAGGAATTCCGGTAATTTTATAAAAATCAGATGATTCGTGTTTTCCAAAGATTTCACTCCTGGTAGATTTGGTTAGTTTAACGGTTTTTGATAGAGTGAAGCTCCCGGCAGGTATATCTACATCTATAGATAGATCATTTAGTTTACCACCCTGTGAGCCTACTGTAGTAGAGGTTACATAAGTGGGAGCGGGCTCTTGAGGCTGGGTTGGTTTCGGATTGTCGGTAGGTACTACAGGTGGCTCCACCTTTTTGCACGAAATTACCATGCAAAACGCAATTAAAAAAACCAGTTTAGCTCTCATGACTATGTGAGTTTAGATTACTAACGAATATAAGCAATTATTCTGATAAAATAATTTAAATCTCTCTAAGAGTCGATTCATATTTATTTAACTATGGCTTTGGCTTAGGAGAGCTCTCCCGTAGATAATAGATTTCTACATGTCCTCTAACGACAAACAAACCATCTCAATCTGATACTTTGGCAGCAACTTATCTTTAAGAGGCTCCACCTTTGCAGCTAGTAATTTTGGATGGCACGATATTGAAAACTCTCAGCAAATTTTTGTTTGAAATATCTCTCTAACATAATACCCGAATAGGCCGGATAGTCGGATTTTATTATACTCTGCAAATTGATAAAGTTTTTTATTTCAATTAATGATCGATTGCGGTCAAAATAGTTAAACCAAAAGTGGATGAAATTATCCTGTATCTCGT
>CAYZPF010000141.1:0-5647 GCA_964479995.1 uncultured Muribaculaceae bacterium | reverse complement strand
CCTTTGAAAAGAAGGCAGAATGAATATTTTTTTATTTCTGCCGAATTGAAACCAACACTTAATCGTATATACACGAAACAATTATCTGATCAATATCTCAGATGGGACATTATTCCTAAAGTAATCTATAAGTTCTACGGTTTTCAGGCAAATTATTCGGCAAAAAGCAACTACCCGTCACTCACGCAGTTGCATAGGATCGTAAATAATAATAATCCGTTATTTATCAGGACAGGAAATCCAAATCTGAGGTCTGAATACATTCACATTATGAGTTTAGGCAAGTTTGGTGGAGTGGGATCCTACGATATTCGACTATCATTGACCCAAAATAAAATTATTGAAAAAAGTACCATTGACGAGCTTGGTATAACATACACGATGCCGGTAAATAAAGGAACGGCATTTTATGCGAGCTCAAGTTTTTCTCTTATGGCAATTAAATTATCAAGAAGAATAAATCTGCACGGGAATATCGGTGCTGCATACTACAGAGGTTTCGGTTATATTAATAATGAGGAGTATAGATCAAGCAGCCTTACTCCGAATGGAATATTGGGACTTCGGTATAAATCCACTTTCTTCGAAGCAGGAATAAGCACAAATACAAGATACTCCAACTCCTGGTTTTCAATAGATAAAGTTAAGGATCGCTCTACCTGGATAAGTATATTGGCAGCAAATATAAAATGGGCTTTACCTTATGGGTTTAATCTGATATCTGACTACTCTAACTATTTTTATCGCGGCTTCAGCAACAACAACGATCCGGCAAGCATCTGGAACGCAGAGATTTGCAAATCAATATTTAAAAACAGAGTTATTCTTAGTGTGAAAGGATATGATATGTTGAACCAGACGAAGAATAAGAAGATTATTTATGCAGATAGTTTTGTCCAGGAGGAGATATATAACACAATTGGTCGTTATGTCATGTTCAGTTTGAGTACCAAGTTCGGGAAATTCGGGCGATAACACTGCAGATCCTGGATTCGTCATTGCAGCTAATTGAACCTGTAAAACGCCGTAAATAACAAGAAATCACAATAATAGTTAATAAAAACGCTTGGATGTATGAAACGATTTATGTATATTTGTTACAGCATAGAATATTGAAAACTCAGGGTAAAATTTATAATATTTTAAGTCCTGCAAACTTGAAAACCATTTAAAATTTACTCAAAGATCAATCCCTGGCAAGGAATAGGAATTAGAATTATCAACTAAAAAATCAGAATTGCATGTGAATTAAGATGACAATTCAAAGCAATATTTCATTATTGCAGATTAAAATCAGATTACTTATTAAAAAATTTATTTATGAAAAAAATATTAACGACAATACTATTAAGTATTATATTTTTTATTGCAGACAGTGGGTCTACTAAGGCTCAAACTTTACCTGGATCATGCCCAGAAGGTATGGCATGGGATCCTGATATATTCTTTTGTGTAATATTGGAAGATCCTGCAGTTATTACTTGCGATTCAGGAACCAGTGGATACTGCTTCGAACTGAGATTCGATAAAGATGTCAATGAGTATTGTCCCTGGATATGCAAATGGACAGGAAAAGCGAATGATTATTGCAATAGGCTCTATGCGATTCTGTTAAATTTTTGTATATCACTTGATGACAATTAATTATGAATGACAAGAATTATAATTATTTTATAGTAATATTATTCGCGCTTTTATCATCAATCTCGTGCACCCGTAGTGCACGGGATTTTGATAAAGGGAGTAATATTATTGGGGTTGATTTAGATACAATTCAATATCAACCATCAATTAAGGATCTCTTTGAAAAGGTTGAGATTATTCCGCTTGAAACGAAGAAAGAATCAATTATTGAATCATCCTCAGGGCTTAAGCATCAGGTATATAAAGATAGGCACTACATACTTTCTACGAAGCAAAACAAACTTTTTGTTTTTGAGCGAAAAGGAAGTTTTGTTAAGACAATAGAGAAGATAGGAAATGGTCCGGGAGAGTACAGGATGATTTATGACTTTGAGATTTCCCGTTTTGATGGCAAACTTCACCTGATGGCTCCATATGGTAGTATTCTTATATATGACAGTGAAGGAGAAAAATTCATAGAAAGTTTTCATCTTCCCGACTCAATAAGAGCAGTTCACCAGTTTAAGATTCTGAATGAAGATATATATGTATTTAATTCAGATTCAGAAAACAGCGATCTCTATTTCTATTCAAAAAGTAAGAATGCAATTGTTTCAAGCCTGTCGGTAATGCCAAATTTTCTAAGAGTAACTCCGTTTAAGTATGCAAGGACTCCTTTCTACTATTACAAAGACTCATTAAGATATTTTATGGGTTATGATGGAACTGTATTTAACATAAATCCGGAAAATTTCTCTCTTGATAAGCGATATTTTCTTGATTTTGGAAAACGTAACTTCATATTGAAAGACCTGCCATTGAATGAGTCGGTAATCTATTACTATGAATACTATAAAAGTATCGCAAATAAGATAGCAACAGGCTTTGCAATTTACTTTGAGACAGATAAATATTTGATATCGAGGTATGATTTAAAGAATAATATCAACTATCTTTTTTATAACAAGCAGAATAAAAAAATCATGAGTGTATTTAAAGTGAAAGAGGACGTTCAACTTGGTCTAAGTTTTATAGAAAGTGATACTCTGTATTACTTTGTACCTGTTGATTTTGCACATTTATATCTAAATGATAAAGTTGTAAGTGTAGAAAATTTTGAGAAACTTCAAAAGCTTACAAGTGACTCAAATTTGTTAATGATAAAATATGTTCTAAAATAGCGTATAAGGGTGAAAACTAGCAAAATAATTCTAACAATTCTATTAATACTAAGTTTATTGACATCTTTTTTTGTCACTCTTATTTTTATTCGTGTTAATAAGGATTCTAATGTGAATACAGATAATAAAAGCGATATAACAAAACTTATTCTTCTGACACAAACTCATGTTTCAGCAGAAAATGACAATCTATATATAAACACTGATGAAATTTTAGAGTATTGTTCCAGAAACGATTTGTCTGATTTGCCGGTATTTGTTGTTAGCTACTCGTTATTAAACTGTAAGTCGTGTATAGATTTTGTTGTTAAGACATTAAAAGAGAGAGTTAATGACTTGGAAAATTGTAAAAATATTCTTTTTGTTGCTAAGGATTTTAGGGAAGAGAGTAAAAACAAATATGGCAATTCCGTATTTCTAAAACCGGGGAAAACATTGGATGTCCCTGCAGATAATTATGGGATGCCATTCGTTTTCATATATTATAAGGATCAGATTCTTCATACTTTCATCCCGGATGCAGGTAACAAAAATGTATTTCTCTCATATCTGGATCTGATTTTAAGTAGATATAAAATTGTGAAGTAAATGTAAAATAATAGAAGATTTACCATATATACCAGGAAATTATTTAAAACCTTTGATTATGAAAAAATTATTAACAACAATACTATTAAGTATTATATTTTTTATTGCAGACAGTGGGCCTACTAAGGCTCAAACTTTGCCTGGATCATGCCCAGATGGTATGGCATGGGATCCTGATATATTCTTTTGTGTAATATTGGAAGATCCTGCAGTTATTACTTGCGATTCTGGCTCAAGCGGGTATTGTTTTGAACTGAAGTTTACAAACAATAGTAATTTATACTGTCCTTGGGATTGCTTCTGGACGGGAAAGGCAAACGATTATTGCAATAGATTCTATGCTATATTATTAAATTTTTGTGTATCACTAGGAAAAGACAATTATGAAAACTAAAATTAAAATAATCTTATTAATATTCTTAACAATTTCAACAATTTCCTGTGTGCGAGATGTTAAAAGTCTAAAAGATAAAGCTGCGGGAATATTTGTTGATTTAGACACAATAAAATTTCAACCATCGGTGGAAGACCTATTTAAGCAGATTGAAATTATTCCCTTAGAAACAACATCTGAATCTATTATAGAATATTCAGGTTCACTGAAATATCAAGCGTATAATGAAAAATTCTATGTGTTATCACCGAAACAAAATAAACTTATCGTGTTTGATAGTAAGGGTAATTTTATAAAATCAATTAATAAAACGGGTAATGGTCCGGGTGAATATAGGATGATATATGACTTTGAAATATCTCGGTTTGATGGCAGACTTAATCTTATGACTCCTTATGGTAAAGTTTTGATATATGATTCTGATGGGGAGAAATTTATTGAAAGTTTTAGTCTTCCGGATAGTATTAGAGCTGTACATCATTTTAAAATTCTGAATAAAGATACCTATGTTTTTAACTCTGATTCTGAAAATATCGATCTATTCTTTTACTCAAAAAGCAAAAATGAAGTAGTATCAAGTCTTTCAACTTTACCCAATTTTCTGATGTCAACACCCTTTAATTTTGGCCCGTCACCTTTTAGTTACTACAATGATTCATTAAGATATCATATGGGGTATGATGGTTCATTATACAACATTGATTTTAACGATTTTTCACTTAATAAGCGATATTTTCTTGATTTTGGAAAACACAATTTCATTTTATCCGATTTACCTTTAAATAGGTCTGCTCTCTTTTATTGGGAATATTCAAAAAGTATTGCAAATAAAATAGCTACTGGATTTGTTGGTTTTTTTGAAACAGATAATTATTTAATCACAAGATTTAGGTATAAAAATGAATTTTATGCTCTATTTTACAATAAGATTGATGATAAGTTACAAATTACTTTTAAAACTAAAGAAGGTGTTGAACTTATGTTTTCATTTATGGAAAATGATATAATTTACGGTGTTATTCCTGCAGAATTTGCGCATTTATTTGTAAATGATAAAGTTGTAAGTGTAGAAAATTTTGAGAAACTTCAAAAGCTTACAAGTGACTCAAATTTGTTAATGATAAAATATGTTCTAAAATAGAAATAATCTTATTGACATTTTAAATATGCAAAAACGCCTTTTTACTATTACAAGTTGTACTCTACCCGGATGAGATTATCTATAATATAACATCTGATGGTTATAACATCTCGCAAAACGGCTTACTGAACCATGTGATTATATCTCACAGAAAATCAGCTATTATCTCTTTGAAAAAATAAAAAAATATCATATATTTACAACAATCCATAAGGAGGAGAGAATATAGATTTAAGTTGTTAATTAAAAACTAATACCTATGAAGAAATTAAAATTGCTATTGGTCATATTAATATGCTCTTTGGGAAGTGCATATGCTCAATTCCAGGGAGCCACTCCGGTTCCTGTAGAGGAGACTGCAAGGAGAAATATTGTACGTGCTCTAAAAAGTATAGAGGGTTTAACGGAAGCCCAGATAGATAAGTTGGTTCAAATAGATTTGAAGATAGATAAGGAGCTCCCTTTTCTTACTACTCTCTTCGCGGACGATAAAAAATGGTTAGAGAGGATGGATAAGGTTGGAATAATGAAGAAGACACTCTATAAGGATGTATTGACCCCTGAACAGATGGAAGAGTTTTCCAGACTTCAGAAAGAGTGGAAGGAGCTCCGGGAATCCAAATCAAAGAATCAAAAAAATAAACCTAAAAATAAAAAGCTTAAAACAGAATAGCTCTTCTGAATAATAACAGTTACAACTATGAGGAAGTTTATAACTAT
>CAYZPF010000140.1:0-5769 GCA_964479995.1 uncultured Muribaculaceae bacterium | reverse complement strand
CTTATGTTTTTACAAACTGAGCCCATTCAAAATGGGTTTCTGACTTTAACTTTAGCAACTTTATTTCTTTTGATGAATCTTAGCTAATTGCGATGATTTGCGCAGCTTTGACTAATGTTAGTGTGACACCTGTACTTATTACTACATTAGTTGTATAGTACAATATAACAGCTTTGAATAGTTGTACTTTTTGATAAAGTTTTGGCGAATAAATCCTAAGCGACGGCGTTCAGCCCATCTGTAATGGGATACATCACCTGCGCGAGACTGGGATACTAAATTATTGGATATTGGCATTCTATTTTTAAAACAATTCTTTGGGATTAATCTTCAAAAACTCCTCATAAGAAATTCCTCCTGTCCCAACCAGCAACACTTTCTCAGGATGAAACTTTTTAGCAAAAACACTCATTCCTGCATTTTCGAATTTTATTCCGCTTTTCACTTCAAGGCCAATTATCTTATCACCTTTTTCAAGTACGAAATCAACTTCATAATTACCCTCACGCCAATAATAGATATTATATCTTTCCGAAATGGAGTAATTGAGTAAGTGTGCTCCAACAGAAGATTCAACCAATCGCCCCCATAATTCCGGGTTGATGATTGCTTTTTCAAAAGTATCATTACTTTGTGAAGTAATCAAAGCATTATTATATACCTGAAATTTAGGACTTGAGCCTCGCTTACGAATTATGTCTCCGGCACACTTGTCTAAACCACCTAATAATCCACAATCCGATAGTAATTTTAGATAATTCGCTAATGTTGTTGTATTGCCTGCATCTTGAAGTTGTCCTAATATCTTGGTGTAAGAAAGAATCTGCCCGGAATAGAGGCAACCCAACTCAAACAACCTTTTCAATAAAGCTGGTTTATCGACCCGTGTCAACATTAAAATATCCTTGGATATACTGGTTTCTATCAATGAATCCTTAATGTAATTCTTCCACCGTTCTTCATCATTAATCAGAGAAGCAGATCCCGGATATCCTCCAAAGTAAATGTATTGCTCTATACTCCATCCGAAAGCTTCTTGCATTTCAGGATAAGACCAGTGCCCTAAATATAATGTTTCGAAACGCCCTGCTAAAGACTCTGTCAATCCTCTCTGAATTAATAAACGGGAAGAACCAAGCAGAATAACTTTGATATTGATGTTATCGATAGTATCTCTATCCCATTGCTGTTTTACAACCTCACTCCAATTATCTATCTTTTGAATCTCGTCTATAACCAGCAAGAACTCTGCAGCTTTAAAAGCTTTCATTCGTAATCTTGCAGATTCCCAAACTTGAACAAGCCAAGCAGTATTAGTTGCCGGAATAGCGTCAGCAGATTCGTACAGATTAGGTGCAGCTAATTGCGACAAAAGTTGTGTAATCATAGTGGTTTTACCAACTTGGCGAGGCCCCAGAACTACCTGAATGAATTTTCTAGGTTCTTCAATTCTTACTCTAAAGGATTTTAAATATGGACGTTCAAACACAAAAATAAATTTACTCAATATGATGAGCAAATTTACTCAATATTTTTAATTCCACAAATATCCATACCTCCACTATTATGCATAAAAGCACAATAATTGCAAAAAACACATTTTTATTGTAAATTTAGTTTTTAATTCGATTTAAACTACTTAATTATTTTTACTATGAGACTAAAATCAATTTTTTATCCATTTTTTCTATTGCTTTTCATTTCCATGCAGCTCTCTTGCAACAATCAAGGTAAAAAAGCTGCTACAAAAGAGGAGGCGACAAAATCACCAAGTACCGAAGTCATATTTAAAGATTACGGTAATCAACCAACTGTACTTGATATTGAAGAATATACACTTAAAAATGACAAGTTTCGTGTTGTCCTTTGGACAGGCAAAAACATCCAGTTAACAGTTATGTCGATTCCAGTGGGAGGAGATATCGGATTAGAACAGCACAATGACATAGATCAATTCTTAAGAGTTGAATCGGGTAAAGGACAAGTATCTATGGGGGACACCGAAGATAATTTAGATTTTGTTAAAACGGTAGAAGATGATGATATTATATTAGTACCTGCCGGTAAATGGCACAATATTGTAAATATAGGCAACACTCCTCTTAAGCTCTATTCAATTTACGGCCCAGCAGAACATCCGCACGGAACCGTCCACAACACACAGGCAGACGATCCCGACTTTGGCAAAGATGAATAATAGTTAAATATAACCGGCATTCATCGGCTAATTTTCCACATTCATCGATATATCAATGAGACTAATCGTCTCGCAGTACTCTTTTACATCACATATCTTTATCTTTGCATTAAACATCAAAATTCAAACAATATGGAGATTATTGACAAAAAAGAGAGCAGTCATCGAGGCAGAATCCATGGGACAGTAATAGCATTGCTATTTATCGTGGTAGGATTAATCATCTTAGGGCATAATTTGGGATGGATTGGACATTCACTGTACCGTGTAGTAATATCCTGGCAAATGCTTTTAATAGCACTTGGAGTCTTATCGTTAATAAAAAAACAGAACACCGGAGGGGCCATCCTTATATTGATTGGTGCAATTTTTCTTTTACCACATCTGTTCGTAACACAGTATTACTCATTCAGAACATTTTGGCCCTTGATTTTTGTGTTGGTTGGAGTAATACTCATTGCACGTCCGGGAAGACTTTGTGGTCATTACAGCAGGGAATACCGCAATACACCCAACAGGCCGGGATCAGTATCAACCGAGAATGGTTTTATAACCTCCTATAACACTTTCGGGTCAGTTAAACAGATTGTTTTAGAGCCTCTGTTCAAAGGAGCAATGCTAACCAACAAGTTTGCAGGCACAATCCTGGATCTTAGGCACACTTCAATAGAAGAGGGGGAAACTTACATTGATATTGACTGTTCGTTTGGCGGTATTGAAATTTATGTTCCGCACGACTGGAATATAAAAAGCGATATAAATGCAATATTTAGTGGAATTGAAGATAAACGTTTCCAAAGTACAATATCAAAAGAATCGGTATATAAGTTGATAATAAGAGGTAATGCATCTTTTAGTGGAATTGAGATAAAAGATTAATAGAAAATGGGGAAACACCCACTTATAGAGTCCGTAAAAAATACAATTATACTGATAGTGGCAGTTATTGCAATGATTGCCACTGTCTCTCTTTTTCTATCCATCTACCTAAATTACAATATCCTGATTGCAATTATATCTGCTCTAATTTTTTCTTTACTTCAAAGCCTCTCCGCTTATTATTATTATTATTTCATTAAGTATATAAGGCCTATCCAGGCACATATAGTACTAACGCTGTTAAATCAGATAATAATTATCTCTATAATCTATCTGTTAACCTCATTAACAGCTCTTATCAGCGACCAATCTTTAATAAAGAGCATCCCAATATATTTTACAATCGGCTCATTAAGTTGGATAATATTAATCCAGTGGTACAAAACCTACAATATCCCTTATAATCAGGAATTCAACTCATACAATAAAGAGGAAGCGGCCCGGACAGACAGAGAAATAAACAACCCCATTGACAAAATTTCAGTAAAAGATGGAACGCAAATACATCTTATTGGAATCCAAGATCTGTTTTATATTCAGGCATACGGAGATTATGTAATTCTCTACACACAGGACAGCAAACACATTAAAGAGCAAACAATGAAATATCTTGAAGAGCATTTACCCTGTGATTTTGTCAGAATACATCGCTCTTGCATTGTCAACACTAATAAAATAACACGGGCTGAGCTCTATGGAAAGGAGAGCTACAATATTTATCTGAAAAACGGCGCTTGCTTAAAAGCAAGTAACTCAGGATATAAACTATTAAAAAACAAGTTGTTTCTATGAATAGAACTAAGTATCAAAAAGTAATCAAGAATTTTATATTATTATTATTATCATTATCATTATTATTTTGTCTGCTACCTGTCAATACCCTCTATTCATGGCCAAAAATCTCCAATAAACCGGAAACCTCTAATAAAAAGTATTTGTCAAATGTCGCTAATGAACAAATTTATTCAAACAATGAGGATCGGGAGATTTTTAACAGGTACATACAAAAGATTACAAACCTACGTTATAAATCATTAAACGAACTAATAATCGCAACAGCGAAATACTTTTTAGGCGCGCCCTATGTAGGGCACACCCTTGAAAAAGAACCGGAAGGACTCGTTGTAAATCTAAGGGAATTCGATTGCACCACCTTTGTAGAAAGTGTTTTAGCTTTATCAAGAACAGTCTGGCAAGGTGATGCCACCTTTGAAAAATTCATGGAACAACTCAGGCTGATACGTTACAGAGATGGGATCATCAACGACTACGCCGACCGTATGCACTACACATCCGACTGGATTTTTGAAAATGAAAGAAAAGGGATAGTTAAAGATATGACAAAAGAGTTGGGAGGCAAGGAGTATCATATAGATTTTAGTTTTATTACCTCCAATACTCATAGGTACAAGCAACTAACTAACAATCCTACACTTGCAGCAAAGATAGCCGAGATAGAGAAGAGAGCATCACAAAGAGAGTACAGCCGCATCACCCCCTGCGCTCCCGATGAGACAAGTGATCAATACGATTCCGGAGATATCGTATGCTTCGTTACCACCGTCAAAGGTCTGGATATTTCACATCTTGGCTTCATCTACAGAGATGGCAAACAAGTGACCTTTATACACGCCTCCTCCGGCGAAGGTAAAGTGGCTATTGAAAAAAGAGGCCTTAAAGACTACGTATTTAACAGCAAAACCAACAAAGGCATAATGATTGTTCGCCCTTTATCCCCTACCATGTGAGAAATTTTAGTTGAACTTATTTCCGGCTTTTATCATCTTTAACATCATGGTACTCTAGTCCTTCGCGATAGACGCTCATTGCCGCAAGGCTCATACCCATACTGGAATATCCCCCGTCATGATACAAATTCTGCATCGTAACTTTCCTGGTAAGATCAGAAAATAGAGTAATGATATAATCGGCACACTCCAGAGCAGTAGCATTTCCAAGCGGAGACATCCTTTCGGCAAAATCATAAAGCTTATCAAAACCCATAATTCCCGACCCGGCAGTAGTCATCGTAGGTGACTGAGAAACTGTATTGATCCTGATATGCTTCTCCCTGCCGTAGATGTAACCAAAGCTCCTTGCAATAGACTCAAGCAAAGCCTTTGCATCTGCCATATCATTGTATCCGTAAAGAGTTCTCTGAGCAGCAACATAAGATAGCGCCACCACCGACCCCCAGTCATTGATAGCATCGAGTTTCCTGCAACTCTGCAATACCTTGTGAAAAGAGATAGCAGATATATCAAGGGTCTGATGCAGATACTGATAGTTGAGATCATCGTAAGTTCTGCCTTTTCTAACATTAGGCGACATCCCTATAGAGTGTAGAACAAAATCGAACTTTCCGCCCAGATATTCCATCCCCTTAACAATGAGATTTTCAATATCCTGAACATCAGTTGCATCTGCAGAAATCACAATCGTATTGCATTTTTCAGCCAACTTATCAATTGTACCAAGTTTCAATGAAGCAGGAGTATTAGTAAGAACAAAAGTAGCCCCCTCCTCATAAACTCTCTCCGCTGTTTTCCAGGCTATTGAGCTTTCATTAAGGGCTCCAAAAATAAGCCCTCTCTTCCCTTTTAGTAAATTAGATGCCATAGTATTAGTTTTATCATATAATAAACGATAAAGGTGTACAATTGTTTAATAACTGCCAAAAAACAATCAGCATC
>CAYZPF010000139.1:0-5773 GCA_964479995.1 uncultured Muribaculaceae bacterium | reverse complement strand
CCAACGTTCACAAGACTAAGAAGTTGTGTAACATCTCCTGCATGTGACATATTGGTCATTACCGTTGTTGAACTTAAAACCCCTAGTTTAGCCAATTCAATTATTGATTCGTTAGCTGATTTTGTGATGCCGAAATCGTCGGCGTTGATAATTAGTTTCATATTCTAGTACTATTATCGGATTTAATATTTAATAATTGTTGAAAACCCTCTCAATGAATTCAACGAGTTTCACTGCATGTAGGCTCCTATTAAATTCTTTTTCAGCGAGAAGACGTCCATTTATACCCATTGTTTCTCTCTTATTTTTATTTTTTGCAGCTCTATTATTGCCTGTGTAAAGAACTTCTGCATTGCAGGTTGAATCTCTTTAGGATCGGTACCTAACAGTTCATTGGCACCTAAAGTGATAGTTTCTGGTCGTTCAGTGTTGTTGCGAAGCGCCATACACGGTACGTGCATAATGCTTGCTTCTTCGGTAATACTTCCTGAATCTGTTATAATAGTTTTAGCACGCTTCACTAAGATAGTTGGACTCTAAATAACTGAGTGGCTCTACCATATATTTATATTATATATTGAGTATGTTAGAGTAAATAATCTCTGAATCATGAGTCAAAAATGTAATTTTGTTTTTACTGAAGTATAAATAACTTGTCGGACATATTATTAAGCCTATCCAACTCTTTTATTAGGTTCATATAAATAACAGAACCAGCGAAATCGTTAGTAATATGTAAGATCATAGTTTAATAGCAAAATCAAACAAAGCGATATAAATTAATATATTTTTTCTTATTTTTATAAATAATATCTACGAGTTTTTCATTGACATAATCAGGATGGATCATAATTTTAACATTTGCTTTGTTTTTGAACAAAAAGATTTCTTGGTATACTACAAGACTTAAAACTATATTTCTGTGCAAGCGGTATTAATAACTTTAAAACAGAATATCGCATGTGGTTATGATGATGCGAGTCGAAGTGCATTAGTGTAAAGCCACTTTCTACATATTTTTTAGACTGAGCATCAAGCTCCTCACTTAAACATGCACGATTTATCCTGTTTAGGTATAATTCACTAAATGGTAAATGCTTAAAGGCTCCATTAAACTCTCCGTCGGCATTGCAGAAGTGTCGGTTTACCTTTATTTTCTCTGTCAGGGGATACCCTGCATCTATATTGAGATGAATACCTACTTTATCGGCAAAGCCATGTTTTTTTGCCAAATATACCGCTTCGTTAAAATGAGACATATTCACCATAATAGTGGTTTGGTTAATGAGACCCTTTGCAAAGCATTCGACAATAGCTTTGTTTACTGAGGACATTAATCCAAAATCGTTAGCGTTGATGATGGGGGTCATAATTTATACACTTTGTTCATCAAGCTTAACAGTCTTTCTGTTACGCTTTCAATCGTATGCCTCTCTACACACAGGTTATATGCATTATCTGTAATTTGATTTCTTCTGGTACTATCACTTATAAAATCTCTAATCTTACTTTTTACTTTTTCTACTGATGAATTGCTATCAACAAAAAAAGCTGCATCGTGCTCAATTAAGTATTCTGTCACAGCAATATTTCTTGGCGTAAAAAGAAATATAGGTTTTCGTATAGCCATATATTCTGTTGCTTTAGTAGGCATCGAAAGTCTTATATACTTAATCGTTTGTTTATTGCTGTTCAATGGTAAAAGCAAAGCATCTGCCTTTACCATTCTTTCAGGTAACTCATTATAACCTATTTTTTCTATTGAGATCTCCTCTGTAAGTGAACCTAAAATTAATTTGAGAATATTTACTTCAGTAGTAGAAAATATTTTAAACTGAACATTTATACCTTCATTCTTTAGCTGTTTTACTCCACTATAAAAAAGCTTAATTACATCACCAGTATCTTCGTTTATTTTACCGGTATATAAAAATGTAAAGGACTTTGAATATAAATCTGTATTATCTTTAGTTTTAGATTGCCAAAACGGCAAGTCCACCGTATTGTGAAAAGAATAAAATTCTTTCCCATACTTTTGATGATACTCATTAGCCATTTTTTGACTAATGGTTAAGTTCAAATCTGTATATCTCAATAATTTTGTAAAATTTTTCTTTAGCTGGTATTTCCAATATATCGGACACAAAGTTTCCTGATATCTGGAATGGATAAAATCATCGAAAGTATGAAATATCAAGTGTGAATTCGGGAATTCCTTTTTTAAACTGATAGCAAAATCCATTTCATCTATACTTGATGATGTGCAATAAATAAAATCCGGATTAATCCTGGTAATCCACTTATTAAGCTCGGGAGATATATTTCTTTTTTTTAATCTAATTCTCAATCCTAATAAATAAATAAGTTTGTATCGTATAGACAATAGAAAGGATTTCTTCTTATCAACCTTTTTTGTGATTGGCTTATTTGATTTTATAGTAGAGTGGCTTTGTAGATCTTCTTTGGATTGGATT
Organism: uncultured Muribaculaceae bacterium; assembly: GCA_964479995.1. Taxonomy (GTDB): domain Bacteria; phylum Bacteroidota; class Bacteroidia; order Bacteroidales; family UBA932; genus Bact-08. The sequence goes on along the minus strand of CAYZPF010000139.1, from coordinate 3,299 downwards.
TGCAAATATTTAGATGGAGAGGCTTTGAACATAAGGGATAATGGCCATTTGACATATGTTTCCTTATTGCCAAGAAAATAATAATCCTGAATCAAGTTTGAATAAACTTCTGAAATATCATCTATGTTAGTACTTATCATCGAAAGTAAACCTACTGGCGGCCAGCGGCTAAAAAGATTGTGTACAGTGATACCATTTGCATTGAACCAACTGAAACTGCCCACTAGAAGAACTCTATGAAATTTTGGATTTTGTGTCATATTATTAATTAAAAGATTTTATCTTCAATTTGACTATTACAACGACTCAATAAATATCGTAGGACTGCAACTGTCCATTCTGATTGGCAGGATGTATTATGATGCTAAAGAACCTATTACCACAATAACATACTCAGTAATCTCAATATTTTTAAGTGTTATGGAACGGGTACCGATAAAAGTTTTTTTACAAATTATTATCCGTGCTAAAATAACCCGAACCTATTATTAAATTATCTTCTATCACTACTATTTTCAATAAAGAGTTTGTATTCACAGCTATTTGGAAGTGTCAAAAAACGGTTTAACCTATATTTATAAGCCTGTTGATCACGCTATTGAAGATATGATTTATTTGTTTTTTTTGAAGACTTACTGCTATTATACACTAAATAAATCCCCGGCAATACAAAAAATAAGGCCATCCACAACTCTATTCCGCCTAGATTTTTTATTAAGCCAAATAGTAATAATCCAATAAAAGACATGTTAAAGAGAAACAACACCGACTTATTCAACAGTAAATGATTTCTTTTTATAAATTGACGGAATATAATAATCCATGGTAAAATTCCCAGCAATCCGAATTTACCCAAAATATCCAACCAGTAAGCATGTCCTCCCGATGTACCACTTCCTATGAGCGGGTTTTGTATAAAAGATTTCCATGAGTACACTGATCTGGAGATTCTTTCTCCGGCCAGATACGTTTGTCCTGTTTCGGGATCAAAATCTTTGGTGTCAATTGCTTTGGCTAAATCATCAAGACGAAGTGCAATTTTCCCATTTTGATCGTCTGACAATATATTTCCTATCCAGTGTAATAAATTCGCAAGATAGTTAGAAAAAATAAAAACAAGAACAATGAAGAATAAAATAATGGTGTTTGCAGCCCTTCTGTTTTTTGGCGTAATAAAGCCAAGTAGAAACAATGCAAAAGCAAAAATCATTATTGTTGTATGCTCTGCCTTGATCAGAGAATAGGCTGATATAATAAAAGCGATTATGTAAAATGTCTTGTATATGTTCCTACTCGTGTTTTTAATTAGAAAAGCAATAGCGGGCATTAAAAAAGCTAAAGCAGAATAGAATGTATAGCTCACAATTCCTATTTTCTGATACATTTCATGGAGCATAAAATTGAGTGAAGCAGAACCTTGAGCTAAACTTCGTGATGCACCTGGAAACATGTGCAGACTGATTAATGAAATTGTTGCTGAAATAAAAATGAAGACTAATGAAATTAAAGAAAGCTTTGAAAATCCGATTCTATCTTCTGAATTAATAAAATACAGATACATAAGAAAAGGTTGACTTATTCCTATAGCTATTTTAACGATGTGTGATATACTAATGTCATCACCAAATCCGATTTTTAGATCACTCCAAAATGTTACTGTTCCTAAGAAATAAATTCCTATATAAATATATATCCCAAGCATTAATTTATTAAAATATAACTTGGGATAAAATAGAAGAATAGATAAGTGCCAAAGAAAAAAATAAGCTATGGTAGAGCTGAATGGAAAAGGCAAATTCCTGAATACTACTGGTAGAAAAACAGTTCCTACTATTATCACCGTTAATATCCTAAAATAATTCTTTTTTGTTAGCATATAACAGCTTAATTTACAAATTTATATTCAGCTAAGCTCCCCATATCCCTCCATGAGTTTTCTGATACCGGAAAAACTCCTACACGACTACCTTTTTTTATTAGACTTTCAATTAAATCTGTAATGTGTAGAAAGGTATTATCCGGGATTTCTTTTAATATGTGCGATTCAATAATATACATACCGCTGTTAATCTTAAAATTTATTTCGGGCTTTTCCACTATTGAAGTCAGTATGCCATTTTCTGATGTTTCAAGAGTTCCATAAGGGATAGCAATTGTTTTTAATGCAGCAACTAAAGTAATATCATTGTTATTTGTTTGATGGTATGTTAGTACTTCTTCATAATCTTCATCTATAAGTATATCGCAGTTACTTACAAAAAATGTTGTAGCAATCTTACCTTTTAGTAATGATAAACTCCCTGCCGTACCCAATGGGTTGTCTTCCTGGAAGTAATCTATTTGATAATCATTGTTATTCAAAGAGTCAAAATAATAACGAATCATATCTGCCTTATAGTTTACAGAGATATAAAAATCATGGCAACCATGTTCTACAAATCGATCCATTATATCCTCAATAATGGTTTTCTTGTTTATAGGTATCAAAGGTTTGGGTATCACATTTGTCAGTGGTTTTAGCCTGCTTCCTCTCCCACCGGCCATAATTACGACTGGTAAATTAATTTGACTACGAATACGTTTTTCCTTAAAAAGGTTTTCCCAAAAAATAACATCAACAATGTTGTTATTTTCGTCTAATATCGGCATGAGCTCATTGCGCCGCTCTTTCATCCGCTTTTTTACTGCTGAGAGATCATCAGTTGCACATGCTACAGTAATATCTTCTCTAAGGATTTTATCTATTTTCGTTTCTAGTGGTAAATTTTTGATTATCGCTCGTTGAATATCACCAATACTTAATAGCCCAAAAAAACTTAAGTTTGGATTGATTACAATCAAGAGTTTGCGATTTACCTTATCCATTTGCCGTAGAGCTTCTGTTATGGTAGCAGACTTCTGGATACAAATATTTAATATCTCTTGTTTCATTTTGTTTCAAACTTACGAGCCGGATTGCCCACCCATGTTTCACCTGCTGGTACATTTTTAGTAACTACAGCACCCATACCTATGATGGCGTTTTCTCCAATATGTAGCCAGCCCCTAATGGATGCGTTAGGGGCAATCCAAACATTGTCTTCAATTGTGCTGGAACCAGAAATATTCACACAGCCAGCTATCACCACATTACAGCCAATATTGTTATTATGGGCTATGTGGCATAAATTGTTTATCTTAGTATGGTTGCCGATAATGGTGTCAGACAGAGCACCCCTATCCACTGTAGTATTAGCTCCAATTTCTACAAAATCTCCTATTAATAAACCACCTAACTGGGGAAAACGAAATAGATTTCC
>CAYZPF010000138.1:0-5846 GCA_964479995.1 uncultured Muribaculaceae bacterium | reverse complement strand
GAGGAATAATTTTAATAGGTAAGGACTTTGAAAATCCTTGCGGGTTACGTACTCCAAAGGGTGAGATAAAGATGATGTCTGCTGTTATAAATTCAAGTGTTTTCCCGGGAACTCAAGGCGGTCCTTTGGAGCATTCGATCGCTGCAAAAGCAGTCTCATTCTTTGAAGCGCTGCAGCCTGAATTTAAATCGTATCAGGCTCAGGTGCAAATTAATGCCCGAACCATGGCAACTGCTTTTATGGGTAGAGGTTACAAGATTGTTTCTGATGGCACTGACAACCATTTAATGTTAATAGATTTAAGGAAGAAATTCCCGGATCTGACAGGAAAGGTTGCCGAGAATACTCTTGTTAAGGCGGATATTACTGTTAATAAAAACATGGTTCCTTTTGATACCAGGTCTCCTTTCCATACTTCGGGCATAAGGATTGGCACAGCTGCTATAACCTCAAGAGGCCTTATAGAAAAGGATATGCCATTTATCGTGGAACTTATTGATAAAGTGCTTTCTAATATTGATAATAACGCTGTAATAACAGAAGTTAGAGAGCAGGTAAGGAAGAAGATGCATGGTCTTCCTCTAAATATTTGGTAAAAGCTACTCCTCTTTGAAGATTTCAAACTTTGGAAGGATAGGGGAGACTCCAAAAAATTGTTTAGTATATACAAATGTTGGAATTTCCAATGTAGAAACGTACTCCTTTCTGGAAGGGAGTACGTTTCTGTTACACACCTCCTGTCTGGATTGAGGCCTTTCGTCATAGCGGATAGTGAGACCTTTGAGTCTCTTTTTCCCGGGTTCAAGATCAATTATCGGGTAAAGATCACTTTGTATATTTTCAAAGCAACGGGTGGTCTCAATCCTTTGTTCCTGTAACTTAGCTGTCATAAATTTACACTCCTTTTGATTCATCATTGTGAGAATGCTATCCTCTGCAAAGAAGAACAAGAGCGTTACCCCCCCGTAAGCATCAAATCTTCTAAGCTCTCCCTCTTCAAAATGAGCCACAATATCCGATGCCTTTATCTGGTTGAAATGAAGAGAGTCCTCTTTAGCCACTACAAAGGCCCCAGACATAAGCTCACCTTTTTTTAATTTTTTATCGGATATTATTAATTGTATGCTGTCGGATGTAAATTGATTATTCTCGTTCCACATTATAGGATCAATATAGAGCCTGATTGTAGAATCCAAAGAGTTAAATGCCAGCGAGTCGCATTTGCCTTGCAGAGTCTCTCTAAAGAACTTAACTCTCTTTTTTGCATCGATAAACCGAATAAGGGTAGTGTCTTTTTCAACTATCAATGAATCCTTTAAAAGCAGACTATCTTTTAGAAGTAGAGTATCCTTGGTAATCAGGGAGTCTTGTGCCGGAATTTCGGATTGTTCTTCTTCAATCTTATTTGAGACTTGAGTTAAGATTTTTTCTTTAAGAGATTGCATGTTATTCATGGTCGGAGGTTCATGGACATTGAGCATCTCTCTTATGGGATCTCTTTTAGTTTGTTCAAACCTTTTGAGCGAAACGGCTAAAACAGCAGAGTCTATACTGTGTTTTGGTAAAACTCTGTAATGGATTGTGTCTGCAGAAAAGAAGAGTGTATCACTCTTTTCATTCTCCGTAAAATAATAGGCTATTGAGGGGTTGTTATATAGTTCGGCAAAGGTTGGATTATCTTCATATCTGACAAAGTCAGAGAACATAATTACAGATTGAACGGTATCAAGGATCTGGACATTGTTGTATAACTCTGCCAACGATCTATTTCTGTCGAAATAGATTCTTTGCGCCCACAACTCATTTGTATTATTGAGGACATATGCGTTGTTTTCAAAGTTGAACAACTCTTTGTCCCTTTTATACCAGCCGGTGTCTGAGCTAAGGAAAGAGTCCTCTTGCCATGCTATTACAGGCCCAAGGAAGTCAACCCTGTTTTCACTGTTCCAATATGCCAGAGAGTCCGATTTCAGAACAAGAGAGTCTGAAGTCATCTCAACTCTTTCCAGAAACTTAAATCTCCCTATTTTTGCATGATAATACCCGTTTTGACTCTCAATTACTTTTCCCTCCTTATCCATCATACTACCTCCATTGTAAAAGAAAGCGATACTGTCTTTTGTGTTGTAATCGAGATAGAGAGTCCTAAGGCGATTACTATCTTTGTCAATAAGCTCAACAATTGATCCACGTATTTTAGCAAGAGAGCTGTCCGCATAGTAATGCAGCCTGTCTCCTGTAAGGGTAGTTTGGTCCTGGATTATTTTTATATTGCCGGTTGCATCCAGGATATTGTTTGTTAAATCCCATATTGCGGTATCACACAGGAATATAGTATTATTATGAAAAAATTGGGCAGGACCTATAACTCTTCTTATACTTCTGAAATCCGACTGGTAAGACTCTGCTGTTTTAGCTTTGATAAGCCTTACAAGACGATCTTCGTCTTCTTTTTGTTGAGCCGGTAAAAAGCTGCCACAGATAAGAAGGAGAAGTAGTGTTATGGCTGCAGGCCTCATTTTATCCAACCCTCTTTAAGAAACGGACAGTGCTGAAAGTTGGAGTCTATTCTTATAAACGTTGTCTCCCTCTTCTTTTGTATAAATTCCTCAAATGCCGCCATAGCCAGTGAATTTTTTGCCTCATTCTGTAATACGGCAAAGTCATCTTTAAAGGTTGCAATGTGAGAAGGAATTATTTTCTCGAGCATAACAATTTTATAAACAGTTGTTCCGCCCTCTCCGCCGGCCGTTTCAAAGGGATCAGAAATCTCTCCCTCTTTTAAGTTTTTGATGACATTATAATCAATGGGATTTAGTTGATCTTTTTCAAAATAGGCCGAGCCGCTATACTCCTCTGCTACCAATCCTCCGTTTATAAATGATTTAATATCGTGCGAAAATCTGCGAGCTGCAACCTCAAAAGTTATACTGTCTGCATTGATTAGAGTTTTTATGCTATCTAATTTTGAAAAAGCTTTAATTCTATCTTTGTCTGTAAATTGAGGAGTGAGAAGTATATGCCTGGCATTGAACATATCTCCCTCTTTTTTAATCATCTGTATAAGGTGAAAACCGTACTGTGTCTCAACTATCTGAGAAACCTGCCCCTCTTTCAACCCCATTGCTGCATCGGAAAATGGTGCAACATAGTTGGATTTTGGAGCAAGACCAAGTTCACCCCCTTTTGCTGCACTACCGGGATCTTGTGAGTAGAGTGTTGCCAGAGTACTAAACCTTTCACCCTTCATCACCCTCTCTCTGAACTCCAGTAATCTCTCTTTAACCTCGAATACAGAGCTCTCTTTATCGGGATAGATCAATATTTGGCGGTACTTATACTGGATTGGAATTATAGGCAGGCTGTCTTTAGGGGTCCTCTTTATATATTTCTGTACATCAGAAGGGGTTATGTCCGGAAGAGATTGTATAATTTTATTCTTCATCTCCTGTACCAAAAACTGTTCGTTGAGCGACTCCCTCCACTCCTCCTTAATTTTAAAAATTGGTTTTTTAAAATAATTTTCGGCGGCTTTCTCCCCTCCCAGTGATGCTATAGCCTCTTGTATCCTTCTGTTCAGCTCCCCTTCAACATTGTCAGGACTTACCTGCAAACTATCAAGCCTTGCCTGAGTTAGAAAAAGCTTGTGGATCAACATGTTTTTAAGAGCTTCGCATCTAATGTTCTTATCGGTGGTTACACCTTGATACATCATCATCTGAACCTCAGATTCCAATGTAGAGAGCTGTATCATATCGTTGCCGATAAGTGCAATGGTCTTGTCAATAAGCCCATTATCATATTTTTGTGCTTTTATCTCATCTCCTCTGGAAAGGATAATAGCTATTAGTATTATTACACTCAGGAATCTGGTTTTCATATTGGAGCTATTCATTAATTTTTGTTTTAATCCTATTATTCTCTTGCGCTTCTCTTATGAGATCTTTTTCAAGTTGTAAGATAAGATTCTGTTTTCTCTTACTTATGATTATCTCTTTTATCCTGGGTAGGTAGTATTCAAACGGAGGGATCTCGTCGGGAGTGATTACTTCAGTAAAAAAGGCAAAGTACTGGTAAAGCGAATCTCCTATCTCTATATGCCGCTTGTATTTAATCTCCCTTTCACATGTGAAGAGATCCAGAGGTATCTCTCTGGCTACTTGTGCCAGATCGACCCAGTTATTATTAAAATTATTGTACCTGTCCGCCGAATTGTAACATAGCTTCTCCAGCTCGTCTATCTCTTCCAGTTCTACTGCTTTGTACATGTTTCTCACTCTTGCAAGATTCGGCGATTTTGCAGAGATTTTAATAACTCTTGCTTTGACTACGGAGTTGTTAAGAGATATGTTAGATGCATTATTTATATAATAATTTCTGGAAACTTCCTCTGTAACTGTTGTATCCAGCCGTTTATCAATGTAGAGTTTCTCAAACCGGTATGCAAGAAGCGAGTTGCGATAATCCTCAAGTTCCTGTTCAACATCTTTGTCTTCCTTTGTAAGCTGACTCTCTGCCTTTTCTACAATGAGATACTTCAACGCCCAGGAGTTGATATATTGTCGTAACATGTTAATGCTGTCCTTGTACGGTGTGCCGGGCGGTATAAGATTCCTGATCTCCTCTTTATAAAGAAATCTGTTCCCAACCTGAGCAACAATATCATCATCCATCTTGAACTCCATGTTTTTACAGGAAACTAAGATGAAGAGTAAGGATACTGTTATTAGTACAAAAGATCTCATGATATACACTCAATAATTTTATCTGCTGTAGTTTGGAGCCTCTCTTGTTATAGTTACATCATGGGGGTGATTTTCAATAATACCTGCAGATGTTATCCTAATAAATTTTGACCCTTTTAATTCATCTAAGTCTCTGGCTCCGCAATAACCCATTCCGGCTCTTAAACCGCCTATCAGCTGGTAAACAACTTCACTGAGAGTGCCAATGTATGGAACTCTGGCCACAATACCTTCCGGTACCAATTTCTTGATATCATCTTCCATATCCTGGAAGTATCTGTCTTTTGAACCCTGCTGCATAGCCTCCAGAGAACCCATCCCTCTGTAAGATTTGTATTTCCTTCCGCTTAGGATAATTGTCTCTCCGGGCGACTCTTCTACCCCGGCAAAGAGAGAGCCGGCCATTATGCTGCTTGCACCTGCGGCCAGAGCCTTAACAATATCTCCGGAATATCTTATTCCTCCATCGGCAATAATCGGAATGCCGGTTCCTTTTAAAGCCTGGGATGCTTGCATAATAGCCGTGAGCTGAGGAACTCCCACTCCGGCAATGACTCTCGTTGTACATATTGAGCCGGGGCCTATTCCTACCTTAACTCCGTCAACTTTACACTCTGCCAGCGCCAGCGCCGCTTCTGCTGTCGCAATGTTTCCGGCAACAACATCCAGGTTAGGGAATGTCTCTTTTACCTTTTTAACGATTTCCAAAATCCTGACGGAGTGTCCATGCGCCGTATCTATTACTACTGCATCAATATCAACCGATGTCAGTCTCTCCACGTAATCAAGAGTATTGGTATTTACACCCACAGCTGCAGCTACTCTAAGACGCCCTTTGCTATCTTTGCTGGCATTGGGATTATCTTTAATCTTGGTGATATCTTTGTATGTAAGGAGGCCTATTAAAACGCCTTTTTCATCTACAACCGGTAATTTTTCAATTTTGTAATTTTTGAGGATAAGCGAGGCTTGTTGTAAGTTCGTACCTCTTACGGCAGTTACAAGATTCTCTTTAGTCATCACATCAGAGATTGGGATACTCATATTGTCCACAAAACGTAAGTCTCTGTTTGTAACTATCCCTATAAGCCTCTTATTTTC
>CAYZPF010000137.1:0-5906 GCA_964479995.1 uncultured Muribaculaceae bacterium | reverse complement strand
CCTGACATTCATAATTGTAGTTTGGCATCTTAAATAACTTCCCTTCTCTAAACAAGATAAGTTTTGTACACTATTTTACATAAAATTGGCTATTTTGGCAACTTGCTTAATCAAAATATGAGGAGGGAATAAATTCTTGATATATCGGCAATATTATTCTATTACCTAAATCTATAATTTAAATTACAAAACCCTGTCATATTACTTACTATCTGTACAAAATTATCTTTGGTAGCCAGATCGATAACTGTGGAATAAAGGTTACCATAAGAAGTACTGGAATATTTCCAAAAATTAAATAAGGGATAGTGTAATTAAGAAAACTTCCCACTGGTACTTTACCCACTCTGGATGCCATGAATAAATTTGTAGCAACCGGGGGTGTCAGCATACCGGTACCCTGATTAACAGCCAGGATTGCAGCCATTTGGATTGGCGTAACTCCCAATTGTTTAAAGAGGGGGAAAAGCAAAGGAGCGCAAATCAACATTGAACTGATATCATCCATTAACATCCCAACAATTAATAGCATAACATTAATTAATAGTAAAACAATAATACGATTTGAAGAGATGTTTAGAATAGCTTCAGCAAGCATCATGGGTAGTCTCTCTAATGTAAAAATACGGCTAATGATTAAAATAAACATAATAATAAAATAAATACAACCCGTTATACTGATAGTATCTTTAACAACTAAATAAAACCTTTTCACGTTTAATGTTCGATAGATAATAAAGCCTACCAATATTGCATAGGCAACACCAACTGCTCCGCCTTCAGTTGGCGTAAACAATCCACTATAAATTCCGCCCAAAACAATGACTGGAAATAATAAAGAAAAGGCGCCTTTCTTTATTGAAATCACCAATCGTTCTAATGAAAACTCCTCAACATCCTTAACTTGTAAATTTTTTTTACAGTGTAAATAGTTTATAATTCCATAGATAATAATAAGGAGGATTCCTGGTATTACGGTACTCAACCAACACGCAGCAATGGAAGTTCCTGTTATCATGCCAAACAAAATAAGAGGAATACTAGGTGGGATTAGCTGTCCTAATAAACCAGAACAGGCAAGCAGCGCAGTTGAATAATTTCTAGGATAGCCATATTTATCCATCTCAGGCAAGATTGCAGTCCCAATTGCACTGATTGCTGCCCCTGCAGAACCTGTTATTGCCCCAAAAAAACCACATGACAGAATAAGAACAAAACCAAGTCCTCCTTTTATTTTTCCAATAATGGAATTTATAAAATCTACAATCATCTGTGACATACCACTTTCAGCCATAAGGCCACCTGAGATAACAAAAAATGGAATAGCCATCAGGGTAAAAGAATTTAGATTAACAAATATGGCAGGAATGGCAAAATCTGTCCCTAAATCAAATGCATAAATCATTCCAAAACATGTAATAGCAAAACAAGCAAACAAAGGCAAGCCAATAAATATAAGAAAAATAAGTAGTAATATAAAAATTACCATAATTACTAGACTATTCATTTTTTGCCTCCCTTAAAGATTTCTGGTATTTTTTAATATAATTAACCAAGTGATGAATCGTATGAATAAAAGCAAAAACACCACCAACAACAAATGCATAATACACATATCGCATATTAATGAATAATGCTAAAGACTTTTGTTTTCTTGCAATAACCCAATTTAATTGCTCGACAGACCACCAGGTAAAAATAAAAATACAAACAGCCATGATAAGATTAAAAATTACTTCCAATAAGTTTTTATTCTTTTCAGAATGAATATATTTTTCTAAAAATCCCGCGCGGAGGTGGGAGTTCTCTTGAGAAGCGACAGCAATTGCCAACATATACATCCAGATAGAAGAAAATCGAGCAATTTCTTCCCATGATGAACTTTCAAAATTAATAGTTATCCTTAAAAAGATAGCTAAATTTACCAAAACTATCATCACCATAAATGCTAAAAAGGAACCATACTCCTCAACAATTCTAATTACTTTTAAAACCAAATGTACCAATGAATTATTATTGGAATTACCTTTTATCATCCTAAACCTCCACGCAGTTTTTTTATTATGAGCTTATTTCCCTAAATGTTCTAACAGAAAATCTATAGGCTCATCACCAAATGTGTCTCTTGCTTTATCCCACATACCGCCTGGTTTTCTTGCCAACTCAATCCACATCTCTCTTTGTTCTGGAGTCAATCTGGTAACAACAACACCTTCTTCAACAAATTTTTGATAATACTCTTCTTCCTGTTGCTTAGATTCCCTATTAACCTTTTCCACAATCTCATCTGCTGTTTTTTGAATTATTTCCCGGGTTTCGAGAGGAAGACTGTCAAATAGAGGCTTATTAATGAGTATGGCAACAAATGCTGGCATTGAATTAATATCCGTAAAATATTTTGTTACATCATGGTACTGTGTATAGACTGTTTCAACTGCCTGATTTGCCTGGCAATCAATGGTACCTAATTGTAATGCAGTAAATACTTCGTCCATATCTACATGGACAACCGGCCCTAAGCTTTCATAATATACTATACTGGGAGGATAACCTACGCGAGTTTTTATTTTCAACTTGGTAATATCTTCAGGATAGATCACAGGCCCTTTCATTCCGGAATAACCTTCAAAGCCAACATTCATAAAACCAAGTAGTTTGATATCTAATTCTTCACATCCTTTTTCAATATACTTAAACAAGACACCATCTCGCCCATAGTATTTATCAAAATCTTCCCAGCTGGTCACTATAAAATCCATGTATATTGCTGAGAACTGATCATACCTGGGACTGGGTGGCAAAAACCCCATTTCTTGTGAACCTTTGCTAATATTATCAAATTCATCCATCCAGAAACCTAGTTGCTGAACAAAAAAACAATCAATTTTAATTTCACTATCTGTTCTTTCCTCAATCAATTTTGCAAACTCTGCCGTTCCTGCACCAAGAGGAACAAAGTCCGGAACAAGAGTACCGAGTCTCCATTTTTGTTGTTTAGCGAAAACTGGAAGAGATAATATTAACAAGAGCACTAACAAAGCTGAAACTGTGACAATACATTTTCTTTTCATACTATTTCCCTCTCTTTTTATTAACAAATTATCATAAGTTTCATACCGTCTTTGTAATTAATTATTAAAGAATCACCCTCCTTTCAATTTGATTTGTTTTTCGTGCAAAATCAATATTCATCTCTAACCGTTATGGTCTTAAGTTAAACGTTCTAATCGATATTGAAATATTCTTAAAAACTCATTTTTTGGCACCCATTTTATTCTAAAGCCCTTAACTTTTTCTCCCAAATCCATAGCTTCTTTAATCCCATCAGCAGCATATTCCAACTGACTATCAGTATATACACGACGAGGAACTGAAAAACGAATTAATTCAAATGGGGGAGAGGCCAAGATTCCCGTTTCAGGGTCTGTTCTGCTCCAACCCAGGCTGGAAGGATTTTCTAAACCCATTACTCCAGATTCAATATAAGTTTGAATAGCCACTGCCTGGGCTGCAAATTCCTCTTTAGGAATATGAGGGTAAGTCAATAATCCATCAACATATACTCCATGCCCACCAGTCGGTTCATAAATAGGTACGCCTCTTTCTTTTAGATAATCGCCAAATAGCTTCACTTGTGAGATACGGTGATGTAAGTAGTCATAATCCAAACCTTCGTTCAATCCAATTGCCAGGGCTTCTATGTCTCTGCCCGACAATCCTCCATAGGTTATATAGCCTTCAAACTGTATTAGCATTGCGCTCATTTCTTCATAAAGATCTTCATCATTGGTTGCAATTAATCCTCCCATATTAACCAAGGCACCCTTCTTAGAGCTCATATGCATGATGTCACCATAAGTATAAATTTCTCGACAAATATCCCTTATTGATTTATCCTGATATCCTGGCTCTCTGCGTTTAATGAAATAGGCATTTTCTGCTACTCGTGCTGAATCAATAACAACTTTAATACCATTCATCTTAGCTATCTCACTGGCAGCTTTTAGATTAGCCATAGAGACAGGTTGTCCACCAGTAAAATTATTGGTAAGAACCATGTTTAAAAAAGGAATATTATTTGCCCCTTTTTTCTTGATAAAATCTGTCAGCTTATCTAAATCAATATTACCCTTAAAATCACCAGGTCTTTGTGTATCAAGGGCTTCCTCCGGATACAAATTGATAGGCTCTATTCCCAGCCTTCTGGTGTGCACCTCTGTAGTACCAAAATGGGCATTGGCAGGTGTAAAGCCACCTGCTTTTTTAATTAAGGTTGAGCAAACAATGTTTTCTGCTGCTCTTCCCTGATGTGCAGCTAATACATATTTATAGCCAGTAAAATCTTGTGTTGCTTTTTCAAGGTGATACCAATTTTTCCCACAAAAATAAGATTCATCGCCTTGCATCATTCCAGCCCATTGATTCTGACTCATAGCAGAAGTACCGCTGTCTGTTTCAAGATTTATTGGAATGTCCTCTGCTTTTAAGAAACCAGTACAATAATCTGCTTGTTTTATTATCCTTTCCCTTTCTTCTCGGGTATTCCATTTAATTGGCTCAACTACTTTAATTCGATATGGTGGCATAACTTTTTTCATTAAATTATCTCCTTTTTTATATTATTTTTTATTAAATTAAGATAAATAAAGAATTATTTATAAGCAATTGCCTCAATCTCAATATCAGCATCTTTTGGTAGTTTAGTTACCTGTATACAGCTACGAGCGGGGAAGTTACTTTTAAAATATTCTCCATAAATTTGGTTTACTGTAGCAAAGTCATTGAGGTCCTTTAAAAAGATTGTTACTTTTACCACGTTCTTGGCATCTAACTCATAAGGTTTCAGAGCAGCAAACAAATTTTCTAATGACTTTCTTGCCTGTTCTTCAATCCCACCTTGAACTAGATCTCCCATTTTAGCATCAATAGGCAATTGGCCAGAAAGGAATACAAATCGATCAATTTTAACAGCTGTAGAATAAGGGCCGATAGCTTTTGGGCTTTTTGGATTAACAAAGATTTCTTTTTTCATATCCTTATTACTCCTTCACTATCTCAATTTGCTGTTCTTAACTATAAAATCGATATTCAAGAAGTAAGTTTATTTACTTGTTTTCTTTTTAGCTTTTATCTCATCTAAATAATTATATATGGTAAAACGGGAAACATTTAATTTATTAGCTAGTTGATCAATCGATCCTTTTATCATAAAACCGCCTTTTTCATCTACAAATTCAACAACTCTTAAATTATCTTCTTTTTGCATTAATGGAACAGGTTTGTTTATTTTTTCAATTCCTTCATTGATAATAGTTCCAAGAATCTCATCTACATCTTTTACAAAAGTCTCTTCCTTTTCTTCATTTAGTTCACTAATTGACAAGAACTCATCCATTATTTTTTCAAACATTAAGTGTCCTGTTATGTCATAATTAATACATAAACAACCAATTATGTTATTTTTTTCATCTTCGATAAATACACTGGAAGATTTTAAAAGTCTGCCATCTTTGGTTTTGGTTTTATAATTAATAAGTTTTTTATCTCTTCCTTTACCAAATCCTTCTTGTCTACAAGCTTCTAAAGCAAAATCTGTTATAGGATCGCCAATTTTTCTTCCTGTAACATGACCATTTTCAATCGCTATAATTGAATGTCTGGCGTCTCCCGTTAAATCGTGTAACACAACTTCACAATTCCTGCCAAATGTAGATGATATTATTTTCACTACTGGAATAATACTCTTTATTATAGGATGAATTATTTTTCTTTCTTGTACTTCTTGCATAATATTTTACCTACTACATATTTTGAATAACAATAATTTTTTAATATTTACAATTTATTGTATTTTAACTTTAGTATACTATACTTATTTGAAATGTCAAACTTTTTTATTACTATTT
>CAYZPF010000136.1:0-5975 GCA_964479995.1 uncultured Muribaculaceae bacterium | reverse complement strand
TCACCTGCACGGAGAAAGGGTCAGCCCTGAATGTCTTATCCCCCGTAGGACGTTCTGCCCTCACAACATACCCTGCAAGATTCCTTATAGTACCTTCCGCACTCTCTTTCCCCCCACTACCACTCTCCTGTTCCACCCATACCTGAACCCTCACACCGTCAGCTTCCGCAGTAGCCCTGATGACAGCTTCCCTCTCATGACTGCCCCATCTACCTCTCTTCATATCCTCTATAAGCCACCTGCCATTACTCAAGGCACTCATACGCACCCCTACGGTATAGTCCCCTGCACCCTCCGTCCCCGCCTTGTCCCAATACCTCACAGTCTTGACAATAGAGTTAGGAACAGGCTCCTGGTCAAGAAACGGCATCCTGTCAACCTTAAACATACCACCACCAGGAGGCGTAGGGTTCTGCCCTATCTGTCCTGCATAACCATATTGCCCCAAGTCCGCTTCCAAATCCTTCAGCACACTCCATGGCAACCTGACAGGATCCATCAAGTCATCCCTGTAATAATCAAGAATCTCCGATGGTGAAGCATACATACGGAAATTGCGTATCTCTCCAGGAATACATATATGACGAATGTTCTCCTTCTGCTTCTCAAGGATATGCCCCGTGGGATCGTTCTGATTCAGTCTCTGCATAATAAGAATGGTGGGAGTCATAGCCTTGTCCGTCTTCCTCGTGCTCAGTGTCTGCTCCATCCAGTTATTCGCATTGGCAAGCTCTATATCACTCACTGCCTGCGTTGGATTAAGCGGATCGTCCACAATCAGTATATCTCCATGAAACCCCGTCAGCGTACCCCCTACTGACGTGCTGTAACGACTCCCACCAGGTTTCTCCTTCGGCCTTACCCCTATAGTGCCAAACTCCTTCTTTACAATCCTGTAATTGCTCTTGGTGTCCTTATCCTCTTTTATAGCTATGTCAGGATACATATCCTGAAACTTCTCGCTCCTGATAAGCTCCCTGCAATACTCCGCACTCTCTAATGACAAAGCCCCCGAATAGGAGGCTGTGATAAACCGCATCCACGGCCACTTTGTCCAACACCATGCAGGAAACATGATGCTGCACGTAATCGTCTTGGAGCTGCCTGGAGAGATATTCACGATCAAATCATGCTCCCTCGGCTTTCTGTCCCCCACCTGATACGCCACCCTCTCAAGCTCCCTGCACAGATACTCAATATGCCAGTTAGGATGGAACGTCTGCTGTGAGACTATATCCCAAAAATATTGCAAAAACTGAAAAAGACTTCTATTATTTAGTTCCCTCTGTACTGCGAGAGGATTCTCTATCGCCTCACGCAGAAGTGAGGAGTAATCATGTGTATGATCGGTAATTCTTGTAAATCCGCTAATTCCCTCCGGCATTCTTTGTTAGCTGCTTCATCTGGATCTTCTGTATCATCAGAAGCTCCTCATCACTCAATCCGCTAAAATCAATCTTGTTTATATTGATGTTCGTATTTGTAATCTCTATCTGCTGCTTCTCACTCCACATAGCCCTCTGCCTCGTGCTTAACCACCGCACCGCACTCCACGGGTCAGGAGGACAATACCTCTCTGCCTTAACTATGATAGCCTCCCCCTTGAAAAATCCTACCCTGTCCTCCGTATAATAAAAACCTACAGCTCTCTTGTAAAACGATGTCGCCACCTTCCCGTCAGCTATCGTCTTCCCACTCTGCAAAGCATTAAAAAACCTCTTGTCCCTCTTCAAAGCATTAAACTGCCCTATCGTCATCCTCCACGCCCTCGCTATCTGCTCATCCGTCATCCCCAACAAAGCCAAATCCCTTACCTCCTCAAGAAGCTTCTCATTATACCCCTCATCGTCAAACTTCTCAAACTCCTCAGAATATTCCTCCAACTCGTCCATAACAGAAATTTTTCACCTAAACGTCAAAATTAAACCTTTTATTTCTAATAAAACAAATATTTTCCCCGAAAATTTAACCTATGTTATTAATAACAGGAATTAATACGCTCAGAATAAGATAATTGAAAGAAATATCCCCCAGTTTGTTTCAAAACCAAAATAACTTTTTGAAATTTTTATCCATAAAAAAACAATAACTCTGATAATATATATACCTATATCCCCTATAAGTCCATCTTAAATCCAAATCATTTTTCTGAAATTTTTCCGGAGTTTATATTTTCCCCAAATTTTTTTGCAAATTTTAAAGGAAAAACTTTTGCAGGACGCAAGAGTCGTCATTAGTAACAGGAATTGTTACGGCAGAAAATCAGCGAGATACGAAATTTAATTCTCCTTCAGTAGTGATTCTCTCAATTAAATCATTTACTCCACAGAATCCATTGCATTCAAAAAGTGGCTCAATTTTACATTCAGGCATATCATCAATACACTTTAATAGGGGATAATCAATATGTTTTTTTAAGAAAACAAGTATATTCCCAGATTCCTTCGCTTCTTTGCTCTGATCTTTCAACATAGTCACAGGACTCCCCTTTAAATCAGTTAATTTATGTTCCATATCTGCCATAACATCAAACTTCTCAGGAAAATCCCTTTTCATCTTCTGCCAATAACCAATGCCTCCCTGCACACACCCAGTCCTGAAGCAATTATTATTCTTAAATCCGTAATCATAAACTCTCGGAATCTTTATCCCCGCATCCCTGACTATCTCAATGCACTTGCCCTTATCATATCCCATCATCATCAGCGGGAATATAGGTCTCGCATCACCGTGGTTCAAACTCAAAGAAATCGCCCTATGAAACTCCTTCTTGTCGAACTCAAAACCGAAAACCTGATAATCATACTCATTCTCCTTCTGCCACTTCTCCCTTACCGCTCTTTTTAATTGAGTAGAACAGATTGCTCCAGTTGCAACATTCAAAGACTTATGCCGTACCCAAACATCCTGAATACTCTTATACCCCACTCCAATATCCGTTATCACCTCTATTTCTTTCCCATACCACTTCTCACAATCCTTTTTAAAACGATAAGTATCTTCATCCTCATTAAAAGTATCAATCATAATAACCCTGCATTGCCTCCATCCAAATAACTCTATTGCAATCTTACAAGCTACAGCAGATGTTATCCCTCCACTCCACCAACAAACAACCCGATTATATCCCTTATTCCAATTATCAGGACTCCATTCATCCTTAATAATAGCAGACTTACCCTTCCTTGTAAATTCTATTCTATCCATAATAACTGCAATTTATAACAATAATTCCTAATATAACAAATCTTTTTGACTAATAGAAAATTTTTAAAATTTTTTGCACCAGACAATATATACCAAAAAAAAGAAAATCACAGAAACTGTAAATGCCAATAATAACCATAATAGAACTACCATATAACATACAATACCCAACTATACCAATTCTGAATATATTTTTTGAAAATTTTATAGAGGTTAGAAAAATTCGGAAATATTTTTTGAAAATTATGTGGAGGGTGATATAACTATAATAACCTATATAACCTGATTAAATCAATTCCCATCAGAACATACACGAGCGTTTGAAAAATTTGGAAAAAAAATTCTATAATTGTGGAAATGGTGGTGGGGGTGGTTGCCGGTATGCCATTGGTCAGGGGACGGGGTCCCCCTCCTTCCTTCCTTCCTTTGCTGGTTTGCGGACATTTGTTGATACCTGGCTTATAGTGTTATCTTTGTTATACTCCACAATGCACATTGCTTTAAACCTTCTTATATTGCTTTATATAGCTATATTATACCGGATCTGTCCTGCAGCCAGATATTAAGATACGGTTATTTGCCGGATTCTTTGCAGCCTGATATGTTTGTTTGTTAGTCTATATATTGCAAATAAGTCTTATTGCGTCTGAAACACTAACTTTTTTCCTAGCTTTTTATGTTCCGCTATATTGGATATTCTTTTAAGATTAGTATTATTAAATAGCTTTTTAATTATAACCTTCCTTCCTTCCTTGTATATTTAAATACTTTCTTTCCTAGTTTATAACTTTCCTTTGCTTTATATTCTTTATTCATGGTATTATCTTTATTATCCATACCTTAATTTCCTTATTTAGATTCATTATAAATTAGCTGTTTTATATTAAATAGTTTAATATATCTTTGTTTTTTCCATTTATATATTTTACCTTTGGTTTAGTTATTTAATACCTACATTATGAAAACATTAATTTATTCCATTGGACGTTCTGGCAGAACTATTGTCAGAGAGACAAGTTTTAGTCATTACAAACATATCCAGGTTATTCATATAACTGGCAATGTTGATAATTACTTTATACGTTTTCCTTATTCATTAACAAGGTAATTATACTATTATGAAAACGTTAAACAATCTTATTTGTCTGGAAAGTAATATAAAGGTGTATATACCTGGCACAATTAACGTGGATCAGGAAATTGATAACTCGAAATACATTGATATTGCGCTCAATTTATTTTCCGGTTTATTTGGTGGATCCACCAAATATGAAGCAATTGGAACATGGATTGGTGAGAAAGGTTTGGTAAAAGAAAGAATTAATGTAATTGAATCTTATTGCACCGAAAAACAGTTAAAAGATAATATTAGTGAAGTAATAGAATTTTGCGAAAAACTGAAATATGATTTAAACCAGGAAAATATTTCATTAGAAGTAAACAATAAATTGTATCTTATTTAATAACCTTAATATTTAAGAAAATGAAAACTTTAAAGAATCTTTTTGAAATTGTGTTAACAGTTATATTTTTAACTGTTTTAACCTTTGTTTCATTGTCAATTATTATTGATGAGCTGAAGAGTATTTTTTAAACCTTATTAAAACCTACAAACAAATGAAAACTTTAAAAAAGAAAAACAGGGAATATGTTTATATTAACGGTATTCGTTACATTAAACAATCGGGATTTTTAGTCTTGGATCAGGTTATTAGGTCTACGATAGACAATTTTCATATTTATAACCGTCTTCAAATAAATTAAAGATATGAAAACATTTAAATTGCATGAACTAGTTGAAATATTTGAGAATAATTCAACTAACAAACAATCTGTTTTGATTGAATTGATAATACCGTTTGTAATTACCTGAATGATTATAATTGCATGGATGAAAATTCTGAAAACTTTGCATCTTGGGAAACAATTAATTTTAACAGTATGTTTTTAGAAAAACTTTAAAACCTGCAAAAATGAAAACAAAAAAGAATCAAATGGTGTGAAACTTCTAATTGTTTCTGTCTGCATGGATATATAGTTGTCCCTGGCAGAATGAAAAAAAGAGCAAAAAAACTTATTGCAGATTTACCGGAAAAAACAGAATTACTTTATTTAACTTAAAAACAGAATCAAAAATGAAAACTTCATTAATAAGCAAAATTGCCTCAATTATTGAGGCAAGGGAAAATTGTCTTTCATCAGGAAATACCGAATGGTTTGAAAATCATACCGATTCTTTGTATGAAATAAGCAAAAAATATCTTCCGCATGGATCTGGTATAGATTCAGGTTGCGATATTGACCTGGAATTGAGCAATAAAAACAAAATTGTAATAACTTTCGGTTATCATTTTATGGATGAAAACGGTTATTATGATGGATGGATAGATTATAAATTAATATGTAAACCTACATTTAATGGAATTGATATGAAGATTATAGGCAAAAACAAAAACGGAATCAAAGATTATTTATATGATGTTTTTGACTATTGTCTGAATGAAGTAATTGAATTTAATCCAGTGAATTAAAAACAGAATCAAATATTTAACCTACAAAAACAGAATTACTTTATTTAACTTAAGTCATTAATAACATAACTTAAAAACAGAAACAAAATGAAAACATTTAGAATTAACGACAAGTATGAAATTTATTGCGAAAGTCTGAAAACCAGAAACGGATTCAAACATGAAGCAAAGTTATTCAGGATAGGACTATCAGGGACCACAGTCTGTATTGAAAAAGCAAAAATCTGTTATTTAAAC
>CAYZPF010000135.1:0-6098 GCA_964479995.1 uncultured Muribaculaceae bacterium | reverse complement strand
AGCCCACAAAGTTCACCGCATAATTGCGACAATCATAATTGAAAATATTTCTTGCAAAGAACTCTCTGAAAGAACCTTTCAGCATCTTGTCAAAATAGGGATGACGCCTGTTCTCATTAATAAACGGAGAGAATGAGGCTAAATATCTGTTTGGAAACGGTTCTTTATAAACTCTTTCAACTATCTCTTTATAAGTCAATGAGTATCTATTATTAACACGTTCTTCCACATCTTTAGGCAAAACTTTTTTAAGCCAGTCAGAGATTAACTTTCTCCCTAAAACTGCTCCACTTCCTTCATCTCCAAGAATAAAGCCACCGGCCGGAATATTTTCTCTAATTGCGGCTCCATCATAAAAGCATGAATTCGAACCCGTGCCAAGAATACAGGCTATGCCTGCCTTATTTCCACACAGAGAACGGGCAGCTGCCAACATATCGGAACCTACAAAGAATTTTGCTTTTGGGAAAAGGAGCAGGAATGCTCTCTCCAGTAGTTGCGCTTTCTCCGCAGACAAAACCCCGGCTCCATAGAAAAAAACCTTATCAATCCGTGAGGCAAATATTGGTAATAAACTCTTTTCCAAACTATATACTATCTGATCTTCAGTTTGAAAAAGAGGGTTAATCCCTTCTGTAGTAAGTCTCTTTACAGTTCTATCTTCGTAAATTCCAGCCCAATCAACCTTGGTTGAGCCGCTATCTGCAATCAACTGCATGCTTGTGATTTTATCTATCAAAAATATGAATTTTTGAAGCTAATTCAAAACTTTAGAAAATTTCCTCCACTCCAGAAACCCGGCAACAGCAGCAATTGTATATACAAAATAGAGAACAGCGGTTACATAGAGACCTTGTGAAGAGTACATATAAATAGCTATAACATTGGCAATTATCCAAATTATCCAGTGATATATATATTTATGGCTCACCCAGTAGGTAGCCAGGATACTCAGAGAAGCAACCAAAGCATCTGTATCAGGCATCGGATCAAAGCTCCAGGTAGAGAGCATATATCTGATTGTGAGAAAAATAATTCCGGTCAATATTATAGATATAACTATTTTTAATATGGAGAGTGGACGTCTGACCTGTTGCTCTTCACCATTGTTGCCGCTGCTTTTGTTCCATATAATCCAACCATAGATACTGGCAAATATAAAGTAAACTTGTATTAACATTGCCGCATACAGAGAGCTTTTAAAAAATATTACAGTATATACTAACGCAGAGAGTCCTCCCACAATCCACATAAGTTTACGCTGTTTTATCTCCAACAGCACATAGAGTAAACCTGTTGCCGCACCAAAAATCTCAGTATAATCCATTATCGGTATGTTTAGAATTTAAAAGAGAGCTTTAAACTATAATTAATCTCTGCCTGAGGATAGAGCCCAATCTCCCTGTATCTTTCACCGGTTATGAATTGGGCGGAATAGATCCAACCGTTTGAATAGTATTTTCTGTTTAACAGGTTATCTATATAGAGAGAAAGTTCTATATTCCTGTTATCCTTGATAATAAAAGATTTCGATGCTGAGAAACCAGCAACAAAGTATTGCGGTATTTTCGCCTCATAATCCTCTGTATTATCCATATATTGGCTCCCAACATATTTCCCCCGCATTGAGAGTGAGAGACTCTCTGTTGGAAAGAAAGATATCATGGCCATCGAAATTATAGAGGGAGAAAACGAGATATCTCTATCTTTATGTAAAATCTCTTTTTGAGATACCAATTGCCAATTCTCGTCAAACTCATCCATATACTGAACATACTCTTTAATCTTATTTTTGCTCAAAGTCAAATTGGCATCAAGGGAAAGGTTATGCAAAACTCTCCATGAGGTAGAGAGCTCAATACCTCTACGATAGGATTTATCAACATTCTCCTTAATAACATAGCCGGTTTCACTAAGCTTTCCTGTAGGTACCAGCTGATCTTTGTACTCCATCAAATAGAGGTTGGCGCTTAAATCAAGTAGTGCTGATTTGTGTCTGTATCCAAACTCATAATCCAGTACTCTCTCGGGTTTAATATCGGAAGCCCTCCCTGCCTTGACAGACTCTTTGATATCAGAGCGCCCGGGCTCTTTTCTTCCTACCGCCATTGAACCATATAATTGATTGTTTTTAGAGAGATTGTAAGTCAATCCCAATTTTGGATTGAAGAAATTATAATCTCCCCTCCACTTAAGGGATACGAAATCCTTATCCATACCATCCAGGATATATTTTATACCCCTGTATTGAATATCGGCAAAAGCAACATATTTCTCCCCTAAATCGAACTCTCCCCTGACAAAAAACGAATAATCATGTTTATAACCATTGTTGAGATACCAGCGATAATCCTTAGGGATATCGTTGTTATACATACTCCAGAGCAAATCTCCAAAGTGGTCTCCCATGTAATATGAGTAGAAAACTCCTGCCGAAAGATTAACAGAAGAGACATTGTAGGAGAGCACACTATTCATTGCTATATAATCGTTATCAATTGATTGCCTTATAATAAAATCGGATTTACTGTATGTAACCCCCTCAATAGTTTGATTAGGAATGTTGTATGAGGAGAATTTTTTGTCATACTTATAATTTTCATAAAATCCTTTACCTTTTGTGTAATGTAGAGTAGAATTCAGAACTAAACCCGGTTTTAAATTATATGCATGATGCAATTGAAGGTGATGCTGAGTAAAATTATCTACCTCATTATCATAATAGTGGACATTACCGGCTTTATCATAATACTCACCTGCAGGGTTATATCTACGGTCTATCTCCATCATCTCCGGAGAGATTCCCTCCCAAGTAATACCCGATTTCTGATCACCCAGTATATAGTTAAATTTCAAGTAATTATCTCCTTTGAACCATCCGAGTGAAGCGAACAGTGAGTTGAGAGCTGTTTTTGCATTTCTGATATATCCGTCGCCTGAGTTATGGGATGCCCTTATGTCAAAAGAGAATCCCCTTGGAGAGAGTCCGGTTCCTGCAGCAACTGTCGTGAGAAAAGTTTTATAGCTGCCATAGCCAAAATCTGCTCCTCCATATGGTTCAGATGAGTTAACCAGTGTTCTCATATTTACACTCGCACCAAAAGCACCCGGACCGTTTACAGATGTCCCCACACCTCTTTGAACCTGAATATCATGTAGGAACGAAGTGAATGAAGGTATATTTACCCAAAAAACCTCCTGAGATTCGGCATCATTTAAAGCTATACCATTAAGGGTCACATTTATTCTGGAACCTTCGCTTCCTCTTATACGCATAGAGCTGTATCCCAAGCCGTTCCCTCCTTCTGTAGAAGAGACAACAGAGGGAAGCAAAGAGATTACCATAGGGACAGAGTTCACATATGGCTCGCGTTTAATCTGTGCCGTATTGAGAGATGAATAACTCACAGGCGTATTTTTGCCTGCACGAAAAGATTCTACAACAACACTATCAAGCCTTGTTGTCTGAATTTTCTCTTTTTGCTCAAGATTTTGAGCCGGGGCGAGAAGTGGTAATAAAAAAACCCCGCAAAATAAAGATAACTTTTTCATTATTAATTATTTTATTGCAGGGGGGTATATATTAAGAGACTCGCTTTCCCTTCGCAGGCATTACCCTGATCAGGTGAAAGGGGTATAATCTCAGCCCATAAAGGACACCCCCAAGCATTATGTTAATGCAACGCAAATATACAAATAATAATTATAACAGAACCTTTTTTCTATCTTTGTAGCTAAGGTGGGTCGCTCTGTCGCCTCCTGTAAAAGGGGGAGGAAAGTCCGGACAGGATAGAGCAAGACTCTGTGGAAAGCACAGCCGGGGGTAACCTCAGGCAAACCGTAACAGAAAAGAACCGCCCGTAAGGGTAAGGGTGAAAACGCGGGGTAAGAGCCCACGGCTTATAATGGCAACATTATAAGGGTACGAACAGTCTCCTGCAAGGCCACATATACCGGCGACTGAGGGTTGCTCGCCCAAGCCGGGGGGTAGGCTGCATCAGATAGATGACAGAGATCCGTTTACGGATACAGAATCCGGCTTACAGACTCACCTTTTTTAAAATAATCTTGGATGATCCTCTTCGAATTGCTTTAGAATGGTAGCGATAATCGCCTCCCGGCAAAATTTTGTTTTTGATTTAACTTTATATCTATCGCAGAAAGTGTCCAGAGCCTCCAACTCTTTATCATTAAAAAGAATTGTTTTCTTATGTCTTCTGATGTTTGCCTCTTTTTTCTGTTTGTAATAATCAGAATCGGCTTTTCGTTTTGAACTATCTTTTTTCAAGTTTATTTGTCAAAAGTTGTTTATAACTCAATGCTCCGGGCAATTCATAACTTTTTAATGATACCTCCAGCCATTGTAATGCGAGTTCGGGTCTCTCGGTCAACTCACATGCTACCGCCATATTAAAGGCAGCAACCGAGAGTATTAACGGATCGCCTATAGTAGTGTTCTCCATCCAAATATCCATTGCCTCCCTCCAACGGAACTCTTCCAGCAAATCATATGCTCTTCGCCAATTTGCACCGGGTAGGAGATAAACAGTTCTCTCTGCCGTAGCCCAGCTCGGTAACATAAAACTTACAATATTTTCTGCTATTGTAGCTATAAGATCTTTCATAGACTCCAGAGCCTTGTGCTTAATAGTCTCATCTTTGAAATCACTTCTGGAAAGAAGTTCCCAATAAACTGTATCTGTAAGGTCTATCCTCTGCAGTTTTTCTGTTGTAAAACCATCGTACAAATTAATCACATAACGAATTGGTGCAGATGCAAAGTTCATTTTATACGCTTCGGCACCCATCAGTTCTGAATTTATATTCAGCTCTCCTTTGCCAACAGTAAGTGAATCAACAACTATAATAATATCAGAATTGGATTTATCGGATAAGGAGATTATATAATCGGAATCATACACTTTATCTTTATCGGGGTAATGTTTAAAAACATAGATACCCTCCTCTTTAAGAAAGAGTTGTTTTTCAAGAGTAGAGGCCATTGAAAGGGCCAGATTCAGCATCTGCAGTGAATCATTGAAAAACATAAATTCGTTATCCGGAGATTTGTCCGAAAGGGAGACAAAGATTGAAATAGAGTTCCCTTCAAATGGAACGGGAAAAAGGGCGGGAACCTTCTCTTCAAAATTAAGCATCTTATATGAGGGGCCGCAAGAAGATAGCATTAACACTAAAGCAGTGATAATGAAATATTTTTTATGAAAGTAACCTCTCATATACAATGGTTGATATTTTTACATCTTCATACCTCCGCAAACCGATATGACTTGTCCGGTCACATAAGATGAGAGATCGGATGCAAGAAACAAGCATACATCGGCAACGTCTCCAGGCAGCCCGCCTCTCCTGAGAGGGATTTTCTGAGCCCACTCTTTCTTAACCTCCTCAGGAAGTTTATCGGTCATCTCGGTAATAATAAATCCCGGCGCTATTGCATTTGATCTTACACCTCTTGAGCCCAACTCCTGAGCTATTGATTTTGTAAGACCAATCATACCAGCCTTTGAAGCAGAGTAGTTTGCCTGACCGGCGTTCCCGCCTACACCCACAACTGAGCTCATATTTATTATTGAGCCAGATTTTTGTCTCATCATAACAGGTGTGACGGCATGGATATAGTTAAATGCACTTTTCAGGTTTATATTAATAACCATATCCCACTGCTGTTCGGTCATTCTCATCATAAGGCCATCCTTGGTAATACCGGCGTTATTTACTAGAATATCCAGCCTGCCAAACTCCTTAACCACATCTTCGATAACTTTATGTGCCTCCTCAAAAGAGGCAGCATTAGATGCAAGCGCCATCACCTTAACGCCATAACTCTCAAGCTCTTTTTGGGTTTCAAGACTGGACTCACCAATAATAAGATCGGTAAATGCTATGTTTGCTCCCTGAGATGCATATTTTACGGCAATCGCTTTTCCAATTCCTCTGGCTGCGCCTGTAATAAGAGCAACTTTTCCTTCCAGTAATTTCATAATTTTCTTAAATAATTTTTATACAATTTTCGCCATAAGATCGTACTCTCCGGCACTCTCTATTTGCACATTTGCAAATGTACCAATATTTTCTTT
>CAYZPF010000134.1:0-6128 GCA_964479995.1 uncultured Muribaculaceae bacterium | reverse complement strand
ACAAAGTCTCCCGAAGCGTTCAGTTTTAAGACAAAACCATTGGAGCCTGTAGTTGATGCCATAAGGTCAAAGACGCCAGCTCCGGGATTGAAATCTACCGTGTCAGTAAAACTTCCGGTTAAAAAAAGATTAGAAGCCTTGTCAATAGTTAGTGCCTGGCCATAATCCTGCCCGGTAGATCCAATTTGCTTTACCCATTGAAATACACCTGAAGCATTGAACTTGCAAAGAAATATATCATTTAACCCATTGGATGTAAGCGTACCGGTTCCGCCATTAGGATCAAAATCAACTGTATATCCAAAATTGCCTGAAACATACACATTACCGCCAGCATCTATAGCTATGCCTTTACCTGCATTAGACGAACCTCTACCAATATTACCTATTTGCTTTGCACACAGGAAATCGCCGTTAACATCAAGTTTACACACGAATATATCAGAACCACCAACAGAAGACGTGAGATTATAAACCCCGGAACCCGGGTCAAAATCCACCACATCATTAAAATAACCCGTAAAGTAAACATTACCAGAAACGTCCACTGCAATGGCAGCACCATCCTCCTTATCAATTCCTCCAAACCGTTTTGCCCAAATAAAATCCCCGAAAGCATCCAATTTACTAAGGTAAATGTCGGTGGTTCCAGCCGAAGTTAATTCTAAAGAGCCCGCCCCAGGATCAAAATCTATTGGTCCACCATTGAAACTGCCTATTGTATATATGTTACCAAGGTCATCTAAAATCATTGAGCGTGTATATACATTTCCGTTTGCTCCTAAGTTAGAGGCCCATTCAAAAGTTGGGGTTTGTGCGCATAAGTTTGCATCGAGTAGGAAACTTGCGAATAATATTGAAAGTAAAATTGTTGTTTTCATCCGTTAATTATAAATGTTTCAAAGTAATAGTGAGAGGTGGCCATGGTTTTGCTGAAATATCAGTGGGGACAAAAATTCCCCACCGATAAAAACTATTTCTACTTACGCTGCTGTATTTAGCCTTTGGCTAAATTTCTTTTTATGGTGTTTGAAGTAATTTAAGAGTTCGTTTTTCTGTGTCAGTCGTAAATCAGCTTGGTAATCCATCAACCAACAACAGACCTCTATTTTCCTCCAAACTTGTAACCAACGGATAATCCCAAGACACGGGGATGAACTTTGTTCCCATTGTCGACATCGGGTGAAATATTTGCCAATCCCAAATCATAAGACAAGCCAATTTGAATAGCACTTATTTCAACTCCGGCGCCTATGGTTAACCCAAAATCAAATCTTTTGAAATCAGATACCTCAGCATCTGATCCCCATTCTACTTTATCTTCATCTGTTCCCATTTCTCCGTTACCGTTATCTTCAGATTTCCATTTTCCACCTACACCTACACCTACGTATGGGCCAAATAAACCATAAAGCTTAGTGCCTCCAACATCAAACCACGCTTTCCCGGTTAAAGGAACATTAAGGTAAGTAAGATTAAGTTTTTGCACGTAGTCTTCATCATATTTAAAACCCTTTGTTGAAAGCAACAAACCCGTTTCAAATGAAAACATTTCATCTATTGGAAATTCAGCAGTAGCACCTAAAAGAAAACCAGGTTTCATTTTAAGTTCATCACTATAAACACCATCATCATCTTTATATAGCATGGTTGACAAATTCAAACCTGCCTTTGCCCTAAAAATTTGAGCAAATGATTCCGAAGACATAGCCAGCACTAAAACAAAAACAAAAATTTTAATTAAATTTTTCATCCAATTAAAATTAAAAGTTTTCAAAGGTATTGGATGTAACTCCCTCATTTTAATTATGCTTGTTTGTGAAGCATTTCTACATGGTCGTTTCATAGTTCTTTTGTTTAAAATATTCTTACTCATAAGGCTTTTCAGTTTCGCCCCCACTAAAATTTCCTGAGCAGGGCAGGCTCGTTTATTTAAGTGGTTTCTGACCTCCACTTTTATTAATATTTAAGAAATACTTTGAGTGCATTTTAGAATTTATAGGCAATACCGATGTTTGCATAAGTAATGCCGTAGCCTAATTCCAACATTGCGGCAAACTGGTCGTTAAAATAATACCTGCCCCCAACAAACCACGCCCAAACAAAACCGGTTGAAGAATTGGTGGTTTTCGGCTTATCGCTCCAGCCGCCTTTTGCCGACAAAAACTCCAGGCCCAGCATCACACCGGTGTAAGTGTCCAATTTATCGAGAAAGCTGTAATGCAAATAACCCCTGGGACCAATTATTAAACTGTTGTATTTCCATTTACTTTTCGAGGAGTTTGTGACAACAGTTGATCCTATCCCTGATAGATCGACAATTTGACCAATTCCATTCCCAAGGCCGAGATCAAATTCGTAAGAACCTCCAAGTCCCTCATAGAAATATTTATAACCTACATACCCCAATTGCCCTCCAACACCAAGGGCACCTTTTCCATCGTCGAAAAGACCATCCTTCACAATTACTTCAAATGAAGCCGCCACCGGAGGAAATGTGGTGGAATAACCGTTTCCCGAAAAATAGTTGTTCCCTAATCCTACACCGAGGTTAAGAATTTTGTCGCCCTGTTCGGTATTTTGGGCGTTCATAACGAAAGAGCTCAGCACTAAAGCTGTTGTAAAAAGTAAATTTCTGTTTTTCATCCAATTAAAATTAAAAGTTTTCAAAGGTATTGGATGTAACTCCCTCATTTTAATTATGCTTGTTTGTGAAGCATTTCTACATGGTCGTTTCATAATAAATAGTGTAAAGCTTTGAAATAAAAAGACCCTAATCTCTACTACAATATCGGAAAGAGGTGCAAAATGTCATCAACAATTATGAATTATTTTAATAATTATTGGTATTCATTCCTTCATAAACCTCGAAGTGAAACCACCTTTTTTCGACTGTATCTGAACCAAATAAATACCTCCGGGTAAATTCCCAACTTCAAGTAAAGTATGATCGCTGTTTATTTTTCCTGAAAGTACTGTTTGCCCCATAATGTTGAGAACCGTGTAATTTGAGCCGATTAGCCCTACATCGGTTCTTATGGTCAATTGATTGCTTACAGGGTTGGGGAAAAGTAGTACTTCAAAATTATTATTAGCTATTTCTGAAACAGCGGTGTTTAGGTTGCCAATTCGATAAAGTTTGCTGGTAAGATCTGTATAATACAGCGCATTATTGTATTCCTTTAATCCAACTAATCTATTAGCGTCAACCAACTTGCTTGGGCTGATTTCAACGAGTTTTGTGTTTGCGGCAGTACCATCGGTTTCCCAAACGTCCATGTGCACATAATTAGCCCCGCCATCATCATACATACATGAGAAATATAATTTGCCATTCGCTGGCACCATATAAAGTGGCCTATCGGTGCTGTTTCCTCCTGATATGACTTTTACCAAAACACCTTCGCCTGGTTTTCCCTTTGTCTTGTGAAGTGCATAATTATAGGTTATTACTTTTTTGCTTACAATCTTACTATAATAAAGGTCCCCATTAAAAACAACCATATTATTTCCAACACTATCTTCAACCATAACAGTGCCTGCTGCAGTGCCATCAGTTGACCACAGTTGATAAGGCTTCTTGTAGCCATGATTTATAAAATACGCTTTTCCATTATATTCAACAGTTTTTCCAGGCCCATAAATTTCCTCCTTTGGCTCAACATCTTTTACCAAATGTGTTCCTGCTTCCGTTCCATCGCTTACCCATAGTTCAGTTCCTTCATTTGCTGTATTTGCATTAAAGTACAATTTACCGTTGACGATGTTAAATGAAGAAGGATAACTGCTTCCATCTGGGTTGATGTCTTTAAACAATTTTGTGCCTGCCTCGGTACCGTCGGTTACCCATAATTCTTCATTATTTTGTTTATCCTTTGCACTGAAATACATTTTATTTTTATACACAATTGCATAACCGTATCCAAAGCTATCACCAACTCCCGGGTTAATGTCTTTAAATAATTTCGTACCACTTTCCGTTCCATCACTTACCCACAGTTCTTTTCCGTGTTCGGCATCCATGGCTACAAAATAGAGCTTGTTGTTAAAAGCTGTCATAACAATTGCCGAACCGTCGTTTGTAGGTTTTAAATTCTTGACCAAACGTGTTCCTATCTCTGTCCCGTCAGTAAGCCAAAGCTCAGCATAGGATTCAGCACCCTTAGTAAGGAAATAGGTTTTACCATTATATTCTGTAAAATAAGGAGTTCTTATATCGAGTACTTTTAACAGTTTTGTACCTGCCGTAGTCCCATCCGAAATCCATAATCCTTGGGTATTAGTTTTATAATCTCCTCCTTTTAAAAGTAATTTTCCGTTTGAAACTGCCATGTAGCTTACTTTATTGGCTACAAATTCAGGAGTTTGGGCGTTTGAAAAACTGAATAGAATAAATAAGGCTGTTGTGAAAAGTAAATGTTTTGATTTCATAATAATGTGTTTTTGTTTTTTATTAAATATTTTCTATTCTTGTTGACGTTGTCAGGAGCTTCGCAGGCTGACAAGTCCCAGGTTTAGGTAACCTGACAGCGTCCATAGACCTGTCAGCGTTAACTAAACGTTTATTCTTTTATAAACAGCGAAGTAATACCACCATCTTTCGATTGTATTTGAACCAAATAAGTTCCGCTTGGAAAATTCCCAACTTCAATTAAAGTATTGTCGCTGGTTATTTTTCCTGAACGCACCGTTTGCCCCATAATATTGAGGACGGTGAAATTGGAGCCGATTAATTTTTCATCGGCTTTTATGGATAATTGGTGGTTTGTTGGATTAGGGAAAAGAACAAGTTTTGAACCATTATCTGCGAATTCAGAAATGGCGGTGTTCGGGTTGCCAATTCGATAAAGCGTAAGTCCCGTGCCGGGGCGTACCGTCACAAAATACAAAGCATTGTTGTATTCAGTTAATCCATGTGTCCAGTTTACGTCAACCAACTTCCCTGGGCTTATTTCAACAAGTTTTGTGTTTGCAGTGGTTCCATCTGTTTCCCAAAGATCCATGTGTTCATAATTAGTCCCGATATTATTATATAAGCCGGCGAAATACAATTTGCCATTTGCTGCCCGCATATAAAAAGGGCTTTTTGTGCTGTTACCGCCAGCAATGGGTTTTAATAAGACACCTTCTCCTGGTTTGCCA
Organism: uncultured Muribaculaceae bacterium; assembly: GCA_964479995.1. Lineage (GTDB taxonomy): Bacteria > Bacteroidota > Bacteroidia > Bacteroidales > UBA932 > Bact-08. The sequence continues at coordinate 986 of CAYZPF010000134.1, read as the reverse complement.
TTTGTCTTACATATTGCATAGTCAAATGGCGGCACTTTTTTCCCTACAATTTTAGTGTAATATAGTTCTCCTTTAAATACATAGAAATTATTTCCAACACTATCTTCAACCATAGTAGTACCTGCTGTAGTGCCATCAGTTGACCAAAGTTGATAAGGTTTCTTGTATCCATAGGCTATGAAATATGCTTTCCCCTTAAATTCAACAGCTTTGTGCGGGCCATAAAGCTCATCAATTGGGGCAATATCTTTTATTAAATGCGTTCCCCCTTCACTGCCATCGCTTACCCATAGTTCATTGCCTTCGCCCTCTGTGGTCGCACTAAAATACATTTTATCATTAATAACACTAAACCCACTTGGGGAACTACTCCCTTTAGGATTAATGTCCTTAAATAACTTTGTCCCAGTTTCAGTTCCATCGCTCACCCATAATTCTTCATTACCTTTTGTATCTCTTGCGCTGAAAAACATTTTATTTTTAAACACAATTACATAACCGTATCCAAAACTATCCCCAACCCCGGGATTAATATCTTTAAATAATTTTGTGCCACCTTCGGTTCCATCGCTCACCCACAGTTCTTTTCCGTGTTCGGCATCCATGGCAACAAAATAGAGCTTGTTATTAAAAGCTGTCATAATAATTGCCGAACCGTCGTTTGTAGGTTTTAAATTCTTGACCAAACGTGTTCCTATCTCTGTCCCGTCAGTAAGCCAAAGCTCAGCATAGGATTCAGCACCCTTAGTAAGGAAATAGGTTTTACCATTATATTCTGTAAAATAAGGAGTTCTTATATCGAGTACTTTTAACAGTTTTGTGCCTGCCGTAGTCCCATCCGAAATCCATAATCCTTGGGCTTGAGCTTCGTTATCTCCTGCTTCTAAAAATAATTTTCCGTTTGAAACTGCCAGATAGCTTACTTTACCTATTACAAATACAGGAGTTTGGGCATGTGAAAAGTTGAACAAAAGAAATAATGTGGC
>CAYZPF010000133.1:0-6145 GCA_964479995.1 uncultured Muribaculaceae bacterium | reverse complement strand
TCCTTAAAAATATTTACGCTGTAGCTGCCGGAGTTTGTCACGCTTTGTCCTATGGTGATAACTTTATGGCAGTTCTTATTACCAGCGCTTTTCATGAAATTAATGACTTCTTGCAAGCTACTCACCCGGATTCTTGCAGGAAAACTTCAACATCGGCCTATTTGGGAGATTTACTCGTTACCTGTTATTCTCAGTTTAGCAGGAACAGGACTTTTGGCAACATGATTGGTAAAGGTTATTCGGTTCAATCGGCGCAAGTTGAAATGAATATGGTTGCAGAGGGCTATTATGCCACTAAATGTATCTACGAGATAAATAAGGAATATAATGTGCATATGCCAATTGCAGAGGCTATGTACCGAATCCTGTACGAAGAGAAATATCCGGCGTACATTATTAAACAGCTTACAGAAAATTTACAATAGAGTATGGTGAAAATGTCTGACATTGTTAAGATTAATTTAAGTGGCGCTACCGGCTTTTTTTCTAAAGAACAATCAGGTCTCTTTTTGGAAGAGGCAGAAAAGGCTCGCAATATACTTATTAACAGTGAGGGGCGCGGTAATGATTTTCTAGGATGGGTCAGATTACCCTCATCCATAGGGAGAGGTGATATTGATAGCTACAAGAAGATTGCCAGGGAGTGGCGGCAGATAGCCGAAGTGGTTGTAGTTATTGGTATTGGAGGTTCGTATCTTGGAGCCAAGGCTGCAAAAGAGGCTCTCACACACAGTTTTAAACATTTAAAGAGAGAAGAGGGATACCCGGAACTTATCTTTGCCGGGCAGAACCTTAGCGGCGAGTATATGGCCGAACTTTTGGATATACTTAAAGAGAGGAGATTTGCCGTTATAGTTATCTCTAAATCGGGCACAACAACCGAGCCTGCAGTAGCTTTCCGAATAATTAAAGAGTTAATGGAGAGCCGTTACACAAAAGAGGAGGTTGCAAGGAGGATTGTAGCTGTTACTGACAGTTCTAAAGGGGCGCTTAAAGAGGTGGCAGATAAGGAGGGCTATAGATGCTTTGTTATTCCGGATGATATCGGCGGCAGGTTCTCGGTTTTGACTCCGGTAGGACTTTTTCCTCTTGCATGCGGTGGTTTTGATGTTGACTCTTTAGTAAGGGGAGCTGCTGATACGGAGGCGCAGTTACTTGATAATACTAAGAACAATCCTGCGGTAATGTATGCTGCAATTAGGAATCTATTATACTCTCAGGGTAAAAAAATTGAATTACTGGTCAACTATACTCCAAAATTGACCTATTTCTCTGAATGGTGGAAACAGCTTTTTGGTGAAAGTGAAGGTAAGGAGGGGAAGGGTATTTTCCCGGGTTCTGTGAACTTTACATCCGATTTACACTCTATGGGACAGTATATTCAGGAGGGAGAAAGGTCATTATTTGAAACGGTTCTGAATGTTGAAAAAGCTGCAAGAGAAATATCTGTCCCTTGTGATGAGCAAAATCTTGACGGCCTTAACTTTCTTGCAGGGAAAGATGTTGAAGAGTGCAATGAGATGGCAAGGGTTGGTACCGCGATAGCACATCAAGACGGAGGTGTCCCAAATTTAGTCATCTCTATACCGGTCTTAAACCCTTACTATTTAGGAGCGCTGTTCTACTTTTTTGAGTTCTCCTGTGGTGTGAGCGCCTATATCCTGGGTGTTAATCCATTTGATCAACCAGGAGTAGAAGATTACAAAAGAAACATGTTTGCCCTTTTGGGTAAACCAGGTTATGAAGAATTAGCTAAAAAGCTTAAAGAGAAGATATAACGAGAGAGGAGGCTTATGAAATTTCTTTCAAAAATTGCAAGCTCCTTTTATAAACAAGAGGGGGATGGAATTAGTGAGCTCTGTTTCGTATTTCCAAACAGACGCTCTTCGCTCTTTTTTCAGAGATACTTGGGCGAAATAGTTAATAAACCAATCTATTCCCCGCAACTCTTTACAATAAAAGATCTGATTCTATCGCTGTCGGGGTTGAAAGAGGCAGATAATCTTAATTCTCTCTTTTTACTATACAGAAACTACATTAAAGTTTCATCATCTAAAGAATCTTTTGATGATTTTCTTTTTTGGGGAGAGATTATCCTTAATGATTTCAACGATATTGATAAATACCTGGTAAATGCAAAAAAGATATTTACAAATATTAAAGATTTAAAAGAGATTGAAAGTGATTATTCTTTTTTGTCTCCTTTACAATTAAAAGCTGTAAGAACTTTTTGGGAGAATTTTTTACCTCAGGGTGACTCGCACAGTAAGTCCAATTTTATAGAAGTGTGGCAAATACTCTTTCCCCTTTATGAGAGTTTCAAAGAGAGTATGATAGATATTAATTCCGGATATGAGGGGATGATTTACAGAAAAGTAGCGGAAGAACTCTCCCTACTCGAATCTCTTAATAGGTACAGAAAAGTAATCTTTGTCGGTTTAAATGCACTAAATGAGTGTGAAAAAAAGATCTTGCTCGAAGTTAAAAAATTGGGTATAGCCGATTTTTACTGGGATTACTGTGGAGATATGGTGAATGACCCGAACAACAAAGCCTCATCTTTTATCAATTACAATTTAAAACACTTCCCGTCCCAACAAGAGATCTCTTTTGAAGTTAATACTAAACCGGAGATTGAAATAATTGGTGTTGCCTCCTCTGTAATGCAAACGAAAATTGCTGCCGATATTACAGCCTCATTGGGAGGAGGAATCGAGAGTGCAATAGTACTCCCCGATGAAAAGTTATTAATGCCTCTGTTGCACTCAATTCCCGAAAGCGTGAAGAGTGTCAATATTACAATGGGCTATTCTGTTAAAGGGAGCACTCTTTTCTCTTTGATTCAGATGTTATTAGAGTTAAAAAGAGAGCAAAGAGGATTTTATCATGGCCAGGTAATTCCACTGCTTAAACATAATTATATCCGTTTGTTCTCTCCGAAACTCTCTCAGAATATCCTGAATAAAGTACTTAAATCCAATATCATTTATATCAGGGACGAGGTCTTTGAAGAAGATGCTTTTTTATCGTTATTATTTTCATCTGTCCGCGAAGATGAAACTCCCGAGCTGATTTGTGACCGTCTTTTAAAAATTCTGGAAGCTTTACTTTCACATGATTTACTTGAAAAAATTGAACGGGAGTTTGTTTTTAACATTAAAAAAGAGATTGTAAGAGTTAAAGGCATTTTAATACCTATGGAGCCACGCTCTTTTGCCGGACTATTACTTAAGTTGGTTGGCAGAATAACTGTTCCATTTAAAGGAGAACCTTTGTCAGGATTGCAGGTAATGGGAGTTTTGGAGACCAGATCCCTTGATTTTGAAAACATTGTTTACTGTTCAATGAATGAAGATCTCTTCCCTAAGAACCGGGCATTAAATTCATTCATTCCATATAATTTAAGAAAAGGCTTCCAATTACCGGTCAAAGAGCATGAAGATGCTGTCTCGTCATACCTGTTTTATAGGTCAATCTACAGGGCAAAAAAGGTCTGCCTCATATATGATACCAGAACAGATGGGTTGAAAAGCGGCGAGATGAGCCGATTTATTCTTCAATTGATGTATCATTACAATCTCTCTGTAAAGCCTAAAAGTGTACCGATGGACATTATAACAACAGAAAAAAGAGAGCTTAGTATTGAAAAAGATGAGCCGGTTTTAAAAAAGATGAGAGAAAAATTTGTTCTAAGCAAAGAGGGAGGGCTTTCTGCATCTGCTTTAAGCAGGTATATTCTTTGTCCCTTGAGCTTCTATTTTTCTGCAGTAGAGGGAATCAAAGAGGATGATGAGGTGTCAGATGAAATTGAGACATTTGAATTTGGATCTATTTTTCACGACGCAATGCATAAAATTTATAAACCCTTTATAAACAAAGAGGTTACTAAAAAGGATATAGAGTCAATTATATATGAAACCTCTTTGATTGAGAGTTATGTGGATGAAGGTTTTATCAAGCATAAGAATCTGTACAATATTGAAGGTTACAATCTTCTGATAAAAAAGATACTTTGCAGGTACATTGTGCAGACCTTGAAATATGATGCGTCATACGCTCCATTCACCTTTATCTCTACAGAAAAACTTGTAAAAAGAGTCATAAAAATTAATAATAACTTAGATGTAAATCTTAAAGGCATCATTGATAGAACAGATGAGAAAAGAGCTTTTAGAGTTGTAGATTACAAGACAGGAGGGGGAATGATCAGCTCATTTAATGCCGGATCAATGTTTCGGATGAAATCTCACAACTCCCAAAAAATCTTATTTCAATTGTGCTTTTATGCTTTTCTTTTAAATAAACCTCAACCTGTACTGGTTGCACCTTACTTTATTAAGACACTCGCTAAAGAGGCTGTGAAAGAATTTGAGGTTACGCAGGATATACTCAGAGAGTATGAAGCGGGGCTAAACACTCTTATTGAGGAGATTTTTAATCCGGAGATTCCGTTTATCGCCACCACCAATTACCAGACATGCAAATATTGTCCTTTTACGGCCATTTGCCTTAAAGATAAAAGTTAAATATGGGAGATCTCAAGATAATAAAAGCCTCTGCCGGAGCAGGAAAGACACATACTTTAACCGAGGAGTATTTAAGGCTGCTTAACTTAAAGGAGGGTGCATACAGAAACATTCTTGCGGTCACTTTTACAAATAAAGCTACCGACGAGATGAAGAGGAGAGTTCTTAAAACTCTCCATGAGCAATCTCTGTACAGCCCTGAGGCTAAGGAGAAACTTACTGCAATTCTGCATGACTACTCATCTTTTTCAATCAGTACCATTGACAGGTTTTTTCAACAGGTAATGAGAGCCTTTGCCCGTGAAATCGGGAGGAATAGCTCTTATGGAGTGGAGTTGAAACAGGAGAATGTGATTAGCCAGGCCATGGACAATATGATAATGAGCCTGGACAAAGCAGAAAATAGAAGGCTTCTGGATTGGCTGACCAAATTGAGTATTGATGCTATTGAGAGGGGAGACGGATGGTATTTTAAAGGACGGCTTAAAGGATTGTCAAAGGAGATATTCAGCGAGTCTTATCGTCTTAAAAGAGATCTTTTACCAGATGCAGATACGGTTAAAGATGAGTTAAGTGAATATATCGAAGTACTTAAATCTATTGTAAATAAGTATATTGACGCCCTTAAAGATATTGGGTTACGAGCCTGCAAATTGGTAGATGATCATAATCTTACCTTTGATTATTTTAAAGGAGGCGTTAATAGTACATTTAAAATTTTTTTGAAAGCAGCATCGGGTATTGTTCATTTACCTCCTAAAACCTTTTTGGAGATGCCCGATAATCTCCCAAACTGGAGTTCTGGTTCTTTATTAAAAAAGAATCCTTCGCTACAAAGAGATATTGAAGATTGCTACAATGAAGGTTTAAATGACCTTGTTAAAGATTTAATAAATCATTACGAAAATATTGAGGGCTATTATACAGCATTGGTAATTCTTGAGAATATCTACATACTTGGCATTCTTATGGATATCGAACGCTTTATACTGGAATATACCCGTAAGAATAACGTGGTTTTAATTCCGGAAACCACACAGTTGTTAAACAAGATAATTGACGGTAGCGACTCCCCATTCATCTATGAAAAAATTGGCACCAGGATTGACCATTTTATGCTGGATGAGTTTCAGGACACATCACTTATGCAGTGGCAAAACTTTAGGCCATTGATCTTAAATAGTATAGCCGCAGGGAATGATAATCTTATAGTTGGAGATATAAAACAGAGTATTTACAGATGGAGAGGTTCCGATTGGAGTTTGCTTAACAAAGGTACCCTGAAGGAGATTAAAAAGTCAGTGATTACAGAGCTGACAAAAGATGAAAATTGGCGCTCCTGTATCAATATCATAAAATTTAACAATGGCTTTTTTGAGTTTTTATCAAAAAGATGTGATGCTATTTTACGTGATACCCAACCAGAGGCCGATAATAACTTGCCGGGCGGCGATTCTGAGGAGGTTTACAGAGATGTGAAACAGAAAATATCTGATAAAAAAAGAGACTCCGAGGGACATGTCCTGGTAAAGTTTTTTACTGCTGCAAAAGATGATGAGAGGGACTTTAAAGAGTTGGCCGAAGAATATATGGCTACACTTATCGGATGTTATCTCTCT
>CAYZPF010000132.1:0-6148 GCA_964479995.1 uncultured Muribaculaceae bacterium | reverse complement strand
GAAGAGAGAAGCACATTGGAAGAGAAGATTACGCAGGGAGAACTTCTGTTAATTGACCTTCAGGCACAATTGAGCCATACAAACAAGATTGTTCAGAAAATCGAGATCGATTTTTTAACTAAAGGCACTCTTATACCAAGAGATGAAGATTTCTCCGACGAACAGGATAACTCAATCGATACCATTATAAATCTGGACTCTTTCATTATAAAAGAGTTAGCTTTAGGAGAATTTCCGGACATACGGGTAATGGAACCTTTGCAGGTTTTTGATTACACTTTTGCCATAGGTGACGAATCTGTAATGGCAGAGGATAACGAATATCCGGAGGGTTTGGTATATAGGGTACAACTCTTCTCTCTGATATTAGAAACTTATTTTGTCTCTTTTAAAGGATTAAGGCCAATATTTGTAAACAGGAGTCAATCAGGTAGATGGATATATTCTGTCGGACAATTTTATAACTATATCGATGCAGAAAACGCACTTTCAATAATAAAACGGACAGGCTTTCCATCTGCCCTTATAACAGCTTTTATGGATGGTAAAAACATCATCATTAAACAGGCGAGAGAGTTGGAAAAAAAGCAAGTCCACAATATTAACTATCAGATAAAAATTGAAAGCTATCCTTCCGGAATGCCTCAGCCTGTACTGGATTTGATTAGGGAGAATAGTGAAAAAGATGTAGCGAAAAAGAGTATAGAGGGAAAAGATCTGTACATAATAGGCCCCTTTAATAATTTATCTGAAGCAGAGAGGCTTGTAAAGATTCTTGAGAGTCTTACTGCCGGAGGGGTTCTAATTGAAGAGATCAAGAAAAAAGAGGATAATTCACCTCAGATAGAAGATATTGAATAACTAATTAAGAGACTATATGGCACTTATCATTACATTAATCCTGATTGGAGTTCTGCTGTTAGCCATTGAACTTCTGATAATTCCCGGTTTTGGACTGACAGGTATTTTGGGATTGCTCTCCATTATTGGCGGGATTGTTCTTTCATTTACCATGTATGGGCAAACGACCGGATTTATTATAATGTTCTCTGTAATATTACTACTATTCCTTTTTACTATAATAATATTACGCTCCAAAACATGGAAAAAACTTTCGCTAAAGGAAAGTATTAATTCCAAAGTAGATACCCAACCAAATGAGAAAGGCCTTTCAGTGGGAGTAACAGGAGTTACTCTCAGCAGATTGGCTCCTGCCGGCAGGGCTCGCTTCAATACAACCGATACAGAAGTACACTCACAGGAGGGTATTATTCCTAGCGGTTCTAAAATAGAGATATCGAGAATAGAAGAGAACAAGATTTTTGTTCGTCAAATTGAATGATTATAAACAATTAATAACAATTTTATGGAAAGTATTACAATTTTTCTTGTATGGATAGGAATCTCCCTGGTAGGACTAACCATCCTTCTTTGGTTTTTTCCCATTACTTTGTGGTTTCAGGCACTTATATCCGGTGTAAAGATGTCGCTTCTTCAATTGGTTCTAATGCGCTGGAGAAAAGTTCCTCCCGGTACTATCGTGATGGCGATGATTACCGGTACCAAAGCAGGCCTTAAACTCAATGCCAATGAACTGGAAGCACACTTCCTTGCAAAAGGAAATGTACCCAAAGTGGTAAATGCGCTAGTCTCAGCAGATAAAGCAAACATATCCCTTAATTTCAAAATGGCAGCTGCCATTGACCTTGCCGGCCGTGATGTGTTTGAAGCTGTACAGATGTCTGTTAATCCCAAGGTTATCAACACACCTCCTGTTACAGCAGTAGCAAAAGACGGCATCCAGCTCGTTGCAAAAGCCCGGGTAACAGTAAGGGCAAACATTAAGCAGCTTGTGGGAGGAGCAGGCGAGGAAACAGTGCTTGCGCGGGTTGGCGAAGGCATTGTATCAAGTATCGGTTCGGCCGAGAGCCATAAATCTGTACTTGAGAATCCCGATTCCATCTCCAAAGTGGTGCTCGCTAAAGGTCTTGATGCCGGAACTGCATTTGAGATCCTCTCCATTGATATTGCAGATATTGATGTGGGTAAAAATATTGGAGCCGTGCTTCAGATGGATCAGGCAAATGCCGATAAGAATATCGCCCAGGCACGGGCAGAAGAGAAACGCGCCATGGCAGTAGCTCTTGAACAGGAGATGAAAGCCAAAGCACAGGAGGCCCGCGCCAAAGTTATTGAAGCAGAAGCTCAAATACCCCTTGCAATGGCAGAGGCGTTCCGCTCCGGCAATCTCGGAATTATGGACTATTATAAATTCCGCAACATTCAAGCTGACACTGAGATGCGCGAAAACATAGCAAAACCGCAGAAGTAATCTGAGTGTAATTTTGTACAATTAAAAGAATTTGTATCTTTGCAAGCCTTATATCAATAGTTGATAAAGGCTTTGGTGAGGTGGGTGAGTGGCTTAAACCAACAGTTTGCTAAACTGTCGAACTCGTAAGGGTTCCGGGGGTTCGAATCCCCCCCTCACCGCCGAAACAATAAAAAAGCTATCTACAAAAGTGAAAATCAGGTTATAACTTTCAGTACAACTGCATACTTCCCCACAGGTTTACCTACTAAATATTGCGGCACATAGATAACAAGCTTGCCATTTTCTTCAACCCACTTTAATTTAGTGTCCTCTTTATTCAAGATCTCTATCGTAACTCCTTTTCCTACCTCAAATCCTTTGATTTCAATCTTCTCCGGTAAATACACATGGTCTTGCCCATGCTCCGATAGTATGTAAATATATTTTCTTCTTTTATCTTTTGAGGCCGCAAAGATCATATTATCTATAGAATATGGGGGAAGAGGTTCAGAATCATAAATAGCTGTTCCATTAACTTTCATCCATACCCCAATCTCTCTCAACCGCTCGTATGCTGTTTCGTCCCAATCACCCTGCGGAGAAGGACCTATGTTGAGGAGCAAATTACCCCCCTTTGAGACTATATTTATAAGCAAATGTATTAGTTGGGAGGCCGATTTATACCTATCATAGGGAACATAGCTCCAAGAGTCTCCCATAGTAATGCAAGACTCCCACGGAATACCTAAAGGCCTCTCCGGTACAGTCTGTTCCGGCGTAACATAGTTTTCAAACTCACCCGAAACAGTCCTGTCCACGACGAGTATTCCAGATTGTTGCGCCCTGGCCATAGAGGCAATACGCTTCATATCAATGTCCTGATCATTTTTGATCCCTCTCTGTCTCACAATTGTCGAATCTATTGAACTAATTGGCCTTACCCACCCTCCATCCAACCAGAGAATATCAACCTTACCATAACTGGTCATCAGCTCTTCAATCTGGTTAAATGTGAACTCTTTAAACCTGCCCCACCTGTCAGGATATTTAGAAATATCATATGATACATTTCTATTCTTTGGCGGAAAATACCTCCACCAATACAAGTCAGAATTCCAATCAGGTTTTGAAAAATAGGCTCCAATCAGAAAATTCTCTCTACGAAATACATCAAAAATCTCTTTTGTTATATTACTTCCTGGGTGAACGGAGAATGGACACTTATCAGACGTCACTTTATAATCTGTCTGCTTTGTATCAAACATACAAAAACCGTCATGATGCTTGGTTGTGAAGACCACATACTTCATCCCGGCATCTTTTGCAGCCTCAACCCACCTTTCCGGTTTAAAGTTTATGGGATTGAATGTCGTTTGAAGATTTTCGTAAGCTTTAACATACTCAAAATAGTTAGAGGAAAACTCATTTTCCCTTTTACACCACTCCTCATCCTCCGGACACAAACTCCAGCTCTCCACAATACCCCACTGACTGTATGTACCCCAATGCATAAAAAGACCAAATTTTAACCCCTGCCAATGCTCAAGTTTTTTTTGAACCAATGGATCCTGAGGTGCCAGATATTTCTCGTTAAGAGCATGTTGTGCTTTTATACTAACTGTAAAAAACAAAATAAAAAGAGTTAATACTATATTTCTCATGATTATTTATTGTTAAATAATTAAAGTTAAATATAGTATAAAATTTTACTCCGTTAAATCGTATCTGAACAACTTGCAATATGAGAAACTTTAGAGGTTATAAAAATTTTTATTATCTTAGAAAGAACCTTTTAAGGAAAAAAAGAAAAATGACCACATTAAATGAATCATCCGGCCTTTATGAAAGAGATAATCTTAAGAAAATGGAAGAGGCTAATTGCCTAAATAACAAGATAGATACAGTATTATCTAATCTTAATATGGATTTAAATTCCCTGGATAATCATAAGAGAAGTATGTTATACACTGCTACCCGATTTATTCATCTTTTAAATTCAGATCTAAAGATTCATAGTTTAAACCCGGACTCATACGGTGTAGTATTAAAAAGAGGAGAAGATATTTATAGCCTTGAGATACACGAAATTACAAACAAAAATAAAATCGAATATTCAGCTTCGATCTTGAATCTGCTTAGAGAAGTTGAGATAGATTATGTAAATAATTATCCCGGCCATCTTTACCATATCTATATCAAACTTAATATTGTATCATTTCAAAGATCTCAAAAAAAGGAGATGAAGGATGGAATTATCAACGAAATCAATGCCGCCGTGAACTCTGTTGAGGTAGAAAACAGGCACCTTAAAGAGATCTCCATTTTACCTCTTGCTGTTAAGAAATTCCGTATCTTTTATCTGTTTGACCAGGATTACGAAAGTTCAATTACGACGGCTATTATAAAAGAGACCATTAAAAATGAAGAGAGACGTTTATCAAAGAGTTCCAGGAGAAAATTCAAAGAATACCGTCTCCTGTTAGTGTTATCACCCGAATATAATCCTGAAGCAGTTAATACACAAAAACATAAAATTAACACCGATATACTGCATACCTGCCCTTCTTTTTTCGACAAAATCTATATTTTATCACGAGATAATTTACTATTTCTCAAGAAATAATTTAAATAATCGCTTTAAAACAATAGTTAAGTTATTTCTGCTCTCAGATACAAACTATATTTTATATATTTGTGTAAGAATAATTGTTTATGGAATCCGGAATCCAAAAAACCGGGGAGATTACCGAAAAGCCTGAAGAGTAGGTTAACTAATAATTAAAAATGTATGTTGAAAAAGATTAAAGCTATTTTTACCCTTTTGGCGGTAGTAGCAATAGTGGCAAGTTGCTCAATCACCGTACCTGTTACGGCAACCAGTAATCCTGTAGGACGTAAAGTTGGAACTGCAAAAGCAACCGGTTACCTTGGCTATATTTTCTTAAATGCCGATGCGAGTATCAAAAAAGCGGCACAAAATGGAGGAATTACTAAAATCTCTACTGTTGACATTAAGCAAACCAATCTTCTTGGAATCATTGTTACCTACGAGACAATTGTTACAGGTGATTAATTTTAAACTATAACAATAGAAGGGGAATATTCCCCTTCTATTGTTTATATTTTCCCATATGATTCGTAAAAATTTTGTACCTCTTTTAATCAAGACACTGTTTATACAGTTAGTTGCCATTTCCGCAGTTAGTTGTCTCTCTGTTAGACCCGCAGGTGTAAAAGGGGGAAAAAGTTTGTATGAAGCTTTCTTTACCGGAGATGAGGGTGTGCAGTATTTTATTAAACCCCTGGGGTTTACTCAAAATAACAGCTCGAAAGAAAAGCTATATATTGATTTCACTTTCAGATATAAAGATTCAATAAAAGACAGTGTTACGGTTAACTTTTCACTAGCTAATGAAATACTATTTAAAAGCCTTGATTCAATAATATTTTTCAACAGAGAGGAGAGATTGAGTTCAACAAAATTGAAGCTACTCTTTAACGAAGGGAAAAAAGAGATTTACACATCCCGTTTTACCACTAAACTCTCTTTAAAAGAGGTTTACAGTCTGTTTAATAATAGTATCTGGAAAATTACTGTTATTAACGAAAATCAACAATTTATCTACATTCCTGATAAGAAAGGTAAAAAATCTATTGAGATTCTAAAAAGAGAGCTCTTCTCAATTATGTAAAAAGAGAAAGGGAAACCACTATTTTTTGGAATTTCCAAAAAGATCTCTATTTTTGCATTCCCTTTCAAAAAGGTGTTCTTTTTTATATTTCGGGGTGTGGCGCAGTTGGCTAGCGCACCTGCTTTGGGAGCAGGGGGTCCTC